>CAYWGS010000048.1:1539-5204 GCA_964457525.1 uncultured Erysipelotrichaceae bacterium | reverse complement strand
GTATTCCTAGTATTCTTAAAAATAGGATCTGTATTATATGGCAGTGGTTATGTTTTACTTTCGTTTTTAGAAACAGAATTTGTTCTAAAATATGGCGCAATCACATCACAAACACTTTTAGATGCGGTAGCGGTAGGTCAATTTACACCGGGTCCAGTTTTCACAACCGCAACCTTTATCGGCTATGTCATTGCAGGGTTACCAGGCGCGATTGCCGCAACGGTGGGTATCTTCTTACCTTCCTTCTTATTGGTAGGTTTGGTATTCCCTTGGTTTGAGAAACTGAGAAAGAATCCAATACTTTCGATCGTTTTAGATGGTGTTAATATCGCATCGATTGCGCTTATGGCTGCAGTCACAATCAAACTCGGTTTATCCACAATTATTGATTGGCAAAGTGCGATCATCTTCATAGTCTGTGCAATCGTCTTAATTAAAACAAAAGTGAATTCTACTTGGTTGATACTTGTGGGAGCACTCATTGGAATTATTTTATAAGCATGGAAATACTTCTTGAGAACACTGAACTTGAATTAGTCTATAGACCGAATTTTGGGGCATGGACCTATCACTTAAGACTACCCAATACGAAAGACTTAGATAGCCGTTGGGGATTCTTGAAAGTATCAGGAACCATTGATGGATATCCGATACAGAATATTAATTTAGCTCCTCGTAAAAATGAGGATAAGTTAATATCCATTAATAAGAAAATACGTAATGCGATTGGCAAATCAGGTGGCGATAAAGTAATCGTTACTCTATACTTACACATATAAAAACACTTCTTTTTAGGAAGTGTTTTACTTTGGTTTAACTTCTAACCATAACTCATTACGTTTTAAAAAACCAGGAATAAAGGGTGGGTTATATCGTGCTAATTGTAGTTGACCAATTGTTTCTAAGTTATTTTTATAAATCCAATCTCTTAAACTTTGTTCATATTTAGTAATAGAATCTAACTTTGGTGTATTGGTAAACTTAATCACCGCAATCATTCGTTCAGGAATATAGATTTTCTTTAAATCAGAACGAACAGGACTAGGAACATCTTTATAATCCATTTGGGGAGGCATCACGAATGAAGTCGTTTCTACACCATGTTCACTGAAAGAATTCACAACTGGTGCAGTCATCGCAATCTTCTGACGTTTATCATTATCCCCTTGGATAAAATCAAAGGCGAGTTGAAATCCTTGGTATCCTCTGATATCAGTATCTTTAGCCTCGATTAGAGTATAGGCTTGGTAATTTCTAAGCTCAAACATTTGATCCTGTTTGATGAGTGCATGTTTCCGTTCTTGTCTCATAGTTTCATTATAGTCTTTAAGTTTAGAATATCACTCTAAATGACCTAGTCTTTTAAGATTATATTCATTAGTTTAGTCATAAGAAATGATGAGAATCTTGGGAACAATGCACTTATTACATAGAATATTTTAGAATCGATTCCAATTGGAATTCGTTTACGATTATGTTTTATTCCATACACTATTTTTTGAACAACTTTCTAAGGTGTTGTGAGCTTAATGATCTTACGTAATGCAATCATTCTTTGACTCATTTTAACACCAGAGTTTTCCATAATATTCGTTCCAACTCCACCTGGGTAAACAACCATAACCCGTATAGATGTTTTTGATAATTCAGCCATTAATCCTTCTGTTAGTAACTTTACAGCAGCTTTAGATGCACCATAAATGGTTTGTCCTGAAACAGGGACAAACGCACCCATACTCGATACATTTACGATGATTGATTCTTTATTTGATTTTAAGATAGGAATAAACGATTTAACTAGATTAAGTGTTCCAAATACATTCACATCAAAAATACGTTTAATCTGATCATGTGTTAAATCTTCGACATTGATAAAAGGATGAATTATTCCTGCGTTATTAATGATTCCATCAATGGATTGTTTCTGTGTAATTGTTTGGACAAATTTATCCACAGAATCTTTATCACAGATATCCAATTGATAGGTGGATAATTGAATCGATTTAATATCAGACACCAAATTAGATAAAGCTTTCTCATTAATATCAATGGCTACTACACTCGCATCATTGCTTAAAAGGGTTCTTACGATTTCCCGACCGATACCACTTCCACCACCTGTTACTACATACACTTTTTTGCTTATCTGCATAGGCCTCCTTAAGGCTTTAATACACCAGAAATTGCTTGACCATAGGCTTCAGAATTAGAATCAAGTGGAACTAAATTTGGATTCTTATAGTCGTTTTTATTCTCAAGATAATTATTTACTTCAGCCTGACTACCTTCATAAATGTTTCCAGATTGTGGATCTTGAAGATAAGCTTTACCACGAATATAGGAAATGAAATTAGCATTGGCACGATCATTCACTTTATTGCGATATGCCCAAGTATCGTTAATGATTTTACTTGTCGCATTTAGGGTGCGTTGTAAAAGTTTAGCTTGTTCAGTTTCCCACTCAATTAAGCGAACCCCTTCTTCAATATATTCATCTTTATATTTAAAAGAGGCAAGCGATTCGGCTAAGCGAGCTTCATGATGCATAAAATCATCAGCGGGAGCCATAATACCAGATACTCGATAAGCGGTATAGAACCCAACATCAATACCATTGGCAGGATAATATAATGCGTCCACTAGAGTACCAGTGACTAAAGCATCAATCGGATATCCATTATCATCAATTCTTAATCGAAGAGTAGACTCATCAAGAGCATTTGCACTCATTTCAGTAGAAGCAGCGTATTGTTCAAGAACTTCAAAGTTAGAGAAATCCGGGAAGTTGTGATTGATTCCATAGGATTTTGCGAATTCTGTAAAAACATTGAATGTATAATAAAGACCTTCAATACTTGCATCATATAAAACAGGCGCATCCGCATAGAGTTGTGAATTTGGATAACCCGTTGATGCATACCAAGCCCAGAATTCTTTAGCTTCTTCACTCTTTATAAATGGACTCATTTTGCCATAATAAAAGATGGATCGATAAGGATTTTCAGGATCATAAGCACGTAAGCCAAAAGTTGTATATTGACCGGTTGTTTCTATGACCCAACCTTCGGGAATATCCATTGAGAAGCGTTCATCTTCTACGGTAACCAAGGCTTTAATGGTATCTTCGCGTGGTATTATTATGAGTTCTTTTTTGGAAGAGAAAAGACCTGAAGCACCATTATTTGAACATCCGACTAAGATAAGTAGAATAAGCAAAATAATTGCTCTGTAGTTTTTCATAGGTCTCCTTTTTTTCATAATCTCACGAGTGGAATGAATATTCAAGTTGAGATGAATTTTATTTAAGAATATGTTGATAAAATTCTTTCAATAAAAGATCTTTTGAAGAATCATTTGATAAAATGACATCAAAAGAAAAAGTTAAATAAATGTTAATGTAACTGGGAAATATTAAAAAATAACTGAATATCAATCAATCTAATAATAACACTAATAAAAACAATACCTAAATAAAAAAAGATAATAAAGAAATCAGAAACTCTTTTGATTCTCGACTCAAATTAGAGTAACAAAAATAAACATAAAGTCACAACAAGCAAATCGATATTGTATTCAATCCTAAGACAGCTGTTAGTTAGGAAATAAGTGTATAAAATATTGATCATTACTAAACATAAGATAAAATTTAAGGCTAAACTAAAAAA
>CAYWGS010000048.1:0-1529 GCA_964457525.1 uncultured Erysipelotrichaceae bacterium | reverse complement strand
AACTTAAAAGCAATTATTTTAGATATTGATGGGACTTTGTTTAACAGTCAAAAAACTATTTCAGAAAGAACAAAAAAAGCACTCTTAGATGCACAAAGTCGCGGAGTTAAATTAATCCTTGCGTCAGGTAGACCCATCACAAGTATGGAACCTGTCATGCATGAACTTGAAATGGATAAGCATCATGGATTATTAGTTGCCTTTAATGGTGCTAGCGTAATGGATTGTGAGACGCGTGAAATAGTTTACAATAAAGCAATGTCAAAAGAAGAATCGAAGTCTGTATTAAATCATCTAAAGAACTTTGATTTAATTCCGATGATTGCGCATGAAGGTGTTATGTATGTTAATGATGTGTTCAAAGGTATGCTCAGTTTTAGAGGCCAACAAATTAACATCATTGAATATGAATCAAGAGGTGGAAGATATACACTTTGTGAGAAGAAAGACTTAGCAGAATTTGTGGACTTCCCATTAAATAAGATCTTAATCGCAGGGGATCCTGAGTATTTAAAAGAAAATCATAAGAAGGTAAGTGAACCATTTGAAGGTAAACTTAGTTCGATGTTTACAGCAGCTTTCTACTATGAATTTACGGCTCAGAATGTGGATAAAGCAAATGCACTTCATGAAGTTCTTGTGCCAATGGGAATTCAACCAGAAGATACCATTTCATTTGGAGATGGACAAAATGATTTATCAATTATCAAGTTTGCAGGCTTAGGGGTTGCGATGGGTAATGCAGTTGAAGAGTTGAAGAATGCCGCAAATGAAGTCACATTAAGCAATGATGAAGATGGAATTGCGGTGGTTGTTGAGAGATACCTTAAATAGTATAATGTGAGTATGAACATCCTATCTCAAATGCATAAATTAAATCATTTAACCAGCAATGAAAAAACCATGGTTCAATTCATCTTATCGGATCCACAAGGTTTCCTTGAATTAAAACCAAATGAAATTGCTTCTAATGCCTATGTTTCAATTTCTACGCTGTATCGATTAATCGATAAATTAGAATTGAATGGAATAAATGCATTAAAGATTGAGATCGTAAAAGCACTTCAAGAAACACACCAATCAATCAATAATATTGATGTCAACTTTCCAATATTAGAAAGTGATACCAATCATCAATTAATTAGTCAATTGAAAAAATTATACTCGAAATCGATCGATGAAACTTCTATCCTTTTCGATGCGGATGAGTTGATTGAAATCACCCAAAGAATTATGAAAGCTCGTAATATCGATATTTATACATCTTCTTCCAATATTTACTTTGCCCAGAACTTCCAATTTCAAATGCAAGAAATCGGTTATCGTGTCAATGTTCCAGTAGAGAACTACATACAACGACTCAGTGCTGCAAATAGTAATGAAAGTGATTTCCCAATCATAATGTCATATGGCGGTAGAGGTATATCAACTCAACAAGTTGTGAATATATTAAACAAGAAAAATATTGAATACTTATTAATCTGTTCAACTGAAATGGGTGATACATTTACTGGTGCACGTTATAAAAT
>CAYWGS010000047.1:0-11444 GCA_964457525.1 uncultured Erysipelotrichaceae bacterium | reverse complement strand
ACTCTTACCCATAATTAGGATTTCAACTCTACGATTCTTAGAACGACCTTCTTCAGTATCATTTGTATCGATTGGGTAGTTTTTGCCATAACCCATCGCAATTAACTTGTTAGGTGAAATCCCCTTAATATCTTCTAAATACATGAGTACCGCATTTGCTCTTTCGGTTGAAAGAACTCGGTCCGATACAACACGTCCTGGACGTTCATCAACGGTTGCGGTATGACCATTAATACGTATGAACATGATACTTTCTTCATGTTCTTTAATCGCATCACCGACTAAATCTAAGAACTCCATCGTATTGGATTGAAGTACTGCACTATCTCCTGCAAACAGTAGATTATTACTAAGTCTTAGAAATACAATCGACTCATTCCCAACAAGCTCTACATCGACCGCAAATTCACTTTGGTTAATAAGTTGTTCCATGTGATCCTTTAAAAAGGATAAATCTTCTAGTTGTACCTCTTCACTATCGGATTCAACAGTCGGTGTATTATCGTTCTCAACGATTTCTTCCAACTCTTCTGGATTTTGGAAAGCGCGAATGAGTGTTTTCCATTTTTCTGCATCGATCGATGACATCGTAAAGAGTAAGATGAAGAAACAGAGTAAGAGCGTTACCATGTCCGCATAGGTATTCAACCATTCGTTACTTCCACCTTCAGCGGGTTTTCTTCTTTTTCTTGCCATACATCAACTAAGCATCAGCTTTCTTTGTTTGAAGATTCTTAGCCTTCTTATCTGCTTTTGCTTCATTTGCTTTTGGATCACGTTTCTTTGATTCAATTAACAATAATAATTTTTCTTCAATGAAACGAGGGTTCTCTCCAGCTTGAATGGCTTTAACTCCTTCAGCAACAATCATCTTACAAACCATTTCATCTTCATGTCGGATTTTAAGTTTATTGGCAACCGGTAAGAAGAAGATATTTGCCAACATCGATCCATAGAGTGTTGTGAGTAATGCGACTGCCATAGCGGGTCCAATACTGTTTGGATCAGACATTTGTTGTAACATATTAACAAGCCCAATCAGGGTTCCAATCATACCGAAGGCAGGTGCATAAGCAGCTCCTTTAGAATAGAATTCCATATCCGCAATATGACGAGCTTCTAAGTAATCAAGTTCTGTTTCAAGTATTTGATTGACCTTTTCCGCATCAATTGAGTCTACGACTAACATCAGACTCTTTTTCATAAACTCGTCCTTAACATCCGCAAGTTTACTTTCTATCGATAATAAACCTTTAATACGTGCTTCTTTCGCAAAACCCGTTAGAGTACTGATGTATGACATTGGATCATACTTTTCAGGGAAGAAGACAATCTTCAAGTGGGTTGGAATCTTTATAAAACTCTCAATCGAGTATGAAACCATGAGGACCGCAAATGTTCCTCCAATGGTAATGGCTACACTGGGATAGTCAATGAAGTTGATTAAGTTTGAAAATACAAAACTTGATTCAGTAAATACAACTCCAAATACCATAAGGGCTAGAGCGAGAACTAAACCAACTAAACCGATAATATCCATTCTATCCCTCCTTTACTTCACCTTCTAAAATATTGTGATATAAGTCTTTCTTGTATATTTTGCATAATTCAATTACCCTATCCATCGCTTCTTGAACGATATATAGGTTTCCGTTTGTTAATACGATGGTTGTGTCAGGATTTTCTTGTACCGTTTCAATTAAATCCTCATTGAGTACAAAGCGTACTCCGTTAAGTTTTGTTAGTTCAATCATAATTATCGTTTGAGGTTAACCAACTCATTTAGAATTTCATCTGATACGGTAATCAGTCTTGAACTTGCTTGGAATCCACGTTGTGTTGTGATCATATCTGCAAATTCTTTGGATAAGTCTACATTAGACATTTCAAGAGCACCTGCTTGTAAACCACCTGCTCCGTTTAATCCAGCATTGGTAATCTTAGCTTGTCCTGAGTTAGCCGATACTGAGAAATACGTATTTCCTTCTTGGATTAAGCCTTGCGGATTTTCGAATGTTGCGATATCAATACGTCCAATATTGATAAGTCCTAATTGAGAGTGAATTGCACTAATAACTCCATCTGCTCCAATTCCGATATTACTTAAATCGGATACACTTTGTGCTCCACCAGCAGTTCCACCACTGAGTGTAAATGTTTTAGAACCAAAGCCTAATGCTTTACTTGCGGTAGATGCTTTTGCTCCATCTGCCACAACAATATCATTCGCATAGAATGAAGTATCATCTGCGACTGCCAATTCAACTTGTTTCTTTTGAAGTGCTTCAAATCCTGGGTGTTCAAGGATAATCGCATCTTCATCAGATCCTAATCGAATACTGCCACTTGTTTTAGCGGATTCAGGAATATTACCTGAGTATGTTTTTCCATTAATTTCAATGGATACAGTGTATGATTTTGGATTCGTATTGTGTTTGATATTCATCCCTAAGTCACCACTTCCCGTAAATTTGCTAGAAACTTGGGTGAACTTAAAGCCCATATTACTAAACTCATTTGGTAAACTTACACTTCCAAGATTTGGATTAAAATCAGAACTAGTTATATCTTTACCCGATAATGGCCAATCGATTACACCACTATTCACTTCGAATTTGAAGTCTCCTGCAGGGTGTGCTTTACCCCCATTCGCTTCTTGAATGGCTAGGTTGATACGATTATTGAGTTCATTTAAATCATTAAATGTTTCATTGTCATTCAAGGTAATATTGATGCCATTGGATGTAATACTTGCGGATACCTTTTGCCCAAGTGGTAAGTTGGAATTACTGTTAAAGTTGAATGAAATATTACCATCTTTACTTGGATTACTTGCGTTTAGATTGAGTGAAATACCATTGATAATCTCAGTGATACTCGATTGGATTGGTTGGTTGGATGGTACTTGGATTTGAATCTTATTAGCACTTGGGCTCTTACCTAATGGATCACCACTTACACCAAGTACAAAGTTTCCATTTTGATCAACTAAATTACCACTCGAATCGATGCGAATCATTCCAGCACGTGTATAGAATACATTCCCATCTCCATCTTGAACTTGGAAGAATCCTTCTCCTGCAATTGCCACATCCATACCATTGTCCGTCATTTGGAAACCAGAACGTGTATGTTGAACATCGATTGTAGCGACATTAACACCATAACCAATTTGGTTAGCGTTCATTCCCCCTTGATTGGTTGTTGCGCCAGAAGCGGAACGTACTGTTTGGTAATAAACTTCTGAGAATGTTGTTCGGCTACTTTTAAAGCCATAGGTATTAACATTTGCGATATTATTCCCGATAACATCCATTTTTGTTTGGTGTGCTTTCAAGCCTGAAACACCAGAATACATTGATCTTAACATTTAAATTTTTTCCCTTTCGTTATGCGCTTAAATTTCTCTGTCATTCAAAATTTAATGTTTAGCCCCATTTAAATGTCCAGCTAAACGATGACGGCTCCATCGATATTCGTAAATACATTTCCTACTAATGCATCCTCATTAACGGTTGTTATGACTTTGTTGTTGGATACATTAACAACAAAAGCGGTTTTATCAATCAGAATGAGCGGTTCATTTAAGCCCTTTTGGCTCGCTAATTGAACACCATAATTCAATCGTTCTAATTGATTGGTACTCAAATCAATTTCTCTTTCAACAACACGTTTAATCGCATGTTTTGAGAATTCAATTTGACTGTTTTCTCGTATTTTCTGTTCGATAATTGAACTAAACGAATCGCCTTTGATTTCCTTTTCAGGAGTTTTACTTGATGATTGAGTTGCTTGTGTCAACGATCGTATTTTTAAATCGTAAATTGGATCACTCATACTTTCTCCTAGCCATTTTCACTGACTTGTCTAATTTCCATAATCTGGCTTAAACTGAACATCTCATCTCCAACAAATACCGCGAATTGATTATCAACCAAGCTAACTTTTGTAACAACTCCAGTTACAGTCTCAAGTTTTCCACCCACCGATAGTTTTGATGCGGTTACTTCTTTTCCCACCATTGAAATTACGTAGTTGGATTGTGAGTAATAATTCAGTTCTTTCATTGATTGCATCGTCGCAAATTGTGCAAGTTGAGCAATGTATTGTGTGTCATCTACTGGATTCGTAAAGTCTTGATTCTTTAATTGAGCTACCATGAGTTCTAAGAAGTTCTCAACGGATACTTGATCTTTACTTTCTTCAAACCATGAATTTGTGCCAGCTACACTATTTGTTTTATTAATTGTCATTTATTCTCCTAAACATAGGTGTAAAAACCTAAGTTCTGTGGATGATATACCCACTCATCTTCAATCACTTCTTCTTCATTCAAACGATAAATCTTCTGTTGATCATATTTCTGTTGATTTGATTGATCAGAAGACTGTTTGTAACTCATCTCATTTAGATTTACTTCCATCTGATATGACTTTAAGTTTTCTCTTAAGACCGGTAGTTCTTTCTGTATCAATTTCTCAACGATACGATTGGGTGTTGATATATCGAGCACTACTTTTCCCATTTTTGATTCAAACTTAATTACAATTTCAGCTAATCCTTCAGGTTTAAGTTTAAATACAATTGTTTGATCATCATTCTTCTGAATAACTTGTTCAAGTACTGACTTCATTTCATCCATCGATTGTTTGAACTGAACGTATTCCACATCTTTTAACTTCAACTCTTGTTTATGATCGAATGTTTTTAATAGTGGTGTTGGATTTTCTTGTACAAGTTCTTCTCTTTTTTGTTTGACTTTATGTGGAGTTACTTGATTTAGAACTTTATAATGCGTCTCAATTTCGTCTGGTTTTATTGTTTCAATCACAATTTTTTCATTAATCGGTATATCAATGAGTTTAAATTCAACATTCTCTTCAACATTTACATTCGTTTCGTGAATTACGTTATTTAGGATAGATTTTGATTGAATTGGAACATCAATTTTGACATCGCTTTGAGTTATCAAATTCTCAGATAATTTAACTTCAGGATTCAGTTGATTAACTTGATTTGGAATCAACATTTGAACCAATGAAATGACTTGACTAAGCTCATTTGAAACAGTATCTTCTTGTTTTTTTGGAATGTTTTCATGTGTTATCTCAACTGACTTTTCTGAATCGACAGAAGTTTCACTCATCATTGTCAAGATTTCTAAGAATACATTTTCTAAACTTTGAATCTGTGTCGTATTCGCTTTCCCTTGTACTGGTTTCAGTAACATCTCACTCATGACTTGTAAGTTTTGCATATTTACCTCCTTTCTGTGTATATCCATTAACCATGTTAATGTTTAACCCTTTTGAATCATTTTTAGAACAAGCATTTCATCGAGTCTTTGATTCTCTTTTTTATTTGCTTCTCCTAAGTATTCCGAATATAATTTCTCATCTAACTTCTTGAGCATATTTTCTTCTTTTTTCTTCTCTACAACCTTATCTAATTGATTCTTTTCTCTTAATTTGAGTTCAATTAAACTCAGTTTTAGTTGCTTAATCTGGTACTCAATCATCTGTTTCTGAAAGTTGTATTGTTTAATTTCTGTACCCATTAAATAAGTTTGTACTTTTGTTAAGTATTCCTTGTGAAGTTTTACTTCCATCTCATTCAGTTCAATGATTCTATCTTCTATCTTTTTAATTTCATATCGAATTTCATTGAGTCTTACTAGGAGTTGATCTAATTCAATCGTTTTTACTTTTAATACTTTTTCAAGTTGGAATTGATACTTCTTCATGTTTTAAGGACATTTTCCATGGACTTAATACTTTCATCGAAACTTGATACTTCAGATACTTCTTGGACTAAGAATCGATTAATTGATTGAATTTTTTTGATGGATTCATCTAAACTTGGATTACTTCCTGATTTATATGCACCAATGGACAATAGATCTTCATTTTCTTGATAAATAGCCATAAGTTGTCTTATTTTACTTGCCATCTTCTTATGTTGATCGGTTGCAATATCACTCATAAGTCGAGAGATACTCGCAAGGATATCAATGGCTGGATAATGATTCTTCATCGCAATTTTGCGTGATAACATAATATGTCCATCAATTATTCCGCGAACCGTATCTGAGATTGGCTCATTCGAGTCATCACCTTCAACTAATACAGTATATAGACCGGTGATTGAACCTTTTTGGGTATTTCCTGCTCTCTCTAAGAGTTTAGGTAAAGCAGTGTAGATGGAAGGTGTATAACCTCTTGCAATGGGAGATTCCCCAACACTTAATCCAATTTCACGCTCTGCCATCGCAAAACGCGTTAAGGAATCCATCATAAGTAGAACATCCAGTCCTTGATCTCTAAAATATTCCGCAATCGTCGTAGCACTTAGAGCACATTTACTGCGCATCATTGCGGACTCATCGGATGTCGCAACAACCACAATCGACCTTGCTAAACCTTCTGGTCCTAAGTCTTTTTCTATAAATTCATTGACTTCTCTTCCACGCTCTCCAACAAGCGCAATCACATTGATATCCGCTTTTACATTTCGAGCAATCATTCCCATGAGTGTTGATTTACCAACTCCACTACCCGCAAATATGCCACAACGTTGTCCTTTACCCATAGTAAGCAATGAATCAATGGATCGCACTCCAAGGGATAATATCTCTTGTATACGTGGTCTTTCGAATGGATTAATTCGTGTTCCTTTAACAGAATAAACTTCTCTTGTCTCAATCTCTCCACGTCCATCAATTGGACGACCGAGTGGATCTACGATTCTTCCCAACATATTTTTACCAACAGGTATTTCGAGTACATGATTGAGGTTTGTTACTTTACTTCCAAAACCGATTCCTTCGAGATCGGTATAAGGCAATAAATAGACATTGAGTCCTTCTACACCGACTACTTCCGCAAGTACTGTTTGTGTTTTATCAAGTGATTCGATTTCACAGATATCACCAATCTTGCTTAAAGGACCGTTAGACTCAATTCTTAATCCAACAATTTTGGTGATTTTACCGACGTAAGTTCCCAGTGATTCATTTTTTAAAATATGTTGGATTTTTTCCATAAGTCCTCTAAAGTGTGTTAAATAAGCGACGTAAATTTCTTAACTGGGTTTCAATGGATAAATCGTATTGACCCATGTCTCCTTCAATTCTTATCGTGTCGATCGACTCATCAATACCCACGAGATTTATCTGATTCTTGGTTAGTTCTGTTCTTAACTCTTCCAATAATTGAACAGCTTTTTGACTGACTTCAACTTTTCGAATGTTCTGATTTTGACGTTGATTAAGTTCATCAAGAATTAAAGGCTTTAAGATGGATGAATCTAAATTGACTTGTTGCCTTAGAACTTTGGAAGTAATCTCCAAACACATGTTCATCATTTTTGATTCAAGACCATCAAGTTGTATCTTTACTTGATCATTGCGTTCTTTATCTAATTCGATTAACGCATCACAAATACGATTTAATTGATGACTCGCATTCTCTTTGTATAAGCTTAATGCTTCTTCTTTACCTTGTTTGAAAGCTTCTTGTTTAATTTGATCGAATGTTAATTGACACTTTTCATCAAATTCTCTTTGCATCATCGCAATCTTTGCTTTTGCTTCATCTAGAATACGACTTGCTTCTGTTTGTGCATCGATAATTAAATCATTGGGATCTATTGAAATATTTGTTTCATAGATTGGATCGATTATTCTTTGATTGTCCTTAATTTGAACAATTTCATTAAAGACAACATTACTTGGTTTCTTAACAACTCTAGATAATGACATCGTCTTTACCACCCTTGTTAATGACTAAGGTTCCTTCTTCCTCTAAGCGACGAATGACAGCAACGATACGTTGTTGAGCCTTTTCAACATCAGACATACGTAAATTCTTAAGGTATTCCATATCGGATTGTATAGTCTCTTGCATACGTGTTGACATGTTTCTAAAGATAGTTTCACTAACTTCGCTGTTTGCGACTTTGAGGGCAACCGCAAGATCTTTTGTATCGACTTCACGAATAAAGAGTTGAACAGCCACATCGTCCAAGGTAACAATATCTTCGAATACAAACATTTGTTCGCGAATTTTTTGTACTAAATCTGGGTTCTTGAGATTTAATTCATCAAATACATGTTTCTCAACACCGCGTTCAACTCGATTCATAATATCTGCCACATGATGTACACCACCGATTTCTTGTGATTCAAGCGTAATCATTGTGGAGAGTTTACTCTCAAGCGTTTTCTCAAGAACTTTAAGTAGTTCTGGATGTGGATTTTCTAACTTAGCTATTCTCTCAATAACTTCAACACGTTTCTCTTTTGAGAGTTCTGAAAGAATTTGTGAGGATTGATTTGCGGCTGCATACGACAAAACGACCGCTACAGTCTGCGGGTGTTCGTTTTGTAATACAGCAAGTAGATTTTTATAATCAACTTTACGAATAAAATCGAATGTTTTTACTCTAAGTGACCGTGAAACACGCTCCATATAAGAGGAAGCTAATTGTGTACCAAAGGCTTTCTCTAAGATTTCTTTTGCTTGGAAGAAACCGCCTTCTGTAATCACTTTCTGAGTGACACATAAGCCATAGAAATCTTCGATTATCTCATCCATTTCACGAGAATCAATTCGTCTTAACTTTGATATTTCAAGAGATAATCGTTCTATTTCTGTATCCGATAAATGCTTAAATACTTTCGCAGCACGTTCAGGACCTAAGGTAATAAGTAGAGCTGATGCACGTTGTGTCGCACTAAGATTACTTGTTGCCATTATTCATCCTCCTTTAACATCTCACGAATTAAGTTCGCTGTTATTTCTGGATTCTCTTGTGTAAAGTTTTGTATGTTTTCGAGGGTTGCGACACTAGGATCTGTTTGTCGTGCAGGAACAATCGGTTTACTTCTTTCTTTAATTTCCTTTTGAAGACTTTCTTCAATTTCTGCTTCTGCTTGTTTATTTCGTTTCTTTTTACGTAATAAAATTACTAACACAACAACCACAATCAACAATACCAATCCTGTTCCTCCAACAATTGCATAGAGTAGAACTGGATCGATACCATTCGCATCGATAATAATTGGGTCATTTGTTTCACTTTTAACGTTATGTACCATGACATCCGTCTCTGCGACATTGACTGCTTTCGCAATTGTTTTAGTCCATGTCTCTATTTCATTGGTTGTTAAATCTTGATTATTTATAACGACGGATACTGTTGCGGATTTAAGTTCCGCATTGTTCTTTTCAATTTGACGCTTTATATAACTTACTAGATATTCAGCTGTGTAGGATGTTTCACCCTCAGTCGTATCCGAATCCGATGATTGATATGTAGGAACATCTGTATTACTGTCTTCACCTGCAACCCCTTCAGCAGTCGAATTAGTAGGCCCACCTTTACCATTGGCATACCATTCTTCTAAACTTTGGATCACACCTTTTCCATCAACAGTAGGAATGTATTCCATTTCTTCGGACAACATCTTGTCATAATCAATCACAACACTCACACTAACTCGAATATTTTCATATCCATATGGCATGACCATTAGATTTAAGATTTTCTCTTACATTCTTGCTTCAATTTCATCTTCAAATTGAATTTGTAAAAAATTACCTTCTAAATTCGATTCACCCGATGAAGCCGCAAGTTCAGCACCTGTTGATGCATCTACTACAATAACTCGACTACTATCCATTTGAAGCACAGAAGATGCGACTAAGTTTTTTATGCCATGAACCATTTTTGGATCAAGTGTATTAGTCGCATTGAGTTCAAGTAGTACAGAAGCACTTCCTTGATTTTGATTCGTTTGCCATACATAGTTTGATTCATTAGGTATGTTTAAGGTTACAATGGCTGATCGTACCCCTTCAATTTGTCTTAATGTTTCTTCTAATCGTGCTTGAAGATCGATTACGAGATATTGTTTCTTCTCTAGCTCAGTAGCCATAAAACCTGCATTAGAGGTAAATACACTGTAACTAAGTGCTGTTTTAGGATAACCCATTGAGCTTAACTTCAGTTTTATTTGATTCACATCTTTGCTTAAAACCATCAACTCACCTTCAGTGTTTGTTGTGGCAGGTATATTTAACTCACTTAAAACAAGGTATATTTCACCTTGTTCTTGAGTCGATAATCCTTGATATAAAATGCTATATTTTGATTCAGCATTCCAGCGTAATAGAAGTGGTACTCCAATAGAGAAAACAAGTACCCCAATCAATGTAATTATTATGGTTGATTTGACTTTCTTAGACTGTTTTTTCCAATATTCTTGAGCCTGAAAAAAAGCCTTCTTGATTTGCTGTTCCATGTGTATCCTAACTTTCTAGCTAAAACTGCATCCGCATAATTTCGTTGTAGGCATTTATCGCTTTACTGGTCACTTGAACAGTTAATTCGAGCGCAATCGCTGCTTTTTCCGCATTAATCATAATCGTATGCAAATCATCCGTTTGACCTAGAGCTAGATTCATCGAATCTTGATTCGCAACTTCCTGTGTTTCTCTTGCTTGTGTAATTAAGTCGTCGAAAATTGTTTGAAATCCACTGGCACTCTCTAAAGTATTATTCTTTGGTTGAATCTCAGTACTAACATTAAGTGGTGTGATAGGTACAATAAACATGCTCATAACTATTTTCCTATTTCTAGTGCTTTCATCGCCATCGTCTTGACCACATTTAGAGCGGTCAGATTGGCTTCATATGCACGTGTTGCGGCCATTAAATCTACTTGTTCTTCACTGCTATTAACATTTGGCATCATGACATATCCATTCTCATCCGCATCCGGATGATTAGGATTGTATACAGGGATGAAAGGATTATCACTTTCCACAATCTCTGACACAATGACACCGCCATTTTTCTTCTTGGATTTACTTATTGATTGATTAAGAACATTCTCGAAACTTAGTTCTTGTTCCTTTAGGACAACTAGTTTCCTACGATAAGCACCAACCTCTTCAGTAAGAGTCGTGAAAATATCCGGAAGATTCTGATTATTCGTATCCTCGCTTATTCGTGAAGCAGTTAAGGCTGATCCCGTAATTTTTAATGTATCAAGAAATGACATAAGCCCCCCTATTTCCCTGTGTTATTAATGACATAACTCATGTTTTGTAATTTTTTTGAGATATTTTGACTTAAGTAGGTATATTGTGCATAAGTATCCCACATCTCTAGTTGTTCTTTTTCAATATCAACATTGTTTCCATCCAGTCGACTACTGAAACTTTGATCCTTCTTTATATCAACTTCCAACATATTCTTTTCTTTTAAAACACCATTTTCAATCGTTTGCCTTAAAACATTGTTAAAAGACACCCGACTTGCTTTAAAGCCCGGCGTTTCATAATTCGCTATGTTGTTTGTAATGACCTTTTGCTTAATCCATAAAGCATCTAAACTAGACTGTAGAACCTTAAACTTATTATCCTGAAAAATCATTATTA
>CAYWGS010000046.1:0-11578 GCA_964457525.1 uncultured Erysipelotrichaceae bacterium | reverse complement strand
ATATACAAATAGTATAAATTGTATCTTTTATTGAGGGAAATGTAGGTTTAAACTATAGATATATTCCAAAAGGAGATAAACATGTTAGTAAATATAGGAGAAAATATTCGACGATTACGCAAACAAAGATCATTGACTCAAGAGAATCTAGCGGAAGCGCTTGGTGTAACGGTAGGGGCAATATCAAAATGGGAGTTAGGATCTTCATCACCGGATGTACAGTTCATTGCTGAGATGGCTGATTTCTTTGAAACTTCGATTGATGTCCTGTTTGGATATGAAATACAGAATAAACCACTTACATCAATGTTAGATGAGTTAGATACCTATCGACAAACCAAAGATTATGATCGAGGCTTGAAGTTGGTTGAAAAAGCTTTACAGAAATATCCAAATAACTTCCTTGTCAACTTCAGATGTGGAAGAATACTCACCTTCTTTGGGATGGAAAAGAATAGTGTAGAGAGTACGGAAAGAGCAATTTCACTTCTATATCGTTCCATTGAACTCTTCTCACAAAATACCGATGAAGAGATAAGTGAAGTTGAGATCTATTCCAATATTGCGGAGTGTTATATGTTCATCGGTAAATCGGAAGAAGCATTAGCGTTATTAAAGAAACACAATCCAGGTGGATTAAATAATGCGACGATTGCGATGATCTATGCAGTTAATATTAAGAAACCTGAACTTGCATTTCCATATCTTACTAAATCTTTGGGAGAGATTTTACAATCCTTACTACGTACAATACTTGGTTTCAGTAATGCATACATACAAAAGAAACAATTCAATCAAGCGTATGAAGCATTAACTTGGCTCATACAAATACTAAATGGATTTAAGAGCAGTGAACGCAGTGTAACGTATATTGAAAAACTCGTCGCAATCTTTAACGCTGGTAGTGCAATATTAGCGGTTCAATTGAATCGATTTGAGGATGCGAAAGATCATTTAAGACAAGCATATTCACTAGCAAAATTATTTGATGCTCATCCTGACTATGGAATGCGTAACTTAAGATTCTGTGAATCAGCGCCTACAACAGCGATTGCCTATGATGATTTAGGGGAGACTGCAATGGGCGGTGTTATCTTAACGATTGAAGGAAGTGAAGAGAATAAAGAATTACTTATGAGGATGTGGGAGGAAATTTGTCATGAGAACGGTGAATAATCGTAAACAATTATTAGCTCAATTCTTTTACCAAAATAAACATAACTTTGTACTTGCGGTTATCGCAACAATGGGAATGTCACTTGTTAACTTAGGCATTTCTTGGTTACTTCAACAAGTCATTGATGTGATGACTGGAACAGGGAATACCTTTGATTTACAGACACTCACATTCATTTCCATTGGATTAATCTTAAGCATCTTATTAATTGGGTGGATCATGTATCAGTCTAAACCAAAATTCAATGCGAAGGCGATGCGTCAATATAAAGACTATGCGTTCGAACTTCTTACGAAAAAAGGAATTAATGCATTTAGCAGTGAAAATACATCCAATTATTTATCGGCTCTATCTAACGATACGACTAACATCGAAGCGAATTACTTAAATAATACCTTTACACTTGTATCTCAAAGTTTATCGTTTGTAGGGGCGTTTGCGATGATGATTTGGTATAGTCCCATCTTAACCTTATCTGCTGTATTACTATCACTCTTACCGTTACTTGCGTCTTTGGTAGCGGGAAATCGATTGATGAGTGCTGAAAAGAATGTATCGGATCGTAATGCGAGTTATGTCGCAACACTTAAGGATTGTTTAAGCGGTTTCTCGGTTGTGAAGAGTTTTAAAGCAGAGAAACAAATTATTAAGATGTTAGCACAGTCCAATCAATCTGCAGAAGGATCTAAACAAGCTCGTAATCAACTTAATACGATCATATCGGTTGCGGCAGGTGCAGCAGGTGCTGCGGCTCAATTAGGGGTGTTTATTGTAGGAGCATACTTAGCCCTTAGTGGTAGTGGTATAACAGCAGGGGTTGTGCTTGTGTTTGTGAATCTTATGAACTTCGTTATCCAACCGATTGCGGAAGTTCCAGGCTTACTGGCGAATCGTAAAGCAGCAGTTGGTTTGATTGATAAACTAGCAGAAGCCTTATCAAATAATGTTCGTGATAGTGGACAGTCCATTGAAAATAAGCTTGAACACAGCATCCGATTAGAAAATGTATCTTTCAGTTATGATCAAGAGAAAGTCATACTTAATGATATAAATTTAAAGTTAGAAAAAGGTAAGAGTTATGCGATTGTAGGGGGATCCGGAAGTGGTAAATCAACACTCTTAAATCTACTGATGGCTGCGAACAGTCAATACAATGGCCATATCTATTATGATGATGTGGAACTTCGTGATATCAGCAGTGAATCCTTATATGATTTAGTATCGATTATCCAACAAAATGTATTTGTATTTAACAGTACAATCGTCGATAACATCACCATGTTTAGTGAGTTTGATCAAGCTGAGATTGATCATGCGATTAAGTTATCAGGTTTATCGACTCTCATTGAACAAAAGGGTAAAGATTATCTCTGTGGAGAAAATGGAAGTGGATTATCGGGTGGTGAGAAACAAAGAATCTCTATTGCACGTAGTTTACTTCGTCAAACCCCAGTATTATTCGTCGATGAGGCAACATCCTCCCTAGATGTTGAAACAGCGTTTGGTGTAACTAATTCAATTCTTGATTTAGATGGATTAACAAAAGTTATGGTAACTCATACACTCGATGAATATATTCTACGTCGATGTGATGCGATTATTACATTGAAGTCTGGAGTGATTAAAGAGATTGGATCGTTTGAAGATTTAATGGTAGAAAAAGGTTATTTCTATTCATTATTTACCGTATCTCAATAAAAAAGGCGCATGCCTTTTTTTAGTCTTTGAGTGAATGGAAGATAGGATTCATATGATCATAGCTACAATATTCTTCATATCCAAGTTCAATAAGAATATCCTTAGTCTCTTGGATTCTCTCAGCTAAGTGTTCCTTCTTATGAGTGTCACTACCAATGGTAATGATATGTCCACCTAGGTCTTTGTATAATCGAAGAATATCTTTAGAAGGGGTTAAATCATTCAAACCATATCGATGACTGGAGGTATTGATTTCAATCCCTTTACCATCTTTGATGACGGTTGTTAGGATTTCAGTAAGAATGGGTTTAAGCTTTTCGAATGGATAAACACCTTGACGATCATATCTCACAATTAAGTCTAAATGTCCTAAGACACTATAATTCTTATACTGTTGTATCACATCAAGAATCTCTTGGTAATAACGTTCATTGTATTCTTTTTGACTACGATCTTTCTGGAAATCTTGAGTCCAGAATTCTTTATCTTCAACTTGATGGACTGATAATATGATGAAATCAAATGGATACTTATTAAATAATTCGTTGTACTTCGGGATGGTATGAGTTTGAATACCGAATTCAAGTCCAAGTTTAATGGTTATCCTATCTTTGTATTTCTCTTTTAGATGTTCTATCTCTTCTACATAGAGAGGGTAATTAACATTCGCAATTGCCATTCCATGACGATACTGTATGGTTTCACCACTATCCCAATCGAGTTTAATGCCATAATCCACATGATCCGTAAAACAGATTTCTTGTAGATGGAGGTCTATCGCATCCTTAACAACTTCTTCCATTTGATAGTTAGAATCATCACTATAATGCGTATGAATATGATAATCGGCTTTCATTTTATTCTCCTAATCGTTGTGTCTATTATACCTAGATTTGATCTAAATAACATTATTAGGGCATATTCATTGAAGGATTGAGCGACAAAACTATAATAGACTTGATAAAAGTGAGGATAAAATGAATCAAGATTTTAAAACGATTGTACTGAATCGACGTTCTATTCGTGAGTATGATCCAACCATAAAGATAGGCCAAGAAGAAATGAAGCAGATATTAGAAGATGCGACACGAGCACCATCATCGGTTAATTTACAACCCTGGCGCTTCGTTGTAGTGTCATCAGAAGAAGGTAAAGAGAAGTTACGACCATTCATGCGTTTCAATACGAAACAAAATGATACATCGAGCGCTATGATTTTACTCTTTGGGGATATGGAGTGTTATCAATTAACCGAAACAATATATGATCAAGCGGTCAGAGATGCACATATGCCAAAAGAAGTACGCGATCGTCAAGTAAATAACATATTACCTACATACCAATCATTTAGTCGTGAGAAGATGGATGATGTTGTTCGATTAGATTGTGGATTAGTGGGAATGCAGCTGATGTTAGTGGCGCGCTCGTATGGTTATGATACGAATCCGATTGGAGGATTTGTCGAAGAAGGATTAGCTGAAGCATTTGGACTAGATGGAAATCGTTATGTACCCATGTTAGTCATCTCAATTGGTAAAGCTATGGAGTCTGGTTATCATTCATTAAGACTACCAATCGATACCATTACTTATTTTAAATAAGATATCAAACGATATCTTTTTTCTTGTTTGAAACTTGTGTGAACATTCTGGTAATCTATTTAAACTTTTATTTAATCGTGTAAAATGAAAGTGTATCATCATGAACAAAAAATTCATTCGTTTCCAAACAGGAAATAATATAATCCTCAACATCGATCATGAAGTGATTCATCATCGAGGACCTAACCTGATCCAAACCCTTAGGATTTTAAAGGAACCATCCACTTAATTTGTGGGTTTTTTGGTTTGAGATCAAAAAAAGAATGAATCTTCAGATGAACAATCCTATATAACCAATAAATGAGGTAAACAAACGTATGGATAAAGTTGAGCAGAGTATTGTATTCTTATTAACGCCTAAAATAAAGATCGTGACATTATTTGAAGATTATACGATTCGACAATGTTTAGAGAAGATGAGACATTATGGATATGCGGCAATGCCAGTATTAAATCATAAAGGAGAATATGTTGCGACTGTTAGTGAAGGAGACTTTTTGTGGCATTTGATTCAAAAAGGGGAATACAATATCGAAACCCAAGAGGATTATACCTTGAAAGATATTGTTCGATTATCTTGGAATCGACCAATTCGTATCTATGCGAAATTGGAAGAAGTATTAGTTCAAGTCATGGATCAAAACTTTGTGCCAGTGATTGATGATCGTGGAATGTTTATGGGTATTATTACACGTAAATCGGTGATGCAATATTATTCTAAAAAGTATTTAGAGAGTCCTCATGCGTAGGACTCTTATTTAATCTACTTAAATAGATTGACGGAATAAATAAATATGATACTATTAGATTGTATACAATCTAATTAAAGGAGGACTGTATGAGTTTATATCAATTAAGTGTAAAAGATGTACAAAAAAACGATGTATCATTAAAGGATTATGAAGGAAAAGTATTATTAATTGTGAATACTGCGAGTGGGTGTGGATTTACACCACAGTACGATGGATTAGAAGCATTGTATGAAGAGTTCAAAGATAAGGGATTTGAGGTTCTAGACTTCCCATGTAATCAGTTTATGAATCAAGCACCTGGAACAGATGAAGAACTTGCGTCTTTCTGCCAAATGAAATTTGGTACAACCTTTAAGACATTTGCGAAAGTAAATGTGAATGGGGATGATGCGGATCCATTGTTTAAACACTTACGTAAAGCTGCACCTGCAGAATTTGAAGATGAGAAAGCGAATGCCTTTAAGAAGAAGTTGAACGACTTAAAACAAACCTTTACCGGAGATTCAATCAAATGGAACTTTACTAAGTTCTTAGTGGATCGTAAGGGAAATGTTGTGGCTCGTTTTGCGCCTACCTTTAAACCTGAAGATATCAAAGCACATATTGAAAAACTAATCTAATGTTTGATCCATTAAAATTAGAGTATCAACTCTGTTTCTCACTCTATACTTCATCACGAACGATTATTCGTAAGTATAAGCCTTTCTTAGATCCCCTTAATTTGACCTATACGCAATACATTTGTCTATTGGTCTTATGGGAGAAAGATGGGGTTAGTGTTAAGGAATTGGGTGAGCGCTTAATGCTTGATTCAGGTACTTTAACCCCTTTAATCAAGAAATTAGAGAATCAAGGGTATCTAAAACGTGTACGTTCTCAACTGGATGAGCGTATGATTTCAATCGTACTGAGTGAAGAAGGGCATGCGCTTAAGGAAAAGGTAAAGGATATTCCTCAGAAGATTGTTAAGAGTTTAAATATGAATATTGAAGATGCGATTGAGCTTAAGAAACGCTTAGATTGTTTTATCGAAAAGAATCCAGAATAATGGATTCTTTTTTACTTAATGTACTTAAATAAGGTAAAATGAGATAAAGATATTTGGAGGCATTATGTCGATTTTTACATATAATCAAATTAATCTAGCCTATGAAGATTGTGGGAATACTCAAAGTGAAACCGCGATTGTGTTTTTGAATGGCGTTATGGCATCCATGAGTAGTTGGAAGTTACAAGCGGATCTATTTGTAGAGCTCGGGTATCGAGTTGTTTTACATGATTTCAAAGGGCAATTATACTCCTCAAAACCTGAGGGTATTTATACCTTTGAAGAACATTGCATAGAGGCAAAAGCATTGTATGAATACTTGAACATAAAGAACATTCATATCATTGGGACATCGTATGGTTCTGAAGTAGGGATGATGTTTGCGATTTCCTATCCAGAAATGGTTTTATCATTAACTGTAATTGATGGCGTTAGTGAGATTGATGAAGTATTACGACGTTTTGTGGAATCTTGGAAGTTGATGTGTTTAAGCAAGGACGGAGAAGCGTTCTTCTTGGGTATGTTGCCAAGTATTTATGGGGATTCGTATTTAAAAAAGAATCGTGAAGCGTTGAATCAGAGGGCAAAAGCGATTCCAAGTTTAGGCGAGGATTATTTAAAGGGACAAATTAGTCTATATGATACATTCTTACAAGAGGTTAATTTTACTGATCGACTTCATGAGATACAATGTCCAACATTAATCGTATGTGGTGAGGATGATTTGCTTAAACGTCCTAAATTTTCACGTATTATCTATGAGAACATTAAACAGAGTGAGTTTGTCTTAATTCCGGATTGTGGACATGTTACAATTTTTGAACAAGTAGACGTCTTAAAGACGTGTTTACTGGGATTTATATTGAAACATAATCGAAAGGGAAAGTAATGAATAAAATTGATTTACATATGCATACAAGTATCAGTAATGATGGAACCTATGCACCTGAAGTGTTAGTCCAAATGTGCCATGATGCAGGATTAAAAAGAATTGCGATTGCGGATCATAATTCTACAAAAGCATTTCGTATCGGAAAACCAGTAGCGGATCAATGTGGTCTTGAACTCATTCCTGCAGTCGAACTCGATTGTCATATTAATGGTATTAATCTACATGTTTTAGGGTATGGGATTGATCCAAATCATCCTGTCTTTGATGAATATGAAGAAGAGATATTAACACAAGAGAGAGATAGTTCAAAGTTTGTGGTTGAAAAGATCCGTGAAATAGGACTTTATTTATCCGATGAAGCACTCGATAAAGTACAAATTCATGGCGTAATAACGGGTGAAATGATTGCGGAAGTTGCGTTAGAAGATGAACGTAATGCGGAGAGTGAATTATTGAAACCCTATCGTGAAGGGGGTTCTCGAAGTGATAATCCTTTAGTAAACTTCTATTGGGATTATTGTGCACAAGGCAAGATTGCGTATTACCCTATCAAATTTAGAACAATTGATGAGATCGTTGATATGATTAAACAAGCGGGTGGATTTGCGGTACTAGCGCATCCCGGCAATAATATTAAAACAAATGTAGATGTGTTTAAACAGATTATCGATAAAGGGGTAGTGGGTGTCGAAGTCTATAGTAGTTATCATTCACAAAGTACGATAGACCATTATCACAAACTTGCGCTTGAACATGATTTAATTATGACTTTAGGCAGTGACTTCCATGGGAAGACTAAACCATCGATCCATTTAGGTAAATTTGTTATTTCAGATGAAAAAGAACTTACACAACGTTTCTTTTCACAAATAAAATAGAAGTAGGGGGATATTATGAAGTTAGTTATGATTTTTGGGGATGCGGCAGTGGGCAAGATGACGGTTGGACAAGAGTTGATGAAGATGACGGATTTAAGACTGTTTCATAATCATATGACGATTGAAATGGTGATTGATGTCTTTGGTTACTATGATTCAACGGTCGTCAATAAATTAAGAGAAGTCATCTTTGAGTCTTATGCAGAATCTCAAAATGAAGGGCTTATTTTTACCTATATGTGGGCCTTTGATCAACAGAGTGATTGGGATTATGTTAATCATGTCAGTGAGATTTTTAAGAAACAAGGAGCAGAGATTTATTATGTGGAGTTGATTGCGCCGCTTGAAATTAGTTTAGCGCGTAATACAACAGAAAATCGTTTGAAACATAAACCATCAAAACGGGATATTGAGGCATCGAATCAAAGAGTGATGCATGCGTCTACGAATTATCGGATTGTAAGTCGTGATGGGGAGATACCGTTTGAGAATTATATCAAGATTGATAATAGTTATTTAAGTCCTAAACAATGTGCAAAGATGATTGCGAAACGCTTTAATTTTATAAAGGAAGGCCATGACACTTTATAATCCTTGGCGAGGTTGCCATAAAATTTCTGAAGGATGTAAGAACTGTTATATCCATTCAGGTGATTCAAGAAAAGGGATTGATACAAACTGTATTGTGAAAACAGAACAGTTTGATCGTTTAGTGCGAAGAAATAAAAAAGGCGAGTATGTGATGAAGTCTAACCAACTCGTTTACCTTTGTTTTAGCAGTGATTTTTTGATAGAAGAAGCTGATGCTTGGCGGGATGAAGTTTGGGCGATGATCAAAGAAAGAAGCGACTTAACGTTCTTATTTCTAACCAAACGGATTCATCGCTTTAAAGAAGTGTGTCCAAATGACTTTGAAGAGAATTACCAACATGTGATGGTCGGTTGTTCGGTGGAGAATCAAAGTGAAGCGGATAAGCGACTCTCTATCTTTATAACCTTACCGATTAAACACAAGTTTATTATCTGCCAACCCCTTATTGGGCCTATTCAATTAGAAAAGTATTTAAATGATTCGATTGAACAAGTTACGGTTGGTGGTGAAGCGGGTAAGTTTGCGCGTGATTTGAATTATGATTGGGTTTTAGCGATTCGAGATGAATGTATTAAACATCAAGTGGATTTCGTGTTTAGACAAGTGGGTTCGTATATGATTAAAGATCATATACGTTACTCAATTCCTCGTAATCAACTTTCATCACAAGCAAGAAAAGCAAATATCAATTTAACATTTAAAAAGCCTGCTGAGATATCTTAGCGGGCTTTGTGATAGATTGGGGTAGGAGATGGATAACGTGGATTAATGTAGGCAATCTCTTCATTATTTTGAAGATAAATACGAGGAATACGACCATTAAGTTGTGCGAGTAGTTCATAGACGATTGTACCCATATATGTAGCGATATCTTTAGGATTAACTTTATCACCCATAATTTCTACAAGTGTTCCAATCGGATATTTCTTATCTAATCGGATTAAACTGAGATCCATACAGATACGTCCAACATATTCACAATCTATTCCATTAATGGAACAATGATAACCTTGAATATCACGATGGATACCATCCGCATATCCTATTCCGATGGTCCCGATGAGTTCATCCTTAGACGCAATATAATTAGCTCCATAACCAACGGATTCACCCGCTTTAACCGATTTGATATCCAATAAACTTGCATACAAGGTCATTACAGGCTTTAAATCAACAGGGTACTCAGAATACCCATAAAGGGATAAACCAATTCTAACGGCATTACAATTCGGTGTAGGGAAGTTTACGACAGCTCCACTGTTAGCGCTGTGGATCCACTTGAAATCTCTATGGAGTGATTCTAATAAAGTATTGAAAGATTCATATTGTTTAGCGGTTTGAGGACTCATAGGATCATCACTTGATGCGAAGTGCGTATAAATACCTTCTACATTACATTTAAGTGAATCCGCTAGTTCTAAGGCTTCATAGACTTGATCTATTTCTTTAATGCCTAAACGATTCATACCAGTATCAATCTTTAAATGAACTCTTAATCCATCTATTTGATAACCTTGTAGTTTCTGAATCCAATTCAAGGATACTAGGGTTAAAGTAATATTATGTTCAATAGCTAATGAAACATCCATTGCCTCAACATAACCCATACATAAGATATCCATCTCTATACCATTTAAACGAAGATTAATGGCTTCATCTAAGGTTGCGACCGCACACATTGTAATCCCTAATGACTCTAAATGACGAGCCACCATAATATCACCATGTCCATACGCATTAGCCTTAATAACCGCGATTAAATTCTTTTGATGATAATTGTATAAAGTTCGTACATTATGCTCTAAAGCATCTAAATTAATCGTTGCGTAGGTTTTACGATAAGAAGGTCTCATACGATCCTCGCAGTGTTATACGCCATAATAACACCCCAAGCAATGAATGCTAAGTTGATTAATCCATTAATGGAACCTAAATAGACTTGAGAAACAATCGCAAGAATTTGTTGGACTAAGTCATAACTAAGGTTGATTCCAAAGTATCGTACGATATCCGATAAGATAAAGGACAATAAAGCAAGACCTGCAGCTAAGTAAGAAAACTTAGGCTGTACACCTCGACCAAACTTTTGAATCACATATCCAATTAGATATCCAATACCAACATAGACAATCGAAAAAGTAATTGGCATAAAGCGAGAAAGGATTCCATACGCAATTCCCAAACCGAGTGCAGTAGGGATCCCAAAGAGACAAGCTCTTAAAAATCTTTGTTTAGAATTTAATGCAAATGAGTTATACACACGAAACATAACTTTCTCCTAATCTTGATTATTATAGCACTTTAAACATCTGAATTAAAACATCACTTTTATTCGAAAAAAATCGCTTTTTGTATTGACGATAAAATACGCATATGTTATATTTATAAGGCACTTGAGAAAAGCACGGAGGCTTAGCTCAGTTGGGAGAGCGTCTGCCTTACAAGCAGAGGGTCGGGGGTTCGAGTCCCTCAGCCTCCACCATTCTTATCTTAGTGCAACAAGTTCAATAACGTGCCGGCTTAGCTCAATTGGCAGAGCAACTGATTTGTAATCAGTAGGTTGTGGGTTCAAGTCCTATAGCCGGCACCATTTTATTTTGTTGGCTCCCAGTTCTATCTGGGGGGGTAGCGAAGTGGCTAAACGCGGTTGACTGTAAATCAATTCTCTCCGAGTTCGGCGGTTCGAATCCGTCCCCCCCCACCATTCAATCTTGGGGTATAGCCAAGCGGTAAGGCACCAGACTTTGACTCTGGCATCTCCCTGGTCCGAATCCAGGTACCCCAGCCATATTTGTGACCCGTTAGCTCAGGTGGTAGAGCAACTGACTTTTAATCAGTGGGTCGAAGGTTCGAGTCCTTTACGGGTCACCATTTACCACCGCGGATGTAGTTCAATGGTAGAACTTCAGCCTTCCAAGCTGACTACGTGGGTTCGATTCC
>CAYWGS010000045.1:503-11878 GCA_964457525.1 uncultured Erysipelotrichaceae bacterium | reverse complement strand
TTTTCTAATAAAAAGTGATATCCATCCCTGAATATCACTCTGTTTTAGATTAATTTAGTCATTATTCTAATTTCATTGCGTTAACACTGAATATTAACCTCAAAAATACTATTTGTGATAATATACATCTCTCGGTTTACTACCCTGAGCTGGTCCTACTACACCTTGTTCCTCTAAGATATCAATTAAACGTGCAGCTCGATTATACCCAAGTCCAAATCGTCTTTGGATATTGGATGTCGATGCACGACCTGTTTCAATAATATAATTCTTTACTTCTTCAAACAATGGATCCTCAGAAGATGTTCCCCCTTGAGTACTTCCTTCAGACTCATTTAAATTTAAGAAAGCATCATCAAACTGTGGTTTTTGTTGTTGATTAACAAAATCAGTTACTCTTCGTATTTCTTCATCCGTCACATAAACCCCTTGTACACGTACTGGAGCTGGTTCTCCAACTGGGAAGAATAACATATCTCCATAACCCAATAAACGCTCAGCGCCAACTCCATCAATGATAGTGCGAGAATCGATACCACTTGATACTGCAAATGCAATTCGAGATGGAATATTCGCTTTAATAATACCTGTAATAACATCTGTACTTGGTCTTTGAGTAGCCACAATCAAATGTATCCCAGCAGCACGAGCTAATTGCGTAATACGCTGAATACTCGCTTCAACTTCTTTACCTGCCACAATCATTAAATCAGCTAACTCATCAATGATTACGACAATCCAAGGCATTGGTTCAAGTGTTGGATCGGTATTCTTTTGCAATAATTCATTGTAGGTTTGAATATTTCTAACCCCTACTTTTGAGAAGATCTCATATCGATTCTCCATCATCATAACAATTACTTTTAAAGCTTTTGCAGCTTCAACCGCATCCGAAATAACAGGTGAAATTAAGTGAGGAATCTTGTGGTAAGGTGTAAATTCAACCTTTTTAGGATCAATCAAAACAAGCTTTAACTCATTTGGAGATGTACGTAATAAAAAGTTAATAATGATTGAGTTAACACAAACCGATTTACCACTACCTGTTGCTCCAGCGATCAACAAATGTGGCATTTTATCTAATTCAGAGTAAACTGATTTACCCATTAAATCTTTACCCAATGGAAATAGAAGTTTCTTCGATTGTTTATCTGGTGCAATATCTTTGATTAATTCAATCATACGAACTGGAATCATCTCTACATTAGGTATTTCAATTCCAACTGCATTTCTTCCTGGAATCGGTGCTTCTAAACGAAGTTCTTTAGCGGCTAATTCCATCTTGATGTTATCTTGTAGAGATGCAATTTTAGAAATCTTTACATTACTATCAGGACGAACCTCAAATTTTGTAACAGCAGGTCCAATATGTGTACCTACTAATGAAGCATTCACACCAAACTCCCCTAATATTTCAATCAGTTTTCGACCCTTTTGATTAGCCGCATTGCTATTAGCGTTAGACTTACTCTTACCAATGACTTCATCTAATACACTTAAACTTGGAAGTGTGTAATTTCCAATTCTATGGATTGTTGCAGCTGATTTAGTTTTAATATCCGCTTCGATAATCTTCACTTTCTGTTTTACTGGCTCATCCGGTGTTAGAAATACGGGTTTTTGAACAATCGGTTCGGACTCTTCTTCTTCATAGTACGTTTCTTTTCTTGATTGATAGTTTGATTTCTTACTTACAAACCAATCCTTAACAAAACCAAAGTTAAAGCTTAAAAGTAAGAGAATTAATAAACTAATAATCAACGCAATTAATGTACCAAAACGATCAAGTAAAAACGTTAAAAGTGAGTAAAATACGACACCAAAAAATCCACCTTGTGCCGAGAATTTCTCTGTATAGATAAACGCAAAGTTATTAATCCATGCATTAAATACTGTAAATCCAATATCTGTTGGTAAGTAAGAAAAATAACTTGTTCCAACAAGCAAGATTAAGCTCGTCAAACCTAAAATAATCTTATGCTTAAGCGATAATACAGGTTTCTTACGAACAAATATTCGATATAAACAATAGAGTGTTATAAATAAATAAACGATATCTCGACGTGACCCAAAAAAGATATTAAGAATACGATCAAGATGAATCCCTATAAATCCAAGCCTTTGAAACGCGATAAAAACGAATGCTAATACAATCAAGCAAATCATAATTATCTGACTATGTTTATAACTGATTTTCTGTTTCTTTCTCGCCATATTACTCAGATAGATTAATTTCCACTATAACAGGTAGAATCATTGGACGCTTACCTGTTTCTTTTAGAATATACTTCGTCATCTTTTCCTTTGCTTCATTTCTAGCACTCATATTATCATAACGATTGGCTTCAACCATCGAATTAATCGTATTCTCTAAGATATTACCTACTTCCTTAACGATATAATCCGCATCCTTTAAGTAAATAACTCCACGTGATTGAACATCTGGTCCACCAATAACCTCTTTTGTATTGAAGTTCAAAACAACACCTATCACGATGACGCCATCTGTAGATAATAGTTCCCGATCCTTCAAGATTAAACCACTTGAATCAAGATGTGCATTTCCATCAATTAATATTTCTTCTAACTTTAAAATATTTGCAGTGTTGTTTAATTTACCATCTTTAAATGTAGCAATTTGACCATTATCTAACACAACAATCTTATCCGCATAATATCCCATATCTAAAGCAATTGTTGCATTATTGACGAGATGACGATATTCCCCATGAATCGGAATAAAGTACTTTGGTTTAAGTAAATAAACAAGCATTTTAATATCTTCAATCGATGCATGCATTGATACAACTTTTCTGCGATCGAGTGTAACAACATTGACATCTTCTTTATACAATTCATTTTCCATACGCCCTGCTTCACGCTCAGTCCCAGGAACAATTGGAGAAGCAATAATAACCGTATCACTTGGACTTAGATTAATCGTATCATCTTCATTCATCGCAATCTTATGCATTAACTTAAAGACTTGTGGACCACTTCCAGAGACAATAATCATTAAGTTCTCAATTGAATTATTAAACTTTGATTTAGGTAGTTCTAAATCTAAAGGCATTTTATAATAGCCAAGTGATTCAGCTAATCTCAATAATTCTCTTTGAGTTTCATTGTAAAAGAAAACTTTACGTTTATATTTCTTAGCTAACTCAAGTAATTCAAGTAAACGGAACAAGTTTTGTTCATACATAGTAACTACAACTCTATTCTTAGTATTCTCTAATGTGTCTTCCACAATTTCTGTAATACTATGATTAGGTGCTGTGTAACCTGGTCGATCAGAACCTACAGATTCAGTTAATAATGCAAAAACACCCTTTTTGCCAATATCCGCAAAACTGGTGATATCACATGAAAATGCTTGATTTCGTGTATTGAAATCAATAATATACTCACCAGCATAAACGATATAGCCAAATGGACTTTCAATCGCAACACCAAAAGCATCCGCAATTGAATGTGTTAAACTAAATGTTCTTACATTTATCTTACCAATCGTTATATTATCTTCTCGTTTTAATACTTTTAAAGTATATTGAGTTATCTTTTCTTCTTTAAATAGACGTTCAATTAACTTAGCAGTTAAGGGTGTTGTAAAAATAGGTAAATCTACTTGTTTGATTAAATATGGCAACGCGGACATCGCATCATCATGACCATGCGTTATAAATATACCCTTAATTCGATTCTTATTCTCAATTAGATAATTAAAATCCGGGATGATAATTTCAACACCAAGTCGATCTTTATCAGGATATTTCAATCCTACATCAATAACAAAAATATCTTGATTTATCTCAACAACAGTAAGATTCTTACCGTCCTCATCTAATCCACCTAACGCAAAAATGCGTACTTCATTCATTATATTTCCTCCTAATAATGCTTTTTCTTAATTATAGCGTATAAAACAATGGAATTAAGAAGAAATTTCTTCCCCTTTTAATGTCCATGTATTAGCATTTGTAATCTTTACTTGAACAATCATACCAGTTTTTGCATTTTTAGGAACAAAATTGACCAACTTATTTCCTTCTGTATATCCACTAAATACGTTTTCATCTTTTTTTGATGGTCCATCAACCAATACAGATTGAATAGATCCAATAAGATTTTTGTTATTTAAAAGTGCATAATGCGCAACTTTTTGATTCAATAATTTCAATCGACTACGTTTTGTTTCTAATGAAACATTATCTTCCATACGACTCGCAGGTGTTCCTGCTCTTGGAGAGTAGATAAAAGTATAAACATTGTCAAACTTACAATAATCCATCATTTTTAATGTATCTTGAAATTGTTCTTCTGTTTCATTTGGGAAGCCCACAATAATATCCGTTGAGAACGTTATATGCTTTACTTTCTCACGCAATAAATCAAATACATGAAGATACTCTTCTGTTGTATATCGTCTTCCCATAAGTTTTAAGATATCATTACTACCAGACTGTAATGGTAAATGTACAAATGGCATAATATTGTCATACTGAGCAATAACATCTACCATCTTATCAGTAAAATCCCATGGATGACTTGTCATAAAACGAATTCTTTCGATTCCTGTCTTTGCGACATCTTCAAGTAATTCCGCAAAGGAGTAATCATCTGAAAGATCCTTACCATAAGCATTCACATTTTGACCTAGTAACGTTACTTCTTTATAGCCTTCGATAATTAATGTATTAATCTCATCTAAAATATCTTCCTTCAAACGTGAACGCTCTTTTCCACGCGTATAAGGAACAATACAATAGGTACAGAACTTATCACAACCATAAATAATATTAACCCAAGCTTTAGAGTGTTGTTGGCGTATTACTGGTAAATTCTCATAGATTTCACCTTCTTTTGAATACACTTCCACAACTCTTTCTTTATTAAAGTGCGCTTGAATGAGTAATTCTGGAAAACGATGAATATTATGAGTACCAAAAATAATATCAATATGATGATATTTCTTTAAGATTGTTTCTACAACTTCCTCTTCTTGAGCCATACATCCACAAACAACAAACATCAAATCTGGATTGGTATACTTTAATCGTTTTAATTGGCCAATTTCACCAAATACATGATCCTCTGCATTCTTACGAATTGCACAAGTGTTCATGATAATAATATCTGCAGATTCAGGTTCTTTAACTTCTGTATAAGACATCATTTCGAGTATCCCTCTTATCGTCTCTGAATCACGCTCATTGGCTTGACAACCATATGTTCTTAAGTAGTATTTTTTATCAAATCCAAGATTTTTGTATTCTTCAGGTATATTAAAAAGCGAACGATCAATAATCGTTTCATCTTTAGATCTTCTTTGAGCTGTCCTTAAATTCGGTTTAATAAATATTTCGTTCATCTTTATTTCCTTAAAAAAACCAAGCTATGCTTGGTTACTTTTGACTAATTGCTTGTGTTGGACAAACTCCAATACATGCTAAACAATCAATACAGATTGATTCATCACACTCAGCTTTACCATCCGCATCAAGTGATAATGCTCCAACTGGACAAACCCCTACACAGGCTCCACATCCAATACAAGTGTCTTTTGCTACAATTACAGGCACAGTTAAATCCTCCTTTTATTGCTCTAATTATACCACTTCTATACTCTTCTTCAATAACTTTCAGGTCTAAATTGTAATCTTTTGATTGAAGTTGCCCTAAGCGTTTTATCATCAATATCGATTACTACTGCACACACTTGAGCAGGATTTTCACTCACGGTAAAACGTGTCATTGAGTTCCCATTGAACTTTTCTAACACCTCATCGATATCACGTCCAATAATACTTTTAAAGGATCCACACATACCAACATCACTAATAAACGCACAGCCATCAATGAGTTGTTCATCTGCTGTTTGTACATGGGTATGTGTACCAATAACTGCACTACATTCATTCTTAAATTGATACGCAAACGCTAACTTCTCGCTAGTTGCCTCTGCATGCAAATCAACAATAACAATTTTATCCGGATTCGTTTTATGCAATTTCTTCATAGCCTCAAATGGACTTTCAATAACTTTATCCATAAAGACTGATCCAATGAGATTTATGATACGAATTGTTTTACCTTTTACATAGAAATCACGAACACCACAACCAAATTCATTCGGATACATATTAATAGGTCGAATAAGTGATTTACTATGATCAATAAAACTTAATACATCTGCTTTAGAATACGCATGGTTACCTAACGTAATCGCATCGACACCTTTTTCAACAAGTTCATTGTAAAGTTTCTCAGTTATCCCTTTACCATGCGCAATATTCTCACCATTAACAATCGTAAAATCTATACTATATTCCTTTTTCAATAAAGCAAGTCGAGCATAAACAGCTGCTCGACCGGCTTTTCCAACAATGTCTCCAATAAACAGTATTTTCATTATTTTGCGGTTTCTGAATGTCGTGTTTCACGAATGACAGTTACTTTAATTTGACCAGGATAAGTCATTTCGTTCTCAATCTTTTCACGAATTTCACGCGCAACACGATGTGCACCTAAATCATCTAGTTTATCAGGTACAACCATAACGCGAATTTCACGTCCAGCTTGAATAGCGTAAACTTTATCAACACCATCAAAGGATGTCGCAATCTTTTCTAATTGTTCTAAACGTTGAATGTAGTTTTGGAATGATTCAAAACGTGCACCAGGACGTGCTGCACTCAATGTATCTGCAGCTTGTACCAAGATCGAATAAATACTATTTGCAGGTACATCACCATGATGAGATTCAATGCCATTAATAACAGCAGGATGTTCACCATGTTTACGACAAATTCGTGCCCCTAACTCAATATGACTACCTTCCATTTCGAAGTCTAATGCTTTACCAATATCATGTAATAAACCAACACGTTTTGCTAAGGTTTGATTTAAACCTAATTCTGCTGCCATCATACCAGTTAAATGCGCAACTTCCATACTATGTTGAAGAGCATTTTGACCATAACTATAACGGTAACGCAAACGACCAATTAAACCGATAATCTCACGATCAACTTTACCAACACCCACTTTGAATACAGCATCTTCTCCTGCTTTTTGAATTGTTTCATTTAACTCATTTTGAACACGAGTTACAACTTCTTCAATACGACCCGGTTGAATTCTGCCATCTTTTAGCAATGTTTCTAATGCTAAGCGTGCAACTTCTCTTCTAATTGGATCAAAACAAGATAAAGTAATTGTTTCAGGTGTATCATCAATTAAAATGTCTACGCCTGTTGCTTGTTCAATCGCACGAATATTACGACCTTCACGACCGATAATACGACCCTTCATTTCTTCGTTTGGTAATCCAACGACAGAAACAGTTCTCTCAAGCGTTTCTTCTTGAGCATATCTTTGAATAGCTAAACCAATAATTTCTTTAGCCATATCAGAAGCTTTAGCTTTCGCCTCATCTTCTTGATCACGAATAAACGCCTCAATTTCATTTTGAGTCCTTATTCGAACAATATCCATTAATTCATTCTTAGCGTCTGCAGATGTCATATTTGCAATACGCTCTAATTCAACAACCTGTCCGTCTATTTTCTCTTTCAGGTTGGTTTCCATCTTCTCTAGTACATTTAATTTTTCGGTAACTTGTTTATTTTTTAAATCAAGTTCTTTTTCTTTTGAGGTCAACATCTCACTACGAAAATTTAGACTGTCTTCACGACGATTTAACTTTAGTTCTACTTCTTGAAGAGCCTGTTTTGACTCTTTTATTTCTTTTTCCGCAGCTAACTTTAAGTCATAAGTTTGCGTTTTCGCATCTAAAATAGCTTGACGAACAATGCTATCCGATTTGATATTCGCTTCATCTAAAATTAATTTTGCTTTTTGTTGATCTCTATTTAACCCAAACTTTGAGAGCATTACCATAATAATGATTCCCAAAGCAAAACCACCGATACTAGCTAAGACGAAAAAGTATGAATACTCTCCCATATTTTTTCCTCCAGCTCGAGTTATAAACTCTTACTTATATAATACTTAATTTTTTGCCATTTCACAACAACAGACAAAGAAAAAGGACAATTATGTCCTATTCTTCAACTATTTCAGCACTTGGTACAAACATGACTTGTTTTAATTCTGACTCAATTGTTTCCGCGATAACAGGATTTGCAGTCAAGAATGCACGTACTGCTTCTTTACCTTGACCAATTTTTTCACCTTTATATGAGAACCAAGCACCTGCTTTTTGAATAATATCTCTTTCAGCAGCTAACTCAATAAGTTCACCAATCTTAGAGATACCCTTTCCATACATAATATCGACAGTTGCTGTTTTGAATGGAGGCGCAACTTTATTTTTAACTATTTTAACGTTCACTTTATTCCCGATAATATCCGTACCATTCTTAATAGCTTCACTCTTACGTACATCAATTCGAATCGATGCATAGAACTTTAGAGCTTTACCACCCGTTGTTGTTTCTGGATTGCCAAACATAATTCCAATCTTTTCTCTAAGTTGGTTAATGAAAATAGCTGTACAATCACTACGATTCATAACCCCAGCTAACTTACGCATCGCTTTAGACATCAAACGAGCTTGTAAACCCATATGTGAGTCAGACATCTCACCATCTAGTTCAGCTTGGGGAACAAGTGCCGCAACAGAGTCAATAACGATTAAATCAATCGCACCACTCTTAATCAATAATTCTGTAATTTCTAATGCTTGTTCACCACTGTCCGGTTGAGACAAGATTAAATCATCAATATTTACACCTAATGCTTTCGCATACATTGGATCAATCGCATTTTCCGCATCAATAAAAGCAGCTTTACCACCCTTTTTTTGAACTTCCGCAATTGCATGTAACGCTAAAGTTGTTTTACCACTTGATTCAGGTCCATAAATCTCAATAATTCTACCTTTAGGATATCCACCGACACCTAATGCAAAATCAATCGCAATTGAACCGCTGCTAATTGAATCAACCTCAACATTAGCACGATCCCCCAAGCGCATAACCGCCCCTTTACCATACTGCTTCTGAATCTGTTTAAGTGCATCTTCTAGTAATAAATCTTTCTTATTTTCCATAGTTCCCTCTTTATTTATAGTATGCGACTATAAAGATTTTTCCTGTATTATACAAAGTATTCTACGACACGCTTTATTCACTGCACTTCTTCGAATTCGATTTCGTGAGCCTTTAAATCGACATTCTATAATCTCTTCATATCCTTTATAAATTATAGCGATATAACAAAGTCCAACTTCTTTATTTTCAATCGGATTAGGACCAGCATTGCCTGTAAATGAAACTGAAATATCAGATTTTAACAACTTAAGACATGATCGAGCCATCTCAATCGCAACAATTTCACTCACACTTCCATACTTTTCGATTAATTCATGATCTATTCCTAATACATTCTCTTTAACTTCATTTTGATAAGTAATAATACTACCTTTATAAACCTGTGAAATTCCAGCAAATGAACTCAAACTTGATGCAAACAAACCCCCAGTAAAACTCTCACAACTTGAGATTGTTATATTAAGCTCGAGTAAACACTTAACTAAGTCTTTCATTACATGGATTCCAAAATCATATCTTTCGCTTGTAAGAAATAAGAAATACCACTTACAACAGATATTACAACTGTAAACCACAACATAAGTTCATGAATTGGTAATTGAACCAACTCAAATGGTAAATTAGATAATAAGTAAAGAATAATAGTAATCATTTGAGCAACAGTCTTAACTTTACCTAAAAATGCTGCCGCAATGGTAACACCATTTCTTGCTGCAATCATACGAATACCTTCAATCGCTGTATCTCTCCATAACATTATTAATACTGCAAGAACAGGCATTACTCCTTGATAAGCAAATAATACAAACATCGTGTTTACGAGTAACTTATCTGCTAAAGGATCCACAAACTTCCCAAAAGTGGTTACTAAATTATGTTTACGTGCTAAGTACCCATCTAAGAAATCAGTAATACTCGCGAGTGAGAAAAGAACAAGAATAATAATATTGATGATAGGTAAACTAACAAAATCAACCATTATATAACCAAACACAATGTTGAATTGTGCAAAAGGAAATATTGCAAAAAATACGATAATTGGTACAAATACTAGGCGAATTAACGTCAATCGATTGGGAATATTCATTCGGTTTCTCCTCTTAATCTAAAGGTAAACGTAACAGAACCATTACGTTTTGCAATTTCTTCATCAATTGGAATCGCAATATCATTGATTAACATTGTATTACCATTCATCCAACCAATGTATACTTCTACAATCGTTTCGTTTGATGCACTAAATTTAAAATCTAAGGTTGAACCAACATTGTATAACTTATTCGGTAAGTTTACTGCACTATCCCCATCTACTCGAATTTTTACATACGCATTTGATTTGAAGTTAACAAACAAAGATAAATCTTGACCATCACTAAATCCAGTAACTTCATAATTAACAGAATCAATTTGGCTTACACTTAAGACCTTTGGAACCTCAACAACCTCTGTTTCTTCATCATCTACATTCTCTATGGGTGAAGGAATATCCGTATTCCCATTATCGATTATTAAATCATCTTCTTTGTTTAAATTCGGTAAAATTAGAAACACAAAGACCAATACGAGGGTTAACACCAATAAAACAATCGATGTCGCAAATGAGATAAATGAGATATCAAGTTTTTTACGTCTAGTCGATTTTCTTACTCGATCACTCACTCGATCATGAATGTCATTTAATTCACTTATTTTTAACATCTTAGTCGTATTTGAAAATTCATCTAGAGCCAAATCAAGCTGATCTCTGTACATTTCAAAATCTAGATGTAATGCATTGCAATAATATCGAATATAGAACTTTAAGTACGTTAAATCATTCTCAAAAAACTTCAAATCGCCATTCTCAATGGCTTGAAGTTTATATACTGGAACTCTTGTTTTATCACTCATTTCTTTGAGCGTAAAACCTAATTCTTCTCTTCTTTCTTTAAGTCTATTTCCTATTTCAACCATTTTAAAACTCCTACTTGCAATATTATACCATTATTAAACTTTAATTTATAAAAAAATGGAACTCCGTTCCACTTTAAAATACATCGTATAAGCCATGTTCTGTCCTGTTTCCAGTGGCAATCATTTATCTACATTTCTGTCTTCTTAAACCTTCGATTCGGTTCTTGAAGTTCCCCTACCAAATTTGGGTTTCTCGCTTATGGGGTTTACCGCGTTCCACTCTCAATGTTTCCAAAGAGACTCCGTCACTGTGGCACTTTCAAGAGCGCTTCCATAGCTTACGCCTTAGGATTAACTCTGCCGTCAGTTTCCTGCCTGAATTTATTTTTTCATTCAGCATAATCA
>CAYWGS010000045.1:0-493 GCA_964457525.1 uncultured Erysipelotrichaceae bacterium | reverse complement strand
GCATAATCACTACCATCATCACAGATGGTGCGAGCATGGACTTTCCTCTAATCTTACGACCAGCGATTGCCTGATGTACTTACTTATTATAGACTTCTTGTTCGAGTTTTGCCAATCTTTTTAATAAATCGACTTGATTAATATTTGCATCCGAACTATTAAATGCATCTAACTTCCCTTGAGTTTCGATCAATTTAGATTGTAATAATGCATTTTGTTGTTGAAGTTGTTGAATGATTTCTTTTGCTTTTTGAATTTCAAAATTAAAATATTGGTAATCTTGAATAACTAAATCTAAAAAAGTATCAACCTCAAGCGTTGAATATCCTTTAAACTCTATATTGAATTCTTTATTATAAATCGTTTGTTCATTTAATTTTGACATATCACTTGTTTCCCTACATTTCATATTAAACCAAATTATGATTGCTTTTACAAGTTGCTAAGATTTGGCTTAACTAGTAAACTTAAATAGATTCTTATATAATAAGTT
>CAYWGS010000044.1:0-11989 GCA_964457525.1 uncultured Erysipelotrichaceae bacterium | reverse complement strand
ACTTCATCCAATATATCAAAAGATTGATACCGTTTAACAATTTTAATTAGAACTTTGTAATCTTCATTCCATAGAAAATTATCCTTTACTTTAAAATTCGTATCTTCTAAGATTACACTTAAATACTTTGTTGAGATTTTTGAATTTTGAAGTAAATATACGTAAAATGCTTGTATGCAAGAATCAATTAGATGTTGGTCCACTTCATTAATTCGAAACTTCTTATTGAATCGATTGAGAAATATATTAACAATTGATGAGTCATAAACAACTTGTCCATTCTCAATTCTTGATAAAGTAGATCGTGAACAAATTGTAATGTTTTGATCTAAATGATTTAATCCATCTCTTTTATCAATGTAAATAAACTTATCTTGCCTCAGATTAGGATTATTAGTTAGTGCCAATAATCTTTTTCTTTCATACTTAATCCAATACCCTAATCTTGAATGTAGTCTCTTTATTAAGTTTTTATTCATACCTTGTCCAAGTCTTTTTAACAAATTAAAACCCGATTAAACGGGTTTAATAAATGTCCCAAAAGGTGATATATTCCCTGAGAGTCAGGTGGGTAACATGTGTATATTCTTAGGATTCCTAGCAATGCCAGGCCTTCACACAAATATGCAACTTCCGTTTCCCTTATATCGAAGTGTCGGAAATAACGTTGTCCTTTTGGGTATCTAAATTATATCATATTTTACTTCTTATCAATCAAAATATGTAATTCATTTAATTGTTTTTCATCTACTTGACTTGGTGCATTGGTCAATGGGCATCGAGCAGAAGCATTCTTAGGGAATGCAATGACATCACGTAGTGAATCAGATTCAGTAAGAACCATCGCAAAGCGATCTAAACCAAATGCAATACCACCATGTGGAGGTGTACCATATTTAAATGCATCTACGAAGAAACCAAAACGTTCATTGATTTGCTCATCTGTAAATCCAATCATTTCAAACATTGCTTTTTGCATAGCTTGATCATAAATTCTTAATGAACCCCCAGCAATTTCATACCCATTTAAAACTAAATCATAGGCATGAGCCATTATTTTATCTGGATTTGATTTTAAATACTCAATATCAGTTGTTTTTGGACGCGTAAATGGATGATGTTTCGCAACGTATTTTTGACTTTCATCATCATACTCAAACATTGGGAAATCGACAACCCATAGATATGAGAAATCAGATTTACTTGTTAGATTTAACTTATCACGTAAAGCTAAGCGAACTGCACCTAAAGCATTTGCGGCCTTCTCCCATTTGTCAGCTGTCATAAGAATTAAATCATTTTCTTTCAAGTTAAGAATCTTAACACAGTCATTAATTTCTTGTTCAGATAAGAACTTCGCTGCAGGACCTTCTAATTGATTATTGACATACTTAAGTACGACTAAACCTTTAGCTCCATTCTTCTTTGCAACATCCGTTAATGCATCAGTTTCTTTACGTGTAAAACTTGCACCATTTTCTAATACAATCGCCTTTATTGAACCATCTTTATTCTCAAGTGCAGACTTAAAGACTTGGAACTCTGAATTCGCAAATACTGTCATCATTTCATTTAATTTGAGTCCGAAACGATTATCTGGTTTATCACTTCCATAAAAATTCATCGCATCATTATAACTTAACTTTAAGAATGGTGTCTTTACATCCAATCCTAAGACTTTCTTCATAACATCCTTCGTCATTGCTTCAATAATCTCATGAAATTCATTCTCATCTAAGAAGGAAGTTTCAATATCGACTTGAGTAAAGTCAAGTTGACGGTCTGCTCTTAAGTCTTCATCTCTAAAACAACGTGCTATTTGATAATAACGTTCTAAACCAGAAACCATTAATAATTGCTTAAAGATCTGTGGAGATTGAGCTAATGCATAAAACTCACCCTCATGAACACGTGATGGAACTAAGTATTCACGAGATCCTTCTGGAGTTGACTTCGTTAACATTGGAGTTTCTACATCAATGAAACCATTGTCATCTAAAAAATTACGCATCGTACGAACAATCTTCGCACGTTGAATCAACTTCTTTTGCATAACGGGTCTACGTAAATCTAAATAACGATATTTTAGACGTGTATCTTCAAGCGCATCCGTTTCATCTTGAATAATCATAGGCGTTAATTCAGCTTGATTTATAATGTTAAATGAAACAACCTTAATTTCGATTTCACCTGTACTAATCTTTGGGTTGGCATCTTTTCTTAAGATAACTTCACCTTTGATTTCAAGAATATATTCGTTACGTACATCCTTAATACTTTCACTTAAGGATTCATCGAAAACACATTGTGTAATCCCTTCGCGATCTCTAAGATCGATAAAAACAATCGAACCAAAATTACGACGTTTACTAACCCATCCAACGAGTGTAACAATTTCTCCTAAATTCTTTGGTGTTAACTCACCACAATTATGTGTTCTATTCATGTTCTCCTCCATGATGATGATCATGATCACATACATGATCTTCATTTAACCAATGATCTAATTGATGCAAGATTTCATTTTCTGATACGGTAACTTGTTCCTGTGTTTTTATTAATTTAAGAACAACTTGACCCTTACTCATTTCATCTTTACCGAGTAAAATAACAATCTTTGCATTCTTTCTTTCTACACTCTTAAACTGTGATTTAAACGATTTACGATAGTAATCATATTCTGCTTTATACCCATTTAGACGTAGGAAATTACTCAAGTGATACGCATAATCAAGTGCTTCATCATCCAATGTTACACAGAATACATCAAGTTCTTTTTCATCGGCTAAATCAATTCCTTCCGCATTTAATGCGACAAGTAATCGTTCAATCCCCATTCCAAAACCAATACCACTGAGCTCAGGCCCCCCAAAATCAGATACGAGTGAGTCGTAACGACCACCACCAAATACAGTCGCTTGAGAACCCATGTCTTTATTGACACTTACAACTTCAAACACAGTATGTGTATAGTAATCGAGCCCTCTAACCAAACGATCTGAAATTTCAACTTCAACACCTGAATCTTCTAATATTTGAATAAGTTTCTCAAAATACTCTCTTGATTCATCATTAAGATAATCTCTTAACTTAGGTGCTTCTAGGAGTGATGGATGATTCGCATCAACTTTACAATCAAGAATTCGTAAAGGATTTTGTTCATAACGTCTTTGACAATCTTCACATAAATCTGGTAAATGTGAACTAAAGTGTTCTTTCAATGCTGTTTTATAAGCGGCTCTACTTTCGTTATCTCCTAAAGTATTAACTAATACTTTAAGATCATTTAAACCTAAGGTACGAACAAAAGTTAAACCCATACCGATTACTTCCGCATCAATATAAGGTGTCTTATCACCTAATACTTCAACTCCAAATTGATGGTGGATACGCATGCGACCTTTTTGAGGACGTTCATATCTAAAACATGGGCTAACATAGTAGTACTTAAAAGGCATATCCGGTTGAGTAAAGAGTTTGTTCTCAACAAAAGCACGAATCAATCCAGCAGTTCCTTCCGGTTTAAGACTTAATGAACGATCGCCACGATCTTTAAATGTATACATCTCTTTATTGATGACATCACTGGAATCGTTGCCTCTCGCAAATACCTCAGTATGTTCAAACTCAGGTGTACGAATTTCATCAAATCCATAAACATTCATCATTTCTTTAATCAATGCTTCAATCTTATGCCATTGTCTAACTTCTTTTCCAAAGACATCTTGTGTTCCTCTTGGAACTTGAAACTTACTCATTTTATTCCTCCTTTAAATAAAAAAAGCCTCCTACATAAGGACGCTTTCACGTGGTACCACCTTAATTTGTATCGAAATACACACTCAACTGGATAACGGCAGCCCGTCTAACTCTACTAAGTTCAAGTTAGCTTCTCCTAGGTGTCCATTTATAACCCCAAATAGAACTTTCACCACTTCGTTCCTCTCTACAAAATAAAGGCAATAAATCTCCTAATCAATGAATTTATTCAATTTTATCACAAAACAATCAACTCAACAACTAAGATTGAGCACGATGTACTTCAAATACATTTTCTATTTTTCTTAAGTTAGCCATAACAATTTGTAAATGATCCGCATCCGTCACAACAACCGTTAAATAGGTAGAAGCGGTAATCTTATCTTCATTTACTGTAGAATTAACCGCAACTAAACCTGCTTTACATTGGTTGATGATTGTTACTATATCCGAAATCAAGAATGATCGATCTTGTGCAAGAATATAAAGTTTTACTTCATACTTACCTTCTTTACGCTCTTCATCCCATTCAACCGTAATTAAACGTTTAGTTTCATTTTTAACGTTAATACAATCGGTACGATGAACCTTAACTCCTTGACCCTTTGTAATAAAACCAACAATTGGATCTCCAGGCACAGGTGAGCAACATCCCGCTAAACTAATCATCATTGAATCCACACCAGAAACGCGAATACCTGATTTAGATATTGTTTTCTTGGATTGATTACTCTTAAACATTCTTTCTAAATTAAAGTTATCAAGAATACCTTTTCTTTGTTGAATGTTGAGTTTTTCAAAAACAGCAGGCATCGCGAGTGATTTTACCGCAATGGCGTAATAAAAATCGTTGATGTTATTAATCGCGAAATATTGGAATACACTTTCTAAACGCTTACTGCCAATTAATTCTTTATCATCAATCTCACGGCGTTTACATTCTTCCCTAAAAAGATGTTCACCCTTTTCAATCGTTTCTGATCGATCATCCATTTCTTTCTTCTGCAAGAAATTACGGATTTTACTCTTCGCATGAGCTGTTTTAACAATCTTCAACCAATCTTCTGATGGTCCATTGGATTGTTTAGAAGTACGAATGGAAACAACATCCCCAGTTTTGAGTGGAGTATTGAGTGGGACTAAGACATTATTAACGATAGCACCTACTGTAGAATGTCCAATTTCAGTATGAATACGGTACGCAAAATCAAGTGGAGTTGCGCCATTTATCAAGTCAATAACTCTCCCTTTTGGAGACATGACATAAACATTCGCCTCAAAAACATCGTGCGTTAGAATATCCATGTATTCATCCGCATCTTTACTCTCTTGAGTTAATGCTCCAAAATCCTTAAACCAAGATAGTCTCTCTTCGATTTCTCTCTGAGCTTTTTCTTGATTATACTTACTTCCTTCTTTATATCGCCAATGAGCTGCGACCCCTTTTTCCGCAATCGCATCCATCTCTTCTGTACGAATCTGTACCTCATAAATACTACCCTCTTCACCCACAATTGTGGTATGTAAAGACTGATACATATTCATTTTAGGCATCGCAATATAATCTTTTAATCGTCCTGGAATCGGTCTATATTTCGCATGAATATAACCCAATACTTCATAACAACTTACATCATCTGAAGTTACTATTCTGATGGCATGTAAATCTAATATTTCATCAAAGCGTTTATTCTTCGTCGTCATTTTCTTATAAATGCTATATAAGTGTTTTGAACGACCGAATATTCTAAACTTTAAACCATTCTTGGTTAATAATTCCGTAATATCTTTAATCATCGTCATAACCTGACGATCACGTTCAGCTTTTCTAATTTCTACAAGATGTGCAATCTCATAGTATTTATCTGGGTATAGATAATAAAAACTTAAATCTTCTAATTCATTTTTTATTTCACTAATCCCTAAACGATGCGCAATTGGAGCATAAACATCCAATGTTTCTGCCGCAATCTTTTTCTGCTTTATTTCAGACATATATTGAAGCGTACGCATATTATGAAGACGGTCTACAAGCTTAATCAAGATTACTCGAATATCTTTAGCCATCGCAATAAAAATCTTACGATGATTAACAGCCATATATTCTTTTTCATCTTTAAACTCGATATTACCAATCTTGGTGACACTCTCAACTAAGGTTGTAATCTCCTCATCGAATTCCTTAACCATTTCATCATGAGTAACACCACAATCTTCGATAACATCATGTAATAAACCTGCCGCAATCGCTTTTGGTCCAAGTTTTAAATCTGAAAGGATATACGCTACATTTAACAAGTGTATGATGTATGGTTCACCACTCTTACGATACTGATCTTTATGCTTCTCTTGTGCATAGAGAAAAGCTCGATTAATTAAATCGAGAGATTCTTGATCTGGATAATAGGTTTTAACCTGATCAAGTATAGCTTGTATCGTTACATCTTGTTTTTTGCCTTGCATTGTTTTCTTCTTTTAAAAATCGAAGACATGTCTTCGATTAATCATAATTCACGAGTGTAAAGACAGGATAATTCTTTAGAACGTCACGTCCCTTTAATGCATTAAGTTCAATTAAGAATGCACAGCCAACCACTTCACCACCAAGTTGTTCCACTAAGCGGATTGTTGTTTCAACAGTACCACCCGTCGCAAGTAAATCATCAACGATTAAAACGCGTTGACCTTTCTTGATGCTATCCTTGTGAACATGTAATTCATTTTTACCATATTCCAAGGCATAACTAAAACTTACAGTTTCACGAGGTAACTTCCCTGGTTTACGAACTGGAACAAATCCAATATTTAATTCGAAAGCAACTGGACAACCAAAAATAAAGCCTCTTGATTCAGGTCCAACAACGATTTCTGCATCCACTTCACGCGCAAATTGAACAATTTCATGTGTTGCTTGATGAAATGCTTCACCATCACCCATTAATGGTGTGATGTCTCTAAATAATATCCCTTCAATGGGAAAATCTTGAATATCCGCAATATATTTTTTATAATCCATAGCTATCTCCTATAACAGGTTAATTATAACAAAACCAATTCAAATTACAAGAAAGACTGAGTGGTTAAACAATCTTATTCAAAGCTTTCAATTAAGATCTTTAACTTTCTTACTCCTCTAAATTCATCCAATGTTATTCTACCAATAAAGCTATTGAAATCGGATTTAATCAATCGTTCATCTAACTGATTTTGGAAATAAACTGCACTTAAAACTGAACCAAAAATCATGATTTCAAAACTAATACCACCTCGAATTAATCGATTACTCTTAATTAAATAATCATTAAATCTAAATGAAGGTATTTCAATTCCTTGTCCAAAAGGTCCATACTGATATAATTCATCGAATACTTGAATACTTAACCATTCAGGTTTAATTTCTAGATAATGTGTATTATCCCCTAATTGGACAAGCGCTTCTTTATTTTGATTTATTAATTGTTTAAACTCTTCCACATTTTCGATATCTAACTCAAGACCTGCAGCTTGCGCATGTCCACCAAAGCGATTTAAAAGCGGTAAAGCGGGTTGTACAAGCATTCTCAAATCAATCGATCCAAAAGAACGTGCACTTCCCTTCAAACGATTACCTTCACGATTCAATACAAATACGGGTTTCTTGAGCTCTGATGCTAAGCGTCCAGCTGTTATACCTACAATTCCTTCATGGAATGATTCATCATAAAGAACACTTACCTCTGATTCATCAATTAATTCTAATGCTTTAACATACATCTTTTGATTAATCTCTTTTCGTAGATCATTAATCTTAATCATCTCTTTTGAAAAAGCATCAATTGAACTCGTATTATCTAAACATAAGTACTTAACAACCTGATTAACATCAATAATATCGGCTAACCTACCTACAGCATTTAATTTTGGAACCAATTGAAATGCTATATCCGTTTCGTTATAGTTCGATTTCTCATTAAGTAAATTCAATAATACAGGTGTTTGATGATTATTAATCTCTTTTAATCCTTGAATAACACAAGCTCGATTAAACCCCCACAAAGGCATTAGATCCGCTATCGTCGCAATCGCAGCTAGACTAACATTAAACGCATCATAACCCATTAATTGTTCAGATAAGTTATACGCCAATCCACTCCCACACATATCATGATAATCTTCATCTAATAAATTTGGATGGACTAAACAATCACATATAACTTCACCTTCATAACTGTGATGATCAAGGATAATGGATGTCTTATTTGCTTCTTTAATCAATTTTAAAGACGAATCAGCACTAACTCCATTATCAACCATAATAAATAGGTCATAACCTTTATCAAGCGCTAAACGAACGGTATTATCGTTTAAACCATATCCTTCTTTGAATCGATTTGGTATATAGTATCCAACATTCGCATTTAATTTCTTTAACGTACGATAAAGTATCGTAGTGGAACAAATACCATCCGCATCATAATCACCACAGATAATAATCTTATGATTTTTCTGAATGGATAAATTAATTAGATCTACTGCTTGTTTAAATAGTTTGTGTTTAGAGACTTTAAAATTAATGGGTTTATAGAACTGTTCAATTTGATGTTCATTTAACGCATTGAAGTCTGTAATAGCTTGGATTAGTGAATTTTGATTTAACATAGAATAAGTTTAACATATAAAAAGAGTAGAAATATTCCACTCTTAGTCATTTATACCAATTATAACCATTTCTTCAGGTTCATTACTCTTTTTCTTTGGTTTAGCTTTTACTACTTTAGGTTTACGATTAATTCGAACCCAGTACCAGAATTGAGCCGCAATGAAAATCGAAGAATAAGCACCCGAAATTAATCCAATTAACATCGCAAAGTTAAAGTTAAAGATCGCTCTAGAACCTAATCCAATCAAGAATACAATTGGAACTAAAGTTGTGATGGTGTTATACATCGAACGTTGAGCAGTTGCTTGTAGAGATTCATTAACAATCTTCTTATACGCTTCCTTAGACACATGTTTAGTACCTAAAGCATTAACATTTTCACGAATACGGTCAAAGATAACAATCGAGTCGTCAACTGAGTAACCAATAATCGCTAAGATAACCGCAATGAGTTCTACGTTGAACTCTAAACGGAATATTGCAAACACCGCGAACACGATTAAGATGTCATGAACAAGGGCTAAAATCGTTGAGAACGCATAGTCAAATTCAAATCGAACAGTAATAAACAATAGAATGAATACCCATGCAAGTAATGAAAGAATCAATGCATTACGAATCAATTCATTACCAACCACCGGAGTAACAACGCTATCATTCATTTCTAAGCCATACTTTGTTAACATCGATTGACCGATTGTATCAATTTCAGTACGATCAAGTATCTCACCCGTAGTGACATAGGCAACCTTATCACCCGATAGTTGAACTTTAAATTGAGTTAAACCAACTTCATTTAAATCTTCGATTAACTTTTGTTCTTCAATAGGAACCATAGAGTTAATGGTTAATTTAGATCCTGATGTGAAGTCAATACCAAGATTCAAGAAACCATTACCTTGGGCAAAATTTACAATACCGAAAATTAAGCCAGCCATTAGAATCGCAGCACTACCAAGTATGAATCCTTTAGAAATTTTAACAAAATCAACACCAACAAACCAGCCAAAATATCTCTTTTCTTCACCCTTACTTACATCAGGAATATGTTCATTCTTAACACCAAAGTAAGTCTTCTTATCATCAAATTTACCAGACTTAACCAATAAACCTAACAAGAATTTAACGAAGAATACATTAATCATTAATGTCGAGAAGATCGTGACCATTAACATGGTCGCAAAACCCTTAACTGCACCTGTACCATACATGTACATTAAGAATGCCGCAATAAAGGTTGTAAATTGAGAATCGAAAATTGTACGCCAAGCTAAGTGATGACCTTCATCAAAAGCTGTTTTTAGTGAACGTCCTAATAACAATTCATCTTTAATACGCTCAAAGGTAATAATATTCGCATCCACGGTCATACCAACCCCTAATACAAGAGCCGCAATACCTGGTAATGTAAATACACCACCCATAGAGTTATAGATTAACATCGTTACAAAGATATAAAGTACAAGCATTAAAGCGGATACAATACCTGGTAAACGATAAACAAGAATCATAAATATGGCTACACCAAGCACACCTAATAAACCTGCAAGCACAGTAACAGAGAAAGCATTTAATCCAAATTCAGCACTAACAACATTGGAATAAATCTCAGTCATCTTAACTGGTAAAGATCCAGAGTTAATTAAGTTCGCTAATTGACGAGCTTCTTCATCCGTGAAAGAACCTTTGATGATCGCATCCCCGTTAATACCTTGGTTAACACTTGCTGCAGAGATATACTTTGGAGCTTCTTTGCCAACTTCAGCTTTATAGGAATCAACACCTTCTTCAAAGTCCAACCATGTGACAATAATATTATTGCCAGTTGGCATTTCAGATACTTTCTTAGTTAATTCATAAAATTTATCTGTGTCATTAATCTTTAGAGTAACCACAACAAATCCATTTTCATAGCCTAAAGAAGCACCACCTTCAGTTAAAATATCCGCATCCGCTAATAAATTATCATTCACATCTCTAAATGTTAAATTTGCAGTCGTTGAAATAATTTCACGCGCTTCTGCTTGATCTTTAACTCCAGCTAATTGAATACGAACACGGTTATCCCCTTCAGTAGAAATATCAGGTTCATTTACCCCTAAGACGTCAATACGTTTACTAATACTCTGCGTAATAGCACCCATATCCGGTAAACTAGCCCCATCTTTTAAAGGACTAACTTCATAGACAATTTCAAATCCACCTTGAAGATCAAGGCCAAGGGTCATACCCTTTTGAATATTTGGATAAAAACCAATTACTATCGCCAATAATACAAGTACGGTTAATCCAAATATAATTAATCGACTATTCTTTTTCATTCATTCCCTCCAACCATATAAGCAAAATCTGCCAATGATTTTTTCCGACCATCAATTACGGCCTTTTTAGCTAAATAAGCTACAATTTCATCTTCATTAATCGACATAATATCATTTATAATATCATGTAATTTTGCAGGCATCCCTGCTTTCCATCTCATCGCCATCAAAGCCTGTTTTAATTGCTCATAACTTAGATTTGGTAAACTATTCTTTTGAATCATACCAAGTTTTAACGAGATTGTTAATTCTATTTCTTCAGTCATTAAAAAAAAGTCGTTCATAGTTTCACCTTACTGCTGTATTATTATAAAACATTATACCAATGAATTAAAGTTATTCTTTTAATGAGTTTACAGACTCTTTAAATAAACGACCCCTTTGTTCATAATTATCAAACTGATCATAACTTGCACAAGCAGGTGAAAGTATTATTTTATCTCCTGAACGTGCTTGTTTATACGCTAAATCAAGCGCCATAACCATATCATCGACACATTGAGTTTCTGGATATAATTGCTTGAATTGTTCCTTCGTATCACCAAATGCAATAAGCATTTTAACTTTTGATAAATATGGACGTAAAGCTTCAAACCCTGTTTTCTTATCATATCCACCTGCTAATAAAATAACCGGTTGATCAAACGCCTCGAGTGCTACAACTGTAGATTCCGCTGTTGTTGCTTTGGAATCATTAAAGAAATCGATCCCATTAAGTGTTCTGATATATTCTAAGCGATGTTCAACGCCTACAAAGTTTTCAATCGAATCACGAATCAAATCAACCGATACACCCATTAAATAAGCCATGGATGCCGCAACCATCGCATTACTTACATTGTGCATTCCAACAACCTTTAATTTTGATGCATCAAACAAAACGATATCTTGGAAATAGACCAACTGATCTTTAACATAAATGTCCGCATTACCCTTTAATGAAAAGTTATAACATTTAGCTTTAACATTCTTCGTTAATCTAATTATATTTTCATCATCAATATTACGTAAGTAAACATCATTTTCATCTTGATTCATAAATACTCTGCACTTCGCATCGTAATATTCGCTCGCATCACTAAATACATCAAGATGATCTGGAGCTAAATTAAGAATTGTACTAATCTTTGGTTTAAATGTCTCGCAACCCAACAATTGAAAAGCCGCAATTTCTAATGCACAATCCAACTCAATATTCCCTTTTTGATAGACAACTTCACTCATCGCTAAACCAATATTCCCACAAGCTGTATTATTCTCGTTCTTACAC
>CAYWGS010000043.1:0-12093 GCA_964457525.1 uncultured Erysipelotrichaceae bacterium | reverse complement strand
AATTGTATTAGGTTTTATTCTAATTTATGTAATGAATCCTAAACTGAAATAAGAATCAATTAATAAGTCTCTTTTTCAGGAAATACTATCCAACAAACAATGTAAGCCAATGCACCTGTGCCAAATACTAAAAGTGGGATTAAGAATAAGATACGAATAATCGTAACATCAATCTTTAGTGATTCAGATAAACCTGAACAAACTCCACCTAGAATTGCACCATCTTTTGAACGATAAAGTGAAAATTTTGGATCTTTATAAGCCATAAACACACCTCCTAATTATTTATTATCCTATCATGTTATCTCTTAGAGAAATAGTCATTTTTTAAGATTCGATACGATATATCAGAGTTTTGTTTAACAATTTTACTAATTCGAGCAATTTCTTCTGGAGTTAATGTGTTATTGGAATCATATGGAAAGAATTTAGCACTTGAAACCGAGTATGCCCCAAATTCGTTATTCCAACTTAATGATGCATATGGCACAAATCTCTCTTGAGTTGTATCAAAGATATCTACACCAAAGTAATAACGCGGATCATAATCTAAATCAAATAAATTAGCGATCGTTGGGACTAGATCAAAGGTTGAAGAAACCGTCTTTAGTTCACTTCCCTTAATTTCTGAATTATATATAATCATTGGTAACGTATTGATATTAAAACCAGTTTGACGATTGTTATTGGGATTACCATAATCTAATAAGAGTTGTTTTTCTGTCTTAAGTGGGAAATGATCCCCATATAGAATAAGTACAGTATCCTCAAGAATACCTTGATGATCTAATAGTTGAATGAGTCTTTCAATCGATTTATCGAGTTCCATCGCCTTTGATTTATAACGCTTAACATGCATTGGTAAATCTGGATAATATTGATCAATTTGTTCGATGTATCGATTTCCTAATGTACTATCAACATCATATGGAAAGTGTGTTGATGAGGTAATAATGTAGGAAAAGAATCGTTCCTTATCACCATAGATCTTAAACGCTTCTTCCATTAAATTAACATCACTTGGCCAACCTTTGAGTGTTTTAATCTCTAGATCATCATTGTTATAGAATTTTGTACTTCCGAGATTTACATGCAATTCTGTTCTTTGATAAAACTTATCAGAATAATTGTGATATGAGCTACTGAAATATCCTTCTTGATTAAATAGAGTAAAAATGCTTGTTTTATACGTATTATTGGTATACGTATTTGGAGAACAAATACCCGTTCTCGGAACAAGTGAAGTAAGACCAATAAATTCACTCTCTCCTGTAGCACAAGAGTATTGTGGAGAGAAGAAGTTCGTAAAATAGAATCCATCTTGAGTCATTTTATAGAGAGTTGGGGTCAATTTCTCATCGATTCCCATATAATCAAATGCTTCAACCATGATATAAACAAGATTTTTATCCTTGAATAATCCTGTATATTCATTCTTAGGAGTAATGGGTCGATTCATTAAATATTCATCGATTAGTTTAATTGTTTCATTGGATTCTGCATTCATCTTATCAATCCATTGTGTATCATCAATTATTCTTTCATAACTTGGCTCCGTAATAACCACAACGTCTTCTGGAATGATCTCAATAATTTCTTCCGTTTCTTTTACCCCAAACAATAAATTTCGAGTATCACGAATTATAAATCGAGATAATCCTAATTGATTCAAACTAAGATCTGCAATATATGGATTATCATATAATTCACTCGGTTTAATAGCGAGTGATTCTTGATTAAACCATGTGAGAGATTGTATTCCAATGAAATGTAATGCAAACACAAGAATCGTTGGAATAATTAAATGCACGAATTTAACAGGATTCATCTTCTTTGAAACAAAAAAACTAATAACCAAGAAAATTATGAAAGGGATAAACACAGTACAGTTTATGAGTTTGATATATTGTGTAAAGTCTGTAGCATAATCATCGACTCTAGAGACCATAGAAAAGAACAACCTAAAGGAGTAGTTTGCATTCATATAGAGTCGATAACTTACTTGAGTTAATGCAATAAAAGCTAGGAATAATAAACTAAAGTTTAGTAAAAATAATTGTAATTTCTTAGGAAATAAGCACGTCACAACAAAAATCCCTAATGAAACACTAAGTGAAAATAATAGAATTCGTACGATATGAACATCCTGTAGACCAAACTGATTCAATAATCTAAAAATCAGTTCAATTGAGATAAAACATAAAACGTAAAGAACTCCTAGGAAACTTCTAGTTTGCCAAATTTTATGCATCTTTCCTCATCTATTTCTGATTCATCACAACACCAAGAATAACTAATGTTTGGTACCCCTCTAAATCACTATCTTCTGAAACATCAATGGTATAGGTATATCCATCTAGCTCACCATAAGAAGTATAGGATCCTGTCTGAATAGTTTCCATCTTATTCTCAGCATCTCTAAATACATTCTTATAAAAATCCATTACATCTTCTACTTCATCTTTCGAATAAAACATAATCGTATACGACTGATTGGATTCAACTACACTATATAAATGAGCATTTGGATAAATTGGAACTAATTCATGCGGATAACTATCAGGAATACTTAGTTCTACACCACTGTCATCTTCATCAACACTGATACTTGGGTTTTCTACAATGGGTTCTTCTTCTTTTGAACAAGCGCTTAAACCTGTAATCAGAAGAAGGAGAATGAGAAATACTTTTAAGAAAATAGATTGATTCATATAGACTCCTTTCTGTTGCCTACTTCATCAACATCTTCAAGTAAATCATAGGCGTAATGATTCATTTCGTCAAATGAAGTGTTTAATGATAGAATAAATCATATGAACAAATTACATTACCCATGGATTGATCGCGTTAAGTATATCGTCTCGTTTTTAGTTCTAATTATTCATTTTAGACCTTTATCAGATTACAATTCTGTCATTGATTTTAGCTCAGCGCATATTCTAGCTCGTATAGCCGTACCCTTCTTTTTTATCAGTTCTGGATATTTTATTGGAGTAAATGGATTAAGTAAAGAAAATGTGATTAAATCGGTTAAGAAGAATTTTAAGTTATATCTAGTTTGGACTGTTCTATATCTTCCAATCTCATTTATATTCTATATGCCGATATATCCAAATCTCCTAATTAATCTCACTGTTATTGGTGTTTATTATCACCTTTGGTTTATACCTGCACTGATCATAAGTGTTCTGCTTCTTTATTACTTAAGCAAGAAACTAAAACCATTTACGATTGTAGTTATCGCCTTCCTCTTATTCTGTATCGGTGTATTAGGGGATGCCTATTATGGATTCTTACCTTCAGGATTCTTGTTGGATAGTATGGATCAATTCTTAAAGATCTTTACCACAACTCGTAATGGATTATTCTTTGGTTTCTTATTTGTTTCAATCGGATATTGGATACAAAAAACACAGATTCATATGAAAATCCGTGTTCTTACAACTTGGGTATTATTTATCCTTAGTTATGTGATGATGTTTGTAGAAATGGGGTTGTTAGTGACTTACTCGAATCCGTATGAGTATAATATGTACTTTAGCATAATCCCAACAACCTTCTTCTTATTCTCACTCTGTCTATATTATCCATCCGATAAAGATGCCTCTGACTTACGAGTAAAGTCAGGACTTATCTATTTCTCACATTTTATAGTCTATTACTTTATGTATGGATTATTTAGTATACTGAATCTAAACTTTATACTTTATTCAAGTATTGGAAGATTCAGTATTGCGGTGATTGGATCGATTCTATTTTCTAACTTTGTGTACAATCAGAAAAAGAAGAACAAAGCTTGGGCGAATCACTTAATCTAATTGATTATAGATTGTTAAGATTGCTTGGCACTCTTGTAACATCAATTGAATATTTTGAGACATACGACTTGGATTAAATTCTAAAGAATTGGGTATAACACTCGATTCTTTTTTATTTAAGAAATCAATTTCTTCAAGTTTATGTACAATTTCCTCTAACTTAACCAAATCACGATTTGATATTTCTTCACCCAAATTATGTGCGATAAATAGATTGTCATATGCACAATGAGTCATATTTTTGATATGCATTACAACCTTAAGTAAGTCGGATAATTGTTCCTTCTCTTTTTGATTAAATGGTATAAATCGTTCTTTCATCATCGTCTCAATATTAGATTTAACCATATCCACATCATTGAATACACTCGCTAAACGATATTCTGTACTTTGAATAAGAGATGGATCTTTTAACCCTTTAATACTATGGTGTAACGCATTGATCGCTTGAATCTTTACAAATTCAACACGTTTACGTCCTATCTTTTGATAATAGAATAATGAGAATATGAAATTAAATAATAGAGCAACTAATACACCTAAACCTAATGCGTAAATTCTTAGTCTAAAAGTTAAGAATACACTTGGTTCCCCTAGTGCATTGGATTGTAAGGCTTGAGTCATATAAATACTTGTAAAGATGGTGACTGGAGACACCAAACGATAATCAATCTTTAACGCAACATACATGGTTAATCCGATACCTAAACCAACGGTTAAAAAGGATACTTGATAGTTCATGATATAAACTAAGAACCCTGTAATAATTGCCCCTAACGTTGAGGCAAGAAGTTGGTTAACACCACCTTTTAAGCCTGATACATTGAAGGGTTCAAGATTGTACATCACTCCAAGTAAGACTGAAATCATATCCAATCGAGTAATCGTAAATGTTCTTCCTAAGATAAAACCTACACTAAGCGCAACCATCGCTTTAATAATATATAGCCATGAATCGAGTAGTACAGCTTCTCTTTTTAATCCAAAAATTCTCTCAAATAGTCTCATAGTGTTTCCCTGTTGCGATATGCCGCATCTTTATACGAATGATTAATATTTGCCTTTCGTGCTTGATTGACTTGATCTTTTCTTTCAATCCGATAAAGCTTATGCTCTTTAAGAAATCGTGCACCGGTTTGCTTAAAGGTAAAATCTATTTTAAAGGATTCTGCTTGTGACTTCAAATCTAAAACCCAATAATAATCACATTCTCGTGCATTTGGACCACTTTCTCCACCTACAATGATCTCAATGATTGAATCATTAAGATAAGGAACTAGATTTATTCTTTCAAGTATAGGTTCACAAATGATTATCTTATGTTTTATTTTAGCTTGATTGAAGATTGGCATCCTACGATCTGCTTCTAATTGGTTTTCGATGGTACAAGCAATGGTAACATTATCATAACCATCCTCCCAATCCTCTGGAATACATTCATTAAAACGATGAATACGTTTAGTGATAATAAAGAAATGACAATCACTTCTCACTTTTATCATATCCCAAACTTCCTTACGCCAATCATCTGCTTCCTCAATAAAAAAATCAGAAGTTAAACAGGTAAAAAGAGTCGTATTCGATTTTACTTTATAACTTCCATCACGTTTTTTCTGAATCGGTAGATAAAAAGCTTGTGTTTTTTGTACGATGTTTGCGTTACGATCAAATCGTTCATCCCCTCGAAACATATAGCAATTTACACATCCAGAACTGATTTTATGGCAGCCATGCCAAGGATTATAACTCATATTTAAAGTATACAACAAAACCGGCTTTTACCGGTTCTGTTTATAGTATTCAATTTTTTTGTGTAATAAGTCTGTTAATTCCTTTATTCGATCCGGATTCATTGCCTCAACCCCTTCTAAAGGATACTTAATATCAAGTTTCTTATATTTGGTTGTGCCTAATGTATGATATGGCAACAACTCAATCTTTTCGACATAATCGAGACTTGCGATGAGTTTAGCAGTCTCATCGATATTCTCTTCAGTATCATTTAAGCCAGGTACTATAACCTGTCGAATCCAAAGTTTAACCTTTAAAGATTGAGCTAAGTTAAGAAAGTCTGTTGTGACTTGCATCTCTTGACCCGTAATCTTTTTATATAAATCAGGATTAGCAGCTTTGATATCATACAAAATCAAATCCGTATGACTGAGTATCTCTGGTAAGAGTGGACTTCGACTGTACCCTGAAGTATCTAAACACGTATGAATATTCGCTTCTTTAAGAACCTTTAAAGCTTCCGCAAGATAACCTGCTTGCATGAGTGGTTCACCACCACTGAAGGTAACACCACCTAAGTCTCCATAATACGGTTTATAACGTTTTACTAAGTTCAGTAGTTTAGCGGTATCCATTTGAATACCAGAAGCTTGTTGCCAGGTCTCAGGATTATGACAATATAAACATCTGAGTGGACAACCTGAAAGGAAGAACAAGGTTCGAATGCCAGGACCATCCACTGTGGCAAATGTTTCGATTTTGTTTATGAAACCGATTTTAGATTGATTCATGGAAAGTACGTTTTAGAACTTCCAATTGTTGAGCTTTTGTGAGTCGATTGAAGTGAACTGCATATCCAGAAACACGGATGGTTAAGTTTGGATAAAGTTCAGGATGATCCATTGCCTTCATTAAGACTTCACGAGAGTATACGTTAACATTTAAGTGATGTGCATTTTGTGCAAAGTAACCATCTAAGATTGATACTGTATTGATGACTTGTTCTTCTCTTGTCTTACCAAGTGTTTCTGGAAGAATAGAGAATGTATTACTTACACCATCTTGACAGACATCATCATAAGGAATCTTCGCAACAGAGTTTAGAGAAGCTAAAGCACCTGAAGTATCACGTCCGTGCATTGGGTTTGCGCCTGGTGCGAATGCTTCACCTTTCTTACGACCATCTGGTGTAGATCCAGTTTTTAGACCATACACAACATTGGATGTGATTGTTAGAATGGATAATGTATGAATTGCATTACGATAAAGTTCATGTTCCTTTAATTTAGCAGCGAAACGTTTAACTACATCGACCGCAATCATATCAACTCGATCATCATCATTACCAAACTTAGGGAAATCTCCTTCGATTTCGAAATCAACAGCGATGCCATGTTCATTACGAATCGGTTTAACTTTAGCGTATTTGATTGCGGATAAAGAGTCTGCGACTACCGATAACCCAGCAGCTCCAAATGCCATTAAGCGAGAGATATGTGTGTCATGTAATGCCATCATACTCTTTTCATACGCGTATTTATCGTGCATGTAGTGAATGATATTCATGGTATCCACATACAACTTCGCTGTCTTATCCATCATTAAGTCAAATAATTCATTAACCTTTTCGTAGTCTAAAATTTCATCGGTATATTCAGGAATACCATCAATAATCTTTTCATTATAGTTTTCATCACGTCCACCATTAATCGCATAGAGTAAGGCTTTCGCTAAGTTTGTACGAGCACCAAAGTATTGCATTTGTTTACCAATTTGCATTGCACTAACGCAACAAGCAATGGCATAGTCTGTCTTATACAATGGGGACATTAAGTCATCATTTTCATATTGGATTGCGCCAGTTTCAATGGACATCTTAGCACAATACTTCTTGAAGTTTACAGGAAGTGTATCTGCCCATAATACCGTCATATTAGGTTCAGGAGCAGGTCCTAGGTTTGTTAAGCTATGTAAGTATCTAAAGGAGTTCTTTGTGACAAGTGGTTTGCCATTGCTTGAAACACCACCAATGGATTCAGTAACCCAAGTTGGATCTCCCGCAAACAACTCATCGTATTCTGGTGAACGTAAGTGACGCACTAAACGGAGTTTGATAATAAATTGGTCAATTAATTCTTGAGCATAGGATTCATCAATTGAGCCCTTTTCTAAATCACGTTCGATATAGATATCTAAGAAAGTAGAAGTACGACCTAAGGACATCGCAGCTCCATTATTTTCTTTAACTGCAGCTAAGTAAGCAAAATATAACCATTGTACGGCTTCTTGTGCATTTTGAGCTGGGCCAGAAATATCGAATCCATAAGTAGCGGCCATCTTCTTCATATCATTTAATGCACGAATTTGATCACTGACTTCTTCACGAAGACGAATATTTTCTTCTGTAATGTCTGTGATATCATTTAAGTCTCTCTTCTTAAATGCGATAAGTTGATCAATACCATATAATGCGACTCTACGATAGTCACCAATGATACGTCCACGGCCATATGCATCAGGCAATCCAGTGAGTAGACCTGTATGACGAGCCTTCTTCATATCTCCTGTATATGCATCAAATACACCTTGGTTATGTGTCTTTGAGTAATCATTAAAGAATGTCTCAAACTCTGGTTTCATTTCTCTGCCATAACCATTTAAGATCTTAGAAGCTAATTTAATTCCTCCGTAAGGATTGATAATTCTCTTCAATGGCGCATCGGTTTGAAGACCAACAATACTTTCATGTTCACGAAGAATATATCCAGGTTTGAAATTATTAATCCCGGAAATTGAATCCATTTCGATATCTAAAACGCCTAGTCGTCTTTCTTCAGTTAGAAGTTCTTCACAACGTTCCCATACCTTTGCGGTATTCTTTGAAATAGGTGCTAAAAATGAATCATCACCATCATAAGACTTAAAATTGAGTCGAATAAAATCTTCAACATCTACATCCTTCTGCCAATACCCTTCAATAAAATTTTCCCAAGCTTTTTCCATAGAGCACTCCTTTTTCTTACTAAACAGTAGTATTCTATCATAGTGATATACATCACAAAAGCATTATTATCATTATTTAAAAATGTAAGCGCTTGTATCTTAAATATTTTATTTTTTGATGATTTTTTGTTCAAAAATATGTGAAATTATTAATTTAAATAATCATTATCAATAACAAAAAAAAGACTGCCTATGAGGCAATCTTAACTATTTTAAACTGTCTAAGAATATAAGATCTTCTTCAGGAATCACAAAGTCAATCTGTGCATTCTCTTCCATTCTTCCTTTATGTGTTGTCTTTGGAAGTGGTAACGTATGACGTTCGATACAGTAACGAATGCTTAATTGAGCAATACTGACACCTAACTTTTTCGCAACAGATTGTACTTTTTTGTTTTTAAAGATCTTACCGGTCGCAAGTGGAGAGTATGCTTCAACTAATATATTGTGTTGATTACAGAAATCGATGGTTTCTTTCTGTGTGTTACCAATAAAGTAACGAATTTGATTGACCATTGGAACAATCTCACAGTTATCTAAAAGAGCTTGAATATCTTTTGGTGAGAAGTTCGATACTCCAATGGACTTAATCTTTCCTTCTTGATAAAGTTTCTCCATCGCTTTCCAAGATTGAATGTTTCCTTCTGTACAATCTTTCCCTATTTCATCCCACGGCCATGGGGCATGGATTAAGTACAAATCAAGATACTCTAAACCTAAATCATGCATCGTTTCACTAAATGCATTTAAGGTTTCTTCATAACCCTTTGTTTGTGCAGGTAATTTGCTTGTGACAAAGAGTTCTTCTCTTTTTAGACCTGAATCCTTAATTGCTTTACCAATTGCTTTCTCATTACGATAAGCTTTAGCGGTATCGATGTGACGATAACCAAGTGATAATGCATCTAAGGTACATTGATAGGCTTCAGAATTAGGAATTTGCCAAGTACCATAACCAACTTTTGGAATCTTCACACCATTATAGAGCGTATACACATCATTTATTGTTTTCATAATTCTCCTTTTGTAGTTTAAACCCTATTGAACTTAAGAATTCATTCATATAAGGTCTTAACGTTGAACTAAAATAATTCGCAATTTGGTAGGTCCATACTTCGTATTTCTTATTGCTTGTTCGTTTTGAATAGTATTCTTCCATAATTTTGTTATAGGTTTGTAAGTTATCTTCTGATTTAGTTTCATTATAATAATTTGTATGCAAGATTTCATTAATTGGTAATCGTGGTTTAATTTCATTTACCTTACTCGGATAACCTAAGCATAAACCAAATAATGCAAATGAGTAGTCTGGTAAACGCAATAATCTTGAAATTTCTTTTGGTGTATTACGTAAAACACCAGTATATACACCCCCTAATCCTAAGGATTCCGCTGCAACAAACATATTCTGAGCAGCAAGTGTCGCATCAACTGTCGCAATCAATAGTGCTTCACTTTCAAGTGAAGCCATCTCAACATGATGCATTTCTGTAATACGTTTATGACGTGACAAATCCGCAACAAACACATAATAAAGCGGTGCTTCGAGAATATGTTTTGGATGATCGAGTAATTGAGCTATTTCTTTTCGAATAACAGGATCACTGATTTCAATAATCGAATAGGCTTGGATAAAATGAGAGGAAGAAGCAGCTTGAGCCGATTGAATAAGTATTTGTTTGATTTCTTCTGTAATAGGTTCTGTTCTGTAATCTCGAACAGATGAATGACTTAAAAGTGTTTGTATTGTTTGATTCATAATATCTCCTTCTTCTTATTTTATCATTGTCCAATAAAAAAGGAGCCCGAAGGCTCCAATTAAGAATTATAACGCTGACAATACAAAGTTTAATAAGAAGAGTAATGCAGCAACCCCAAGAATTGGGTGAATTTCTTTCGTTTTACCCGTAACTACTTTGATTAAAGCGTAAGAGATAAAGGCTAAACCAATACCTGTAGAAATGTTGTAAGTGAATGCCATAAATACAGCAGCGAAGAATGCAGGAACTGCTTCAGCAAAGTTAGACCAATTAATATCTGCAAATGAACTAGCCATTAGAATACCAACAATTACAAGGATTGGACCTGTTGCGGAAGCTGGAACTAAACCAACAAACGGAGCAGCAACAATCGATAATAAGAACAAGACTGCAACTGTAACAGCCGTTAAGCCAGTACGTCCACCTTCTTCAATACCAGCAGCTGATTCAACATATGTTGTTGTGTTAGAAGTACCTAAGAATGCACCTACAGATGTCGCAATGGAGTCAGCGAATAATGCTTTATCCATACGGCTTGAGAAGCCTTTACCGTTTTCAAGTGCTCTTTCATCTTCTTCTGAGAAGATTCCAGAACGACGACCTGTACCAATGAAAGTACCAATTGTATCAAAAGTATCGGATAAACTGAATGCGAAGATTGTAGTTAGAACTGTTGGTAGACGTGATGCATCAGCGAATAAGGATGGAATACCTTCAGTAACCCCTTTACCAAAGATTTGACCTAAAGCTGTGAATGCAGCACCGATTGATCCCATATCGATACTTGCGGATGATAAATTCACAACACCCATTGGGATACCAATTAAAGTGGTTAGAACGATTGAAAGTAACATTGCGCCCTTTACTTTCTTAACCATTAAAATGATCGCTAATACAAGACCGATAATGAATAGAACTTGATACGGTTGTTTGAACGCCAATAATTCAGTATAACCTGTACCGAATTCAGAGAATGGGGATAATAGTAACATTTTCGCATCATTCAAACCAATGAAAGCGATGAATAAACCAATACCACCACCGATTGCGTGTTGAAGGGATAAAGGAATTGACTTCACGATATGCTTACGAACACGTGTAACTGTAATAAGAATATTAATAACCCCACAAATAAATACCATACCTAAAGCTTCAAATGGTGTGAAACCTAAACCAAACACAACAACGAATGTAAAGAATGCATTAAGACCCATACCTGGAGCTAAAGCATAAGGAACATTTGCGAACAATCCCATAACAAGAGTACCTATTGCGGACGCAAAGATTGTTGCTAAGAACAATGCCCCTTTATCAAGACCCGTATTACCTAATATACTTGGGTTTACAATTAAGATGTAAGCCATTGTAAAGAATGTAGTAAAACCGGCAATGATTTCAGTACGAACATTGGTTCCATACTGTTTTAACTTAAAAAACTTTTCCATATTTCTCCTCTTTCTTTCTGTACTCAATTACACAACAACAAAAAAAGTCGGGAGAAACCGACTCAATCTTTTTAGATTAGATTGATCGCTTCAACCACAGTAGTCGGTGCATTTAAGGTGCCCGGTAGAGACTGTCTCACCATATTAGAGACATTATATTGCTGGTTAATTGTGAATACGTTTAGAGTATAAATAAAAAAGAACTTAAAGTCAATGTAAAAATTGACTGAAGTTTGTGCATTTTTGATTAACATTAATAAAATACCAACATTTGTTGGTATCTTATTGATATTTTTGATAAATCTTTAATACTTCGTCTGAATTTTCGATAAACAA
>CAYWGS010000042.1:0-12160 GCA_964457525.1 uncultured Erysipelotrichaceae bacterium | reverse complement strand
AATCATTAATTGTCTTTTTGACCAACTAATTATTCTATTTCGTTACAGCCTCTTTTTACATATATTACCCTACTACAATATTTAACAACTTATTCGGTACATAAATGACTTTACGTACTGATTTACCTTCAAGATGAGATTGAATGAGTTCAATCGCTTTATCTTGAATGTCTTCTTGTTTAGCATTAAATGGTACAACCATCTTAGAACGAATCTTTCCATTGACTTGAATAACAAGTTCAACTTCATCTTCCACAAGATACTTTTCTTCATAGACAGGCCATGGTTCGTAACTGATTCCTTCTTTACCCGTCATGATTGTCCACAATTCTTCACCCGTATGTGGAGCGAAAGTTGAGAACATTTGGATGAAACCTAAAGCATATGGACGATAAATCGTTTCTGCTTTATAACATTCATTCACGAAAATCATCATTTGAGAAACAGCGGTATTGAAGTTAAGTGTCGTGATATCACTCGTAACTTTCTTAACGGTATAGTGATAGACCTTATCTAATGAATGATTGTTTTCATCACTGAATTTTCCTACTTCAGTGAATAAACGAATGACACGATCAATCCATTTACGTGTTCCATCTAATCCATTGCTTGACCAAGGAAGAGCTGCTTCAAGAGGTCCCATAAACATTTCATAGACACGAAGTGCATCTGCACCATGCGTTACTAAGATATCATCTGGGTTAATAACATTCCCTCTTGATTTACTCATTTTTTCACCATTCTCACCTAAGATCATGCCTTGGTGGAAAAGCTTAGCAAATGGTTCTTTGGTCGGAACGGCACCGATATCATAAAGTACCTTGTGCCAGAAACGAGCGTAGAGTAAGTGAAGAACCGCATGTTCCGCACCACCCACATATAAATCAACTGGTAACCAGTGTTCTAAGAGTTCTGGGGCCGCAATCGCTTCTTTATTCTTAGGATCGAGATAACGTAAGTAGTACCAACAACTACCTGCCCATTGAGGCATGGTATTGGTTTCACGTTTACCTTTCACCCCATCAATCTCAACATCCAACCAAGAACCTGCATTGGATAATGGACTTTCACCTGTATTCGATGGTTTATAGTTATCGACTGCAGGTAGTTCAAGTGGTAACTCACTAATATCAACTGTACGTTTTGTGCCATCTTCCATCAAGATAATAGGAATTGGTTCTCCCCAATAACGTTGACGTGAGAACAACCAGTCACGAAGTTTATAGGTAACTTTTGCCTCTCCACACTTGTGTTCAACCAACCATTCATTCATGGTTTTTAATCCATCTTCTTTGTTTAATCCATTTAAGAAATCACTGTTAATGTGAGCGCCATCCCCTGTAAAGGCTTCAACACTCACATCTCCCCCTTCTAGAACTGGAATAATATCAAGATTGAATTTCTTCGCAAAAGCATAGTCACGTTCATCATGAGCAGGAACTGCCATGATTGCGCCAGTCCCATAGCTTGCGAGTACATAGTCCGCAATCCAAATTGGAACTTTCTTATGATTGACTGGGTTAATTGCATATGCACCGGTAAATACACCTGTTTTATCTTTATTTAATTCTGTACGTTGTAAATCAGACTTTGTAGCACAGGCTTGTACATAGGCTTCTACATCCGCTTTCTGTGCATCTGTTGTGATCTGTGATACGAAAGGATGTTCAGGCGCAAGGACACAGTAAGTCGCACCAAATAAGGTGTCACTACGTGTTGTGAATACAGTGAATTCTAAATCATGTTGGTCAACTTTAAACACAACATTTGCCCCTACGGATTTACCAATCCAGTTGATTTGCATTTCTTTTGTACTTTGAGGCCATTCAACTAAATCTAGATCTTCCAATAAGCGTTCTGCATATTCTGTAATCTTTAAGACCCATTGGCGCATTGGCACACGATACACTGGGAAATTACCACGTTCTGATTTACCATCAATGACTTCTTCATTCGCTAAAACCGTTCCAAGTTCTGGACACCAGTTAACCGGAATTTCATCGACATACGCTAAACCCTTATTGTAGAGTTGAATGAAAATCCATTGAGTCCATTTATAGTATTCTGGATCCGTTGTGGATAGTTCTTTACTCCAGTCATAGGATAAGCCCAATGACTTAATTTGTTTCTTAAAGGTTTCAATATTCTTCTTCGTAAAATCAGCAGGATGATTCCCTGTATTTAAAGCGTATTGTTCCGCTGGTAAGCCAAATGCATCCCATCCCATTGGATGTAAGACATTATAGCCTTGCATACGTTTCATACGACAGATAATATCCGTTGCGGTATATCCTTCTGGATGTCCTACATGTAATCCACTTCCACTTGGATATGGAAACATATCTAAGACGTAAGCTTTTGGTTTATTAAAATCCCATACATCTGTTTTGAATGTTTCATTCTTTTCCCAGAAGTCTTGCCACTTCTTTTCAATAATCTGATGTTCTTTCATTTTTCCTCCTAAAATAAAAAAAGGTCCCATAAGGACGAGTTCTCTCTCGCGGTACCACCTTGTTTTATGCCGAAGCATACACTTAATCCGATAACGGGGGCCCGTAAAAGTTTTTGACTCTTATGCTCAAAACCGAGTTCAGATTTCACCTTGTCTGTGTTGCATCCTCCCACAGATTTCTACTTACCAGTTTCATCTTACTACTGTTTATCTTCGCTACTTATAAAGTATAACGAATGCATATCTAAAATGCAAGTACGTGCTAGACCCCGTTAATCGTTTAATCAACCATAATGATTAGTATCTACGAATTGTGCGATTTGGATCAATAACATTCACTAGATTGGAACTTAAAGCAAACTTATTACATAAGTAATTCTTAAACTCCTCTTGTTTTAAGTAGGTTTGACCTTGTAAACCTGAACCACTGGTACCATAAACATCAAACTGTCCAACTTCACTTAAATCCATGGGTTGAACTTTTCCAATCGCTTCATCTTTTAATTGGATAATGTAACGATAAGTGACTCTTTCATCATGCGAAATATTCTTCTTATTCCTAAAATAATCAATGATTGGCTTACTAAAGAAAATACTTGGTATTCCAAAAATAAGTATGAAAAGTATAAACATATCCATATAACAAATCCCCCGTATCCCCATATGTTAGTCAATTCTGACGTTATGGAATTTCTACTATTCTATAAAATATTATTTGTGAATAATTTAGTTAACTATTTATTCTATTTTTATATTAACTTGTACTTCATATAAATACAAGTATTCACATATTGGTCTGTGCTACAATACGACTATGAACACATTTATTTATTCCAATGACAACAAGCGTTACCACACATTTAATTATGCGAGTCGTAAACGCTATAACACTAAAGTATTTAAAGTAGGACTCAATGCAGGCTTCACTTGTCCCAATCGAGATGGAAAGTGTGGTTATGGGGGATGTACCTTCTGTAATGATATTGGGAGTGGAGATTTCCAGGGAAACACAACACTTAATTTATTAGAACAATTCAATAGAGGGGTTAAGATCCAGCAACAAAAATGGCCGGATGCAAAGGCAATTGCTTACTTCCAAGCCTTTACGAATACCTATGCACCTGTAGAACAATTGAAGTTACTGTATGATCCATTTATTCATCATCCAGATGTGATTGCTTTATCGATTGCGACACGTGTGGATTGTTTAGATGATTCGATTATTGAATATTTAGATTCATTAACACATATAAAGGATGTTTATCTTGAATTAGGATTACAAACCATTCATGATGAAACCGCAAAGCACATGAATCGTGGGTATGATTATGCGTTATTTGAAGAAGTATTTGAAAAGTTAAAGAAGACTAATTTGATGTTAATTGTTCATGTGATGAATGGTTATCCAACTGAAACAGTTGAACAAATGATTGAAACAGTTAAAGAAGTTGGACAACTAAGGCCTTATGGGATTAAAATACATATGTTAAATGTTTTAAAAAATTCTAATTTAGGCCTGCAATATCATAAGAGCCCTTTTAAGCTACTTAGTTTGGAAGAATACATCGATTGTGTCATTACACAGTTAAGATATATCCCAAAAGAAGTATCTATTTTACGCTTAACCGGTGATTACAGTCATGAGGACTTAATCGAACCACAGTGGATTAAGAATAAGATAATGGTTCTCAATGGAATCGATAAGAAAATGGCAGCGCTTAATATCACACAGGGGGATTTATGCGAGTAACAAGCTTCATGCATCATTTTCTACTTAAACATTGTGATTCGAATGCGATTGTTTGTGACTTAACGCTTGGAAATGGAAATGATGCGTTATTTTGTCTTCAACACTTTAAGCATGTCTATGCTTTTGATATACAAGCGATTGCGATTGTTCGAGCTACTTTAAAGTGTGAGAATTACCCCAATAAAGATTTCTATTGTCTTGATCATTCTCAGCTTGATACGGTATTAAATACAAATGTGGATATTGTGATTATGAATAATGGATATCTACCGAACTCCGAGACAAGTATTACAACTGAAATGAAATCAAGTATTACTGCACTCGACAAGAGTATTCAACTCTTAAATCCTAATGGATATCTTTGTATTACCCTTTATCGAAAACATGAAGGTGGAATCGAAGAATATGAAGGAATTATGAACTTCTTGAATCAAAATAAAAAGCTTCGGATGATCCAAAGCTATACGTACGATAATGATGATTTAGCACCAGTGTTAACTATTTTCCAAAAGATAGATGAACGCTCTTAAGTCTCTTCGATGAACATACGCATCGACATAAGAATTTGCTTGTGATAGTCTTCGAATAACTTCATCAGGATATAACCACAATACTGAGTCAATCAGTATTTTTTCTTCTTCAGTACGATTGGTATCTTCAGAGATTTCATCCACTTCTGCGCTAAAGAATACACTACAGGTCATGCGGTGAATGGGATTGAGTCTCTCAACAATAGCACCTAACTCTTTAAAATTCTTTGCTTTAACACCTAACTCTTCTTTTACTTCACGAATTGCGGCATCTAAGAACGTTTCATCTTCTTCAACACCACCCCCACAGGTTTCTAAATGATTTCTTTCACCTAGGAAATCTTCTCCACAAATATGCAAGAAAGCATATTGACCCAAATCATTCTTTAAAAAAACACGTGATGTGAATCGAATATGATCGATGGGTTCATTTTCCCAGAATACATCTTCAAAATGCGCAATTAATTTCATAGTTATCCTTTAAGAAAAAGACGTCCGAGGACGTCTTCTTTTGCTTGATTCATAATCGGGGGATTACTGGCCATTCTATGGGTGGGGGAAGTGAATGGACCAGAGAATCAAACAGTCGGGTTCTGAACCCACTTATATCTTACAAATTTATATGATATTTGTCAATAAAGATGATAAGAAAAAAGACGTTTGGCGTCGTCTTTTTTCTTCACTTATTACTTAAAAGGGGAAAGGAATCTGTACGTATTTTTAAAAGGGGGTTATTATGAAAGAGATCGTACAGGTAAGATATGATTTATCTTACATTTAAAATATACAATTCTAATGTGTAGAGAGTGTGGCACTTATATGTGAAAATATGTGAACTACTCTTTTTCTAATTTTAGGAAATAAGCAATTAAAGTTAGAGGAATAACCATCATAGCAGCGAGTGCCATAAGCGCAAAATCAATCCCGCCACGTTCAATTAAGAACGTTGTGATAAGAGGAATAATAGAAGCTCCAATACCGTTATAAATCGACATTGCGAAGAGTTGACCCGATGATCTTAAGTGCGATGGTGATTCTCTAAAGATAAGTTGTTTACTCGCAACCATAAGAATTGGGAATGTGACTGCTTGTAGTAATGCGGCAATTATCATCCATGTAGCATTCGGCGCAAGTGAATATCCAATAAATCGAATTGCGAACATAATAAGCGCAAATGCGACTAATTTAACAGGATTAAAACGTTCTAATAGCTTCGCACCTAAGAATAAAAGTGGTAATTCTACAAAGGCTTGAGAAGCAAATCTAAAGTACTTTTCAAATGGAGTCGCATTAATGGCCTCCATCTTCATAACAACCAAGATACCATCACTATTGTTCATCATCATCCCAAACAATAAGACTAAAACGATAACCATATAGCGCTTAGAAAATAACAATTCCTTCATATCTTGAATACGAAGCGGTGTTGAACGATGTTCTTTAACCGCATCATCTAAACGTAATGTTAAGATAAAGGCCACAACAGCCGCTGCTGTAAAGGTAAACCCAAGCGAACCAAATCCAAAACGTTCAAGTACGAGTGTTACGAAATAACCACCAACGATCCAACCAATTGTTCCCATTGCACGAACTGAACCATAATTACGTTGAATAACTGGATCAATTTCAAGTGCCCATGAATCAAGTAGACCAACCGATAGATTCAAAAAACTACCCATAACTGCCATTGTTAAGATATGGAAGAAGAAAATGTTCTCAGTGATTTGAAACATCGCAAATGTACCGATCGTCCCAATGATGAGTGACATAATAAAGAACTTTTTAATTGTGCGATACTTATCACACAAGAAACCAAACAATAATTGATAAATAAAGGAAACTGCTGCTTGAATCGCAAAGATATTATTCATTTCCGCATTGGTATACCCAATACTGGTTAAATATGGAACACGTTGCGTAAAAGGAATGTATAAACCAACGAATAACATAAAAAAAACTATCATAATTTGGATCATTAATGCGTTTTTCTTGAACATATAAAAATCTCCATCTTTTCTAGTTTCATTATAACTGATTATTCTTAAAGCTCAGTGAAAATTTTTTCCAATTTTTCATCATGACTTTGTTCAATTAACTCAGGTTCAAAATTTATACTAAAACAGATTCCAATCGTATCTGCACTTGATCCACTTAAGTATTGATCGTAATACCCTTTGCCATAGCCTAATCGATAATTTCTTGCGTTATACGCTAACATCGGGACAATATTTAACTCTATTTGATCTTGTGTAGAGATATTGCTTATAGGTTCAAGTATCCCCATTTTATTGAGTGTACATTCATCTAGAGAATGGATTTGAATGAAGATCATTTGCTTATTTACTATCTTAGGGACATAAACGGATTTACCCATCTTAAAACACCAATCAATATACATGCGTGTATCTACTTCATGTTCCATACTGATGTAAACTGCTATTCTTTGATAATTGATAGAAGCTTCTTTTAATCGATTAAAAATGAGTGTCGAAAAACGAATACGTTCTTCAACACTCATATTTTTTCGGATATTTAGATGTTTAATTCTTAAGTCAGACTTAAGCATTAACCGACCGATCCTTCCATATCCAACTTCATAAGTTGGTTTAATTCAACTGCATATTCCATTGGTAATTCACGTGTAAATGGTTCTAAGAATCCCATAACAATCGTTTCAAGTGCTTGGCTCTTGTCCAATCCACGACTCATGAGATAGAAGAGTTGATCTTCAGAGACACGAGAGACAGTTGCTTCATGTTCAATGGTTGATAGTGGATTGTATGAAATATTGGTTGGTAAGGTGTCAGAACGACTCTTTCCATCCATTAACAAGGTATCACACTCAATCTTTGAACGAGCATGTACTGCTTTTGCACTGTGTTGAACAAGTCCACGGTAGTTCACTTCACCACCGTTACGTGCCACTGATTTAGAAATAATATTACTGGATGTATAAGGCGCAAGATGAACCATCTTCGCTCCAGCATCTTGAATTTGATTAATGTGAGATGATACCGCAATTGAGATGGTCATACCACGAGCATATTCACCTGCTAAGATACATGCAGGATATTTCATCGTGACATGCGCTCCAATATTACCATCGATCCATTCCATTGCGCCATGATCCATAACCTTAGCACGTTTCGTAACAAGGTTAAGAACATTGGTAGACCAGTTTTGAATCGTTGTATATCGACATTTAGCATTCGGATGGACATAGATTTCTACAACAGCCGCATGTAAACTATCTTTACTATAGGTTGGTGCAGTACATCCTTCGACATAATGCACATCTGCCCCTTCATCTACAATAATCAAGGTACGTTCAAATTGACCCATTTGTTCGGTATTGATTCTGAAATAGGATTGTAGAGGTTTATCTAACTTAACACCCTTAGGAACATAGATAAATGATCCTCCAGAGAATACAGCAGAGTTTAGAGATGCGAACTTATTATCCGAATAAGGAACGATTGTTCCAAAGAAAGGTCTAAAGATATGTTCATACTTCTTAAACGCAGTATCAGGATCCGTAAAGATAACACCCTTAGACTCAACTTCTTCCAACATATTGTGGTAAACCATTTCTGATTCGTATTGAGTCGCAACCCCTGATAAATACTTACGTTCTGCTTCTGGAATACCTAATCGTTCAAATGTATCCTTAATTGAATCTGGTACATCTTCCCAATTATTCATCATTCTTTCAGAAGGTTTAATGTAATAGGTATATTCATCAAAATTCAATTCTGACAAATCAGGCCCCCAACTTGGCATTTTCTTCTGCATAAATTGTTCGAATGATTTGAGTCTAAACTCAAGTAACCATTCAGGTTCACCTTTGATTCGTGAAATTTCTTCTACGATTTCTCGGGTAATTCCCTTTTTTGTTTTATATAGACTTACATCTTCATCATGGAAACCATATTGATATTCCGTTGAAGGAAGTTGTTCGTTTTGTTTTTCACTCATGTTTGTGCTCCTTTATGCACTCTTCAATCGCTTTAAAGCCGATGGTAGCGCACTTAATACGATTGGCCTGTTTACCCACTTGATGAAATGCGATAGCCTCTTGTAAGACTTCTTCATCATATGGCAACAACTCAATCATGTTATAGTATTCTTTCACAATCGCTTCAGCTTCTTCCACTGTTTTGCCTATGATTAATTCAGTCATGATTGAAGTAGATGCGGTCGAAATCGTACATGCGACACCATCAAAACACACATCTTTAACGATGTTATCTTCAATTTTTGCCATAACTGTAATATCATCAATGCAAGATTCTGAAGCCATGTGCACTTTATGATAATGCTCATCTTCAGTTAAATGATGATTTCTAGGATACTCATAATGATCCATAATAATCTGTCTAAGAATAAGTGGATCTTTCATTAAATCTGACATAATAACCTCCTAGAAAATTAAATCGATACACTTTTCAAGTGTGATCTCACGAAGTGCTTCAATGACTGCATCGCACTCCTCTTTAGTGTTATAGAAACTTAAACTAATACGAATGGTATCCGGTGTCTTTAATACATCGAGCAATATTTTTGCACAATGGTTTCCAGCACGAACCATAATACCTTTTGAATTCAAATAGATTGCCGCATCTTGAGATGGAATCCCTATCGCATTCAATGTGACGATTCCAGATGTTGCATTTGGATTATACAACTTAATGTGTTTCATTTCTTTAAGTTGATCCACTAAGTATTTTCTTAATTCCAATTCTCTTTCTTCAATCGCATGAAATCCAATGGATTCGATATAATCAATCGCAGCTTTTAAACCTAGAACAGCTTCAATAGCAGGTGTCCCTGCTTCAAACTTATATGGTGGATTCTTTAAGGTAATATTTCCACAACGATCAAATCGAGCATTACTACCTCCACCTAAGTAATAGGGTTCAATTGAATCAAGCAACTTATATTTACCATATAAGACACCAACACCCGTAGGGCCATACATCTTATGAGCAGAGAAAGCTAAGAAATCAATATCCCAATCTTTTACACGAGTTTGTAAATGTGGAACAGATTGTGCTCCATCCACAATAACAATCGCACCAAATGAATGTGCAATTTCAGTTAATTCTTTAATTGGAACAACATAGCCCAATACATTGGATATATGTGCAAGAACGACAACCTTCACTTTATCATGCATCGCATTTCTAAAGTTTTCGATGGTAATCATTCCATCCTCAGTAAGTGGAACATATTCGATTAATGCATTCTTTTGACTTGCGACTCTAAACCAAGGAAGAATACTTGAAGCGTGTTCAGATTCGGTTGATAGAATCACATCTCCTTCATGTATGTATTTCTCTCCATAGCCATAAGCCAAAAGATTTAGTGATGCGCTCGCACCAGCTGTAAAGACGACTTCATTCACGTCTGCTTGGATGAATGAGGCAACCGCTTTACGTGTTTTTTCATAATAATCGGACACTTGATACGATAAGTCATAATCACCACGGTGAATATTTACCGAATAATCAGTGTAATAGATTGTGACCGCATCGATCACAGATTGAGGTTTTAAGGTAGTAGCAGCGTTGTCAAGATAAATAAGCGGTTTATTGGATTCACCCGCTTTTTTCAATAATGGAAAATCTTGACGAACTTTACTTACCTCGAACATACCTCATCAACCTTTCGTTCAATTGATTCCATTAAACGTTCTTTAATGTCATCATTCTTGATATTTTCTAGTATAGAGGATAAATACCCCTTAACAATCAAACTAATAGACTCTTCTGGCGATAAACCACGGGATTGTAAGTAATAAAGTTGATCAGGATCAACTTGTCCACTACTTTCCGCATGTGAAGCCTTAACTTCATTGTTATCGATATAGAGTTGTGGGAAAACAGAAGCTCTTTCAGTTGCGTTGAAGTTTAAAACACGAGATGTTTGATGTGTTTCACTGTTTGCCGCATTCTTTTCAATCTTACCAATCGCATGTAAACTTAGTTTCCCTTTATCTAAGGTTACCACAAAGTTTTGCATATCCCCATAGGTATATTGAGCTTGGTGATTAAAACGATACACAAGTTTTCGTTCAGTTTTAACTAAACTTGCGGACTTAAGATATACACTGGATCCATTTTCTACCAAGTAAACATCGGTATTACGATCACAGGTCCCATCGTTAAAGTCACCATAGGCTAAGTCTAATTGACTATCCCTATTTAAAATATAACTTTCATTCAAATGTGCTTCATCTGCAGTATTGAGATAAAAGAGATTCAACTTACTGTCTTTTTCAAGTGTTATTTCTAATGTCGCATTCCCTTTTCCAATGAGATGAACTAAAACATCGGCAGAAACATTCTTTTTTGATTGAAGTTTAAATTCAGAAGATGTGTTTAAATCCAATGTTAACTCATGAAATCCAGTGTCAACCAAATAACTATTGAGTGACATCGCTTAACTCCTTCACTGCACAAGTGCCTAAACTTCCCACGGCATTTCGTACAATTTCAGTTTTTTCTTCTTTGATTTCAATGCCTAATTCCTTTTGAAGCCAATCGTATCCTTGTTCATCAATCTTAGTCGCAAGATCACGACCACCAGAAATCACGATTTTTCCATCGATTAAAACGTGTGCATGAGTTGGTTGAACCATTTGATAGAAACGGTCATAGTGAGACACAATTAAACTACCCATATTACTGGATTCAATTTGTTCATTTAATACCTTCGCAACAACCTTAATCGCATCAACGTCAAGACCACTATCGATTTCATCCAACATTGCGAACTTTGGCTTCAATAACATCATTTGCATGATTTCATTGCGCTTCTTTTCACCACCAGAGAAACCTTCATTGACATAACGATGTGCCATTTCAGACTTCATTTCTAATTTCTTAATCGCAGAGTCTAAACTACGAATAAATGTAAATAGAGGAATTGGTTTTTCACTGCGTGTATTAAGTGCAGCTTTCATGAAATCAGAGATGGTTACTCCATTGATTTCTTGTGGGTATTGCATACCCAAAAATAAACCTGCTTTCGCTCTTTCATTGACTTCCATTTCAAGAACGTTCTCACCATTAAGGGTAACCGTTCCTTCCGTGATTTCATACTTTGGATGACCCATAATGGCAGCTAATAAGGTAGACTTACCATTTCCATTCGGACCCATTAAGGCATGAACTTCTTTTTCATTCACCACTAGATCAACGCCTTTGAGGATTGGTTTATTATCAATCGAGACGTGTAGATTTTTAATTTCGAGTGTATTCATTTCTTTACTCCTAACATGGTTTTATAACCGTGATTATTATAACATAGCTGTGACTTTGAATTATGTTTAATGCACTTTTTGATTCCTGAATTCTTAAAGTAATTTCCGCTAATTTGAAAATGGCTTATTTCTTAGACTTAAGTCATTTTTTAATGGCGAAAACG
>CAYWGS010000041.1:0-12182 GCA_964457525.1 uncultured Erysipelotrichaceae bacterium | reverse complement strand
TTAATTGTCTTTTCGACTAAACTAATTATTCTATTTCGTTACAGCCTCTTTTATCGTATTTGACCATCTCCATAGATTAAGTACTTATAACTGGTAAGTTCTTTTAATCCCATTGGACCACGAGCATGAAGTTTTTGTGTGCTAATACCGATTTCAGCTTCAAATCCAAATTCATATCCATCGGTAAACCGAGTAGAAGCATTATGATAAATCGCTGCAGAATCGATTTCATTCATAAATCTTTCTGCGTTATTTTGATTTTGTGTGATAATGGACTCCGAATGTTTAGTTGAATAGGTTTGTATATGCTTAATTGCTTCATCAATACTATCAACTGTTTTAATGGCTAGTTTTAAATCAAGATATTCAGTAGACCAATCATCATCTGTTGCGAGAGTACAATTAGGATAGTCTACGAGTATATCTTTAGATACATGAAGTTCTACATTGTTCTCAAGAAGAGCAGGGATTAAGATGGAACTGATTTCTTTATAGATACTCTTATGAATCAATACGTTTTCTACAGCGTTACAAACAGAAGGTCGTTGTACTTTAGCGTTCAATATAATCGATTTAGCCATATTTAAATCAGCTGATTCATCCACGTAAATATGACAATTACCAACACCAGTTTCGATTACTGGGATGGTTGAATTTTCTAAAACAGTCTTAATCAGTGATGCAGATCCTCTTGGAATAAGAACATCAATAAATTGATTTATATGCATTAATTCAATCGCTAATTTACGATCGGGGTTTTCTATGATTTGAACGATATCTGGATTGAGATTATTTAAAACTAATGCATTTTTGATTAAAGAAGTCAGATAGATATTTGTATGAAGGGCTTCTTTGCCACCACGTAATACGATACAGTTACCCGTTTTTAAGGCAAGAATACTAGCGTCGATTGTAACATTTGGTCGTGATTCATAAATCATCGCAATTACACCAAGAGGAACTCTTTTCTTATCAATTTCAAGTCCATTTGGGCGTATAAATGTTTCGATGATTTCACCTATTGGATCATTCAGTCTTATGACTTCTAACACGGATTTTGAAAGTTGATCGATTCTTCTCTCATCTAAACTTAAACGGTCAAGTTGAGCATTGGTATAACCATTTTCTTTTGCTTGTTTAACATCAATTAAGTTTTGTTCAAGTATTTCTTCTTGATACTCGAGAATTAAATTCGCTAGTGTTTGTAAGACTTTGTTCTTATCTTGAGTAGGGCATAATTGATAAGAGGTAGATGCTTCTTTACAAGCTTTTGATTTAATATAAACCTCAGATAATTCATTTACGTTCAAAGAGTGTTCCAATGTGTTCTCCTTTCAGTATTGGATAAAGTATTTGAGGATTCTTGCCATGCGCAATAATCATCGGAATATTCTTTTCCATACATATCTTAGCCGCATTAATTTTAGTTGACATACCACCTGTTCCTTTATTACTAATAACTCCCTTTGCAGAGGATTGGACATCAGATGTAATTTCATGAACTTCATGAATGATATAAGCATCTTTATTTAAGTTAGGATCATCATTATAAAATCCATCGATATCTGATAATAGAATGAGTAAATCAGCTTTTATAAGTGTAGAAACAATGGCGGACAAGGTATCATTATCACCAAATGAATGATTATCACTAAGTTCAAGTTCTTCTGTTGATACAGAGTCATTTTCATTTACAATCGGAATAATTCCTTTTTCAAGAAGTGTTTCGATTGTATTTATAACGTTTTGTCTTGAATAGTTATGTTCCACTACATCTTTAGTTAAAAGTATTTGGCCAACAATATGTCCATATTCTGAGAAAAACTTACTATATAGGTGCATTAGTTCAGACTGACCAACTGCTGCAGCGGCTTGTCTTTCTCGAATTGTTTTAGGTCTAGAACTGAGTTTGAGTTTGTTCATCCCAACTCCAACAGCGCCTGACGTTACTAATATGACTTCTAAACCTTGATTCATTAAATCAGATAATACCTCAGATAATTTATCAACTCGTGCTAGATGGATCTTTCCATTTTCATGTGTTAATGTGCTTGTGCCTACCTTTATAACGATTCTTTTAGCCTGTACAATATTTTCTCTCATATATTTAACCTTTTTCAAATTATACACGAAACATTAAATAAAAACACTCAATCTTGTGAGTGTTGGGTTTGATTAACGAAGTAATTGAAGAGGGATTGAAATACTGGAATAGATGTCATTCTTTCTGGATGCCATTGCACAGCAATAATATTCTTTGATTCAATTGCTTCAATTAAACCATCTTCAGATTTAGCAGAGATGGTAAAGTATTTTGATAATTCCTTGATACCTTGGTGATGATAGGTATTAACCTCAATTTGATTAGGTAATATCTTGGATAACTGTGTATGATTAATTATATTAACACGATGACCTTTAAGCGGTTGTTGGTGTATTGGACTGTAACTATGATTGATTGTTTGATTGAATTGGGTTGGAATATCTTGATAGAGTGTACCACCAAATGCGACATTTAATATTTGTAAGCCACGACAAATACCTAAAATCGGCTTATTTTGTTGCACCATGATATTGATAGAGTCTAAATCTAGTTGCTCAATACTTGAATCAATTGGATAAGAATGAAGGTTCTCTTCATGATAGAGATTAGGATTTACATCATCTCCACCTGGTATGCATAAACCATCACAGCGTGAGAGTTCATCGGTTAAACTATCAATCGATTGAGGATGAATAAGTACGACATCAGCGCCCGCTTTTTGAAGTGCATTGACATAATCTAAATTGACGGTATAGCGTTGATCATTGATTCGAGTTAATAATGCGATTTTTGGTTTCATAGTTTAATTATACTGATAATTTGGATTACTGCATATTATTACATTAATTTTATAATTTAATGTTAAAATAACTTTACCGAATGCATTGTTCGTACATGATAAGATAATAAAAAAGGAGTAATTATGCGATTAGGTGTAATAGACTTAGGTTCCAATACAATTCGATTAGTTGTATACAAATGGGATGGTGCACATTTAGAAAGACTGTATAATGTGAAACATCATACTCAAAACATTAAGTTTGTAAAAAATGCTTTGATGAGCAAAGATGGTTTAGATGCAATCGTTTTGAGTGTCAAAGAATTAATGGTTATTGCTCGTGCATATGATGTTGAAAAGCTAAATATATTTGCGACCGCTTCTTTGCGAAACATTAAGAATTCAAGTGATGCGGTTTCCTATATTCAAAATGAGATTGATTATCCAATTGATTTATTAGATGGCGACGAAGAAAGTCTTTTAGGCTTTGATGGTATGCGACGAACCATTAATTTACCACTTGAAGGGATAAGTGTTGATATTGGAGGGGCATCTACAGAAATTACTTATTTTAAAAATAACAAAGCCGTTTTTATGGGTTCATTACCTTTAGGCAGTTTAAATTTGTTTATCCAACATGTACATAATGTATTACCTACAGAATCTGAACAATTCTTAATTCGATTGGATGTTCGCAATCATTTAGATTCACTTGTTTGGTTGAAATCATTGAAAGTTAGTACAATTATTGGTATTGGCGGTTCTGCACGTGCAATCATGCGATTACATCAAGCCAAATATGATATTAATACATCAATCTTTGATATGCAGTTGAGCCGTAAGTTAATCAATGATTATTCTAATTTTATCGCAAACCAAAAGGATCAAGAAACATTATTAATTCTTAAAGCGATTCCTGATCGTTTATCTACTGTAATTCCTGGCGCAATAATTATTGATGAAATCATGAAGCTTGTATCTGCAGAGAATTACATGTTATCGTCTTATGGGGTAAGAGAAGGTTAATTATTCATCCGTAGTCTTTCCAATAACTCATGAGAATAGAAAGAGGATTATGACAACAATATTTTTAGATATTGATGGAACGCTTGTTGCGGATAAAGGCACGGTTCCTGAGTCAGCAGTTCAAGCGATTAAGCAGGCACAGAAGAATAATCATAAGATTGTATTATGTACGGGACGAGCAATGCCTGAAATCTATCAACCAATACTTGATATTGGCTTTGATGGTATTGTGGCTTGTGGTGGTAATTATGTTGAATGTAATGGAGAGGTCTTATATGATCGTTCCTTTACGCATGATGAATTAAAAGAGTTATATGATTTCTTTGATGATCATCAAATTGAATTCTATGCAGAATCAAATTCAGGCTTGTATACGAGTTCTGGATGTATTGAACAACTAGATCGCATTGCAGATTCTTTGAATAATGAATCATTTAGACAATCGATGAATCATTTTAAATCGCATCTCATAAATGGAGCAGATTTATATCGTAAAGATATTAACAAAATATCATTTTTAGGTTCTGATACACCGTTTAGTCAAATTCATAATTTATTTGAGTCAAAATTTGAATTATTTGATTTGGTTGTTCCTATGTTTGGTAAAAACAGTGGTGAGATATCCATTAAAGGAACAGATAAAGTAACAGGTATAAAGTTAGTTATGGATTATTATGATTGCGATTATGACCATACAATTGCGGTTGGAGATGGAAATAATGATATTTCGATGTTAAATTTTGTGAAGTTTGGCGTTGCGATGGGAAATGCAACGGATAAACTAAAAGCAATTGCGGATTATGTTTCTGATGACGTTAATAAAGATGGACTTGCAAAAGCATTTTATCATCTTGAACTATGTTAAGGAGAAAATATGGAGTACTTTAAATTATCAAATGGAGTTGAGATTCCTGCTTTAGGGTTTGGTACTTGGCAAGTAAAAGGGGATACCTGTTATCATGCGGTACGTGAAGCGTTGAATGTTGGGTATCGTCATATTGATACTGCTTGGATTTATCGTAATGAAAAGGAAGTAGGTCGTGCGATAAAAGATAGTGGTATTGATCGTAAAGATTTATTCATAACAACAAAATGTTGGAATGATCATCGTGGATATGAAAATACATTAAGAGCATTTAATGAATCCTGTGAAAACTTACAAACGGATTATTTAGATCTTTATCTCTTACATTGGCCTAAACCTTTAGATAAAGAAAGTTGGAAAGCGATTGAAGAGTTGTATCTAGCAGGAAAAATTCGTGCAATTGGGGTAAGTAATTATCATAAACATCATTTAGAAGATTTATATACAACAGCAAAGATAAAACCTATGGTTGATCAAGTTGAGTATCATCCAAGATTAACTCAAGAACCTTTAATGAAATACTTGAAGGATGAGAATATTCAAATGCAGTCTTATAGTCCACTTATGCGTGGTGGAGTGATGGAGATTCCATTATTACAAGAATTAGCTAAGAAATACAATAGATCAATTTCTCAGATTGTATTGAGATGGAATATTCAAAATGGTGTCGTGGTTATTCCTAAGTCAGTAACACCATCAAGAATGAAAGAAAACTTTGAAATATTTGATTTTGAAATTGAAGAGGAAGATTTACTCAAGATAAATTCACTAAATGATAATTTCAGAACAGGATCTGATCCGGATAATTTTGATTTTTAAAAGCCGATTGCTCGGCTTTTTTTAATGTTCGTGATGTCGGTGAACGTTTATATCACTGAAGTCATATATCTCTAGAGTTTGTTTGATTGTACGATGTAATTCAGGTGCGTTTTCACGATCGACTTTTGCTTTAACTTTAATGGAGTTATCAATTACTGCAGGTCCATTTGCACATCCACCTTTACATGACATGCCTTCACAAATGTTAGCTGGGTATTTACCTGCTTTGATAATCATCATCGCTTTCTTACATTCATGAATGCCATCTGCATATTGTGCAGTAAATGGCATATTATCATCTTCTTTAAAGGCTTGTACTAGTGCTTTAGAAACTCCACCACCAAATGCAAAGTTTCTTGCGAATATACTTGCTTCAACATTCTTCTCAACTTTTAGTTCAGTTAAGTAGATATGTTGTGATACGAGCATCGCAGCGATTTCTTCATAGGTTAGAACATAATCAACTTCTTGACCATCCATACCTTCTTGTTTCTTCGCTACACATGGCCCAATAAATACAACGGAATAATCAGGATAACGTTTCTTAATGTATCGTGCCATCGCTACCATTGGAGAAACCATAGTAGACATATTTTTTTCATAAACTTGAGGGAAATGTTGTCGAGCTAAGTTTACAAATGCAGGACAACAAGATGTTGTCATGGTAATATTTTGAGCCATTTTTTCTTTGAGTTCATCTTTTTCATACCAAGCAACAATATCTGCTCCAACCGCCACTTCCACAACTTCCGCAAAACCTAATTTCTTGATTCCTAATTTAATTTGATCTAAGTTAGCACTATCGAACTGGCCTTGAATAGAAGGGGCAATCATTGCGACAGTCGGTTTACCTACTTTGATATCATTAATAACATTGACAACCCATGAAGTATCTTCGATTGCACCAAATGGACATGCGGATTGGCATGCTGCACAGTTAATACATTTTTCTTCGTTAATTTGAGCAATATTGAATTCATCAAGTGAGATTGCATCAACAGCACAAGATGCTTTACATGGTCTAGGTGTATCGATGATCGCATTAAATGGACATGCTTTTACACATTGACCACATTCAACACATTTATCATGGTCTATTACAGCACGATTTGATCCCATTGATATTGCATCGAATTTGCATGCGCTCTTACAACTCTTCGCCATACACTTACGGCAGTTATCTGTAATTTGAATTCTTTGGATCGTACAACCGTCACATGCCGCTTCAAGTACCTTAACAATTTGTTTTGGTTTTGAACTCGTCTTAGCACTTAGAGTAGGGGCTTTTCCCATTGCGACACGTACTCTTTGACGAATGATCTCTCTTTCTTTATATACGCAACATCTGAAATCTGCATGATTGTTTGGTATTAGTTTGTAAGCTAATTCATCATCAAATTTTTCTGTTAATGTCCCATCGTATGCATGGATAGATACTTCTCTTAATACATCAAATTTAAACTGCCTAGCTTCATGATCAAATAGTCCCATAAATTACCCCTTGTTAACTGTTTCACAACTATTTTATATCATGAGACAATAATTGAAACAATGAAAAAAGGGAATGAGAACGCTATCATTTCAATTACTTAAAATGCTTGTAGAATACAAGAAAAAAACTTACACATTTAATTATAGTTTTCACAAGTGAATTATTTTAGAATGATTTCTTCGCTTGTTAATGTCTTAATTTGTTTATCTTTGGTTTGAATAATGAGTTGTCCTAAATCATTAACATCTAAAATACTAACTCGTTCTTTTTCTTGATGCACATGGGACAAGTACGCCACTTAATGATAAGACTGAAACAATGGCAGTTAAGAATGCATTTGGTGAACATAGTAAGAAATTAGCCATGTCATCCACAAAGTCCTATACGGGTCATTTATTAGGTGCGAGTGGTGCTGTAGAAGCGATTATTTGTGTCAAAGCACTTCAAGAGTCCTATATCCCAGCAACCATTAACTCAAAGTCTCAAGATGCTTTATGTGACCTTGATGTTGTATTAGGCCAAGGTCGTAAACAAGCATTACGTACAGTTATGTCGAACTCACTTGGGTTTGGTGGGCATAATGCATCAATTATTTTAAGGAAGTATGAATGATGAAATATAACATTGAAGAAATAAAATCAATTATACCTCATCGATATCCTTTTCTATTAATTGATCAGATAGATGAGATTGTGGATCAAACAATTATTGGTCGAAAAGCAGTCACAATTAATGAACCATTTTTTCAAGGACATTTTCCAGAAAAGGCTGTTATGCCAGGCGTTCTTATCATTGAATCACTTGCACAAACTGGAGCTGTCTTACTTCTATCTCAAGATGAGTTTAAGGGTAAGATTGCATATTTTGCTGGAATTGATCAAGTACGCTTTAAACAAGTTGTACGTCCTGGAGATGTATTAAAACTAGAAGTAACATTAACACGTCAACGCTCCAGTATTGGATTTGCGTCCGCTAAAGCATATGTCGATCACAATATAGTATGTACGGCTGAACTCATGTTTAAAGTAGGTGATTAGATGACAATCTTTCGTCTATTTATTTTTATATTATATTTACCAATTGTTTATATAAAATCATTAAACATAGATGATTTAAGCTTTAATGATAAGTTTTCAATTTTGAAAAAGTTATGTTTATCAATAATAGAAAAATGGAACATAAAACTTGTTGTATCGGTATCGGATAAGATAAATCCACATGAAATATATTATTTAACATCAAATCATCAAGGTACATTTGATCCAATCTTTTTAGTTGCTTCAAGTCCATTTCCGCATTCTTTTATATCAAAAGAAGAGAATCTAACGATTCCAGTAATTGGAAAATGGGGTAGATTGATTGAGTTTATTACATTTAATCGTTCTGATTTTCAAGAGAATGTTCAGATGTTACGACAATCAATTCGATATTTAAAAGACAAGAAATCATTATTGGTCTTTCCTGAAGGTACACGATCAAGAGGGAAGAAATGTATCGATTTTAAATCAGGATCATTATTACCTGCCTATGGGGCTAAGGTGAGTATTATTCCTGTAACGTTAACGAACTCTTATAAAATGGATTCATTTAAGGAGAAAGTTAAAGAGATTCATGTTAAGTATCATGATCCTATTCCGTATGAAATCTTTAAAGATTTAAGTTATGAGGAATGTTCAAACAAAATAAAAGATATTATTACATCTCATGAATAATATCTAGCTTTATATCGAGTTTAATGATTTCGGTTGTGTTTATTCTTTGGTTAGACGCAATCACTACACAATAGTTAGGGTTAAGTTTTACCTCTTTAAAATAGAAGGTGCTTAACTCTTTTTTAAGAAGATAAGACTTATCATCACATAACTTTATTACAGCTTCTCTCCTACACCAATCAAGTATTGGATTATTTGAATCTAAGTTCAATTTACTTATAAGAGAATCATGTATATTCCGTATCTGTTCACAATCGATACCGATTGGATGTGTATCATAAGCGATTAATAAATATTCATTTGAATGCGTAATAGAGACATATGCCTTATCTAACAAAGGTTTACCAGATTCATGGTAATAAGGAGTACCCAATTGGTATCGTTCACATAGGGGAATCAATACTTCTTTGGAACTGTTATTTTTCCATGGTTTTTGCTTATTTTGTAGAACAAATAGTTTCATAAGATAAGTGTATCATATTTATTTTTATCTATATTGCATAAATCTTTGCATACTGTATAATTGGTACGTATTTCAGAAAGGGTATTACTATGAAAAAAATTGCTTTGTATGGGTTTAATAACTTAACCAAAACATGTAGTTTTAATATCTATGATATCTGTTATGCTAAAACAGAAGAAGAGAGAAAAGATTATTTAGCGTATATTGATGAGCAGTACAACTCTACCCGTTTGACTAAGATTTTAACGGATGTAACTTCGATGATTGGAGCACATGTCTTAAATATCTCTAAACAAGACTATGAACCACAGGGAGCAAGTGTTACGATATTAATAAGTGAAGAGCCAATCGATGAAAAGTATTTAGACGCTTCATGTAATGTGGCTAAATTAGAAAATGGTGTTGTTACACCGAGGACAATTGTAGGCCACTTAGATAAGAGTCATGTGACAGTACATACCTATCCTGAGTATCACCCAAACCATGAGATTTCTACTTTTAGAGTGGATATTGATGTCTCAACTTGTGGACGTATTTCTCCTTTAAAAGCATTGGATTACTTAATTGGTAGTTTTGATTCCGATATTATTACAATTGATTATCGAGTACGTGGGTTTACACGTGGTTTAGATGGTAAGAAGTTCTTTATTGATCATGATATCAATTCGATTCAAAATTATATCGATAAGAAGACATTAGAACGATATAATCGTATTGATGTGAATGTTTATGAATCAAATCTTTTTCATACAAAGATGATGTTACGGGATATTGACTTAGAAAACTATATGTTTACCAGTGATATCAATAGTTATAATCCAAGTGAACAAGCTGATATTTATAATTTAGTTCATCATGAGATGATTGAAATCTTTAATGGACGGAATATATATAATAAGGAGGATGAATCATGATTGATTTATGGTATAGCGAGTTTCATTCTGAAACGATTAAACTCTCAGTTCAAGTTGAGAAGCAATTGCTCAGTAAACAGAGTCCTTTTCAAAGAATTGATGTTTTTGAATCAAAGGAATTAGGCCGATTCTTTACGTTAGATGGGTACATCATGATTACTGAGAAAGATGAATTTATCTATCATGATATGATTGTCCATGTACCAATGCATGTAAATCCGAAAATTAAGAAAGTATTGGTTATCGGGGCAGGTGATGGTGGAACCGTTCGTGAACTCTGTCGTTATCCTTCCATTGAACAGATTGATATGGTTGAAATTGATGAAATGGTTGTACAAGTGTGTGAAGAGTACTTCCCAATTTCTGCACATAAGCTTAGAGATTCTAGAGTTCATCTTTACTTTGAGGATGGATTAAAGTTTGTTGCTAAGAGAAAGAATGAATATGATTTAATTATTGTCGATTCTACGGATCCATTTGGACCGGGTGAAGGATTATTTACACGTAGTTTCTATCAAGATTGTTATTCTGCTTTAAATGAAAAGGGTATTCTTGTAAACCAACATGAGAGTCCTTTCTATGATCATTATCAAAAGAATATGCAACGAGCACATAAACGTATTGTAGAAACTTTTCCGATTGCGGAAGTCTATCAAGCGTTTATTCCTACGTATGCATCTGGTCATTGGTTGTTTGGCTTTGCGAGCAAAGTTTTACATCCAATCAATGATTTTGAGAAAGATGCATGGAAATCACTTGAATTAAAAACAAAGTACTACAATGATAAAGTGCATGTGGGTGCATTTGCATTACCAAACTATGTAATTGATTTATTGAATGAGGGAAAGACAAATGAGTAGTTTAACAACCGTTTTATTTGATTTGGATGGAACATTATTACCGATTGATGGTGAAGCTTTTGAAGCAATCTATTTCAAAGGTTTATCCTCATATTTTATCGATCGCTTTGAACCTAAAGAATTTATAAAGATTATTTGGTCTGCAACCAAACAAATGGTTATGGATACGAGTTCAAAAACAAATGAGGAAGTATTCATGGATGCATTAAAAGAAATTGTCCAAGAGGATATAACTTGGATGCAAGAACGGTTTGATCGTTTCTATTTAAATGAATTTGATCAAATAAAACTGGCTGTAACACCGAATGAATCTATTCAAAAATCAGTAAAATTACTGAAAGAAAAAGGATATCGCTGTGTAATTGCGACAAATCCAATGTTTCCAAAGATAGCGATTGAGAAACGAATTGAATGGACAGGTTGTGATCGAAATGATTTTGAGTATGTTACGTCCTTTGAAAAGAATCATTTCTGTAAACCACAAATTAAGTTCTATGAAGAAATATTATCTGATTTGCGTTTAAATGTTACTGAGTGTTTGATGGTAGGGAATGACATTCGAGAGGATATGATCGTGTCTAAAATTGGTATGAAATCGTACTTAATCACAAACCATATTATTCAAAATGAAGATATTCCTGAATATGTAAATTATTCAGGATCCTATGATGATTTTTTAAGCTTTGTTCAACAGTTAGAACCTATTCAACAATAGGTTCTTTTTTATTGTGATTTCATTCTCTTTTATGTATAGTGAAGTTAAGGAGGATTATATGAAAAGAGTAAAACATAGCCCACATAAGTCATCATTTGGAATCAATGCGAATATCGTTATATTGATTGTATGGTTTGGTGCTTTTTTCTTAAGTTTAATTGATTCGTTATCTTTCTTATCGTTCTCGATTCCATTTATTATATTTTTTGTTGAGAAGGATAGTGCTTTAGTTAAGCAACATGCAATTCAAGCCATATCTTTATTCTTTTTCAATATTATTCTTACTGTAGTGATTTATTTTATTCCATTGCTTAGTCCACTATTCTGGGTTGTTGCGATAGTTGAGCTTGCATTGATTGTTGTTGCTGCACAAAGAGGTTGGGATTATCAAGAATATGATTTGCCATTTATTAAACCTTTAACTGAAGTTGTTAAAAATGTTTTATATCGTTAATCTAAATTGTTTATCAAGCTAAATTTGACTATAATAAAAT
>CAYWGS010000040.1:0-12571 GCA_964457525.1 uncultured Erysipelotrichaceae bacterium | reverse complement strand
GCATTAAAAAATGATATTTATCGAGTTATTTCATTAAACAAGCCTATAAACAATCATTCCTTAAAAGATCATTATATGTTTCTCGTTTAGACACTAGCCGTACAGCATCATGATTCACAAATATAACAGCAGGTTTCTGTAAACGATTATAATTTGAACTCATCGAGTAATGATAAGCCCCAGTTGAATAAACAACTAAATAATCATTTTCCCTTACTTCAGGTAAAACACAATCATGAATTAAGATATCTCCAGATTCACAAGCCTTACCTGCAATCGTATAATGATGTGTCTTTTCTTCATCCATACGATCCACCAAATCCGCTTCATACTGTGCTTGATAAAGCGCTGTTCGGATATGATCTGCCATGGACCCATCCACAAACACAAACTTCTTTTGGCTGTGAGTTGTCTTTACTGAACCCACATTATAAACAGTTATCCCAGCATTTGCGACAATAGAACGTCCGGGTTCAATGAATATTTTAGGACACTTTAATCCAAGTTCTTGACTTCGTTGTCCTACATATTCAAGTATTTTTGGAAGGGTAGTAGCCAAATCCATCTCGACATCATCCTTTGTATACGAAACCCCAAATCCACCCCCCATATTGATTTCATCCACAGTTATCCCAACATTATGTAATTGATGTACATAATCGAGTAGTATATTCATCTCTTTCACAAACGATGTTCCATCTAAGATTTGTGAACCAATATGCGCATGTAGACCTTTGAATAGAATCTTTGGTTCATTCACACATAACTTTATTAAATCAATCGTGGATGAATCAAAAATACTGACTCCAAACTTAGAATCATGTTTACTGGTCGCAATATATTCATGGGTATGTGCCTCAATCCCAGGATTAACTCGTAATAAAATGGATACGAATTTTCCATTTGGAATCAGTTGAATTAAATTATTTAGTTCTGTTGGATTATCAACCACAATCCTTCCAACACCATATTCAATCGCCATTTGAAGTTCTTCAATCGATTTATTATTTCCATGGAAAAGGATATGCGACATAGGAAAGTCCGCTTTATGTGCTGTGTAGAGTTCTCCACCACTCACCACATCTAAAAAAAGACCTTCTTCTTTCACCAACTGACACATCGCAAGATTAAGAAATGCCTTAGAGGCATAGATAACTTGACTCTCACAGTAAGGAGATTGAAAGAGGTCTTTAAAATATCTCATCTTAGAACGAATCAACGATTCATCCATGATAAAGAGAGGGGTTTGATATTTATTCGCTAAATCAGATACCTTATAGGATCCAATCATTAAGTGATTCTCATGAGCCAAAAAGGGATTAAAGGTCATACAATTCTCCTATAGTACGAGAGCCACAAACATTGTTTGTGACTCATAAACTTTGAATATTTAGTTATTAGTATAAACCTTTTTTCGTTAATCTTTCATTAATTATCAATCATATACAAGAATTCTGGATTAATCGATTGATTCTTAACCATCGCTTGAAAATGTAGATGACAACCCGTAGAATAACCAGTCGTTCCAACATGACCTATCAATTGACCTTTCTCAACCATATCACCTTGAGTAATGGTTATATCTTCCATGTGTTCATAGAATGTTTTTAAACCAAGGCCATGATCAATGACGATGGTGTTTCCAATCATCGTTAGGAATCCAGCGTACTCAACTTTACCTGCATTTGAGGCAAGAACTTCAGTACCACAAGCAATCGCATAATCAATACCTGCATGACGTGTTGGTGTTTTTGCATTGTTCACAAAACGCATTTCACCAAAGGTAGAAGACATACGTGCTCCTTCAACAGGATTGATGAAATTGCCTTCCCAATACTCTTCTGTCTCGAATGTTTCATATAGAGGGTAGATGGTTTCACGATACTGAATGACCGCATCATTATTGCCCACTGTACTACTTACAACTGTCTGTTGAACCGTAAAGTGTATTTCTTTGAATTCATAGGTATTTACATCAAGTTCATAATTGTATTCTTGTCCATTAATACTAAGGGTTAATGGGTAGACTTTTGCGGCTTCACGATAAGCCATTGGTAGATAAAAGCGAGCTTTATAGTCTTTTTGACTGATTGCGGAAGGTCTAAAGTGATTCGTAATCTCTATTTGACTATTTAAAGGGATATTATCAATCTCTACTATCAGTAATTCCCCTTGAACAGGATTTTGATTACTAATGGATATGATGGGATGAGTATCAACTTGAACATTGAAACTAAAGATATAACTCGTTTGATCGATGGTTCGATTGACTTGAATATGATATAAACCATTATTTTCTAAATTGATTTGATTTAAACCGACTGTATTTTCAATCTGATTATTTGGATCTGTAATGATGACTTCATCCTGAGGCAATAGATTTAACTCGTTTACGATGTTTTGAGTCTCAAGTGTAGGTATTGTCTCATAAATATATTCTTGTTTAATTGGATATAAACCAAACAAGATTGAATCTTGAACTGTCGCAGATTGAAAACTAATTTCTTGTTGGTTAAAAGAAATTGTTTGAATCGGTGCTTCTTTCTTTAAAACGTTTTGATAGTCATAAAACGCATATCCACCAAGCGCAATGAGTGCGACAAATAGTATTAAAATGAATGTTTTAATGAATTTCATAAATCTCTCCTAACATCACTATCATACCATGAATAAAAAAAGAACTAAGTTTTTGCTTAGTTCTTAGATTCATTATTTCTTGTGATAAACGACACCATTTGCCTCTAATTCCGCAATAACAGATTTGAATTGAGGTAAATAGTCTTTATTCGCCACAAGCATTTCATCCAACATAGCCTTAGCTTTAGCACCACCAGAGATAAGTGGGTTAATCGTGAAGGCATGTAGAGCTGCACCATAATCACCAGTAACAGCTGCTTCAATGATAACTTCTTCCATCGCTTTTTGGATTTGTAATACACCACGAGCTGCAGGTTTGAATGAACCCCAGTTTAGAGGTTCTGCACCGTGAGAAGTGATTAGAGCAGAGATTTCAACGATACTATCGTAAGGTAGATCAGAGATTGCCCCATTGTTTTGTGTACTTACAACCATTTGAGTCTTCTTATTATTAACGATAGACGCAATAACTTCACAAGCCGCATCAGAGTAGTGCGTACCACCACGCTTAGTTAATTGTTCAGGTTTGTAGTCTAGTTTAGGATCTTTGTATAGTTCAAACAATTCAGCTTCTGTTTTCTTAACCGTTTCTGCACGAGTTGTATGATTTTCAAACGCCTCTAATTCTTCATTTAACATATCTTCTTGGATGTAGTAATAACGGTGATAACCACAAGGTAAGATACCTAAATGTTTGATTTGTTCATAACTGAAAGGTAAGTTACGGATATTCTTCATACCTTCGTATTTAGCTTTGTTTTCTGGATTATAAACTTGTTCAATGAGATAATCGGTAATTTCATTACCAGCCTTATCCCATACTTTATGCCAATGGAAATGATTTAAACCAGCAAATTTATAGAATAATGTTGTATCAAATTCAGAGAAACCCATAACCGCATTAGATGACGCAATATGACCAATAGGCACATTACATAAACCAATCGTACGTTTCCATCCACCGACTTTGATCGCAGCTTCAGTTACGATACCACTTGGATTAGTGAAGTTAACCAACCATGCATTAGGACATAATTCTTTCATGTCTTTAATGATGTCTAAGATAACAGGAATCGTACGTAAAGCCTTCATCATACCACCAGCCCCATTGGTTTCTTGACCAATAAAGCCATAGCTTAGAGGAATTCTTTCATCACGAATACGAGCATCTAATAATCCAACACGGAACTGAGTTGTGACAAAGTCCGCATCTTTTAAAGCTTCTCTACGGTTTAATGTAAGATTAACTTTCCAATCTAAACCAGCAGCTTTAACCATACGTTGAGCCATAGCTCCAACGATTTCTAATTTTTCTTTTCCTTCTTCTACGTCTACTAACCAAATCTCGGAAATTGGTAATTCATGTTTGCGTAAGATAAATCCTTCAATAAGTTCTGGGGTATAACTACTACCGCCACCAATCGTAACAATTTTCATGTGTGACCTCCGCTTTCGGTATCATTATGCTTCAATCAAAAAGTGCATTCAAGCCCTTTCAGTATTTTGGTTTCTTATTTCAATAATCAAAGTTTTTGAACTAATATCTTGAAACAATGGTTCATTCAGAATGATAGGTCCATCCTTCATCATTATGATAAATCATACGTTTACTCATACCACCATCTACCACAAAGGTCTGTGCAGTAATAAACTTCGCCTTAGGACTAGATAAGAATAAAGCCATCTCTGCGATATCATTCACATCCCCAACAGAATGGGTAAGATGTTGCGTTTGATCTTCATTGGATAAGTCTGAATCATGAGTATCTATCCATCCAGGCGCAATTGCATTCACCCGAATGGTAGGGGATAAACTATTCGCTAAGGCATGTGTTAAACTCGATAATCCACCTTTAGCACTACTATACGCTTCTGTATTCTTTTGAGATTGAAAAGCACGTGTTGAAACAATATTAATCATAGAAGAACCGATTGGCATATGTTCTTTTAGTAACGCAACTAAATGATAGGGTGCTGTAATCCCAATGGATAAGATACGTTCAAACTGATCTAAATCAAGAGGACTTAATATCCCATGACTCGATTCCATCGCATTATGAATAAACACATCTACATGATTGACATACGATAACACAAAGTTCACAAACATCTCTCGATCATATCGATCAGCCACATCCCCAATGAATTGATTAATAGGTAAATCTCCCTCATATCTATCTTTATCCATTGAAAACACAATCTCACCTTCACGGATAAACGCTTGAGCAATTCCAAGTCCAATACCACGACTTGCGCCTGTTATGACGACAACTTTACTTTCCATATTTGTACCTCATCCTTAATTATAATAAAAAAGACCTGTGAAAGGTCTATAATACACGAATAACACCGTCTTCTCTTAAACGAATCTGTATGAAACTGCCTTCTCCAAAGACCTTTTCAAACGATGATTTAAGTGTAGAAGTTAGAGTCTTAGGCACAAACATCAAGATGGTCCCTGCAAATCCACCCCCATGAACACGCCATGCACCTTTATCGGTTAAATGATTCTCAGCCATCATAAGCGCTAATGCAAGTCCTTGTTTAGTGTCATGTTTGTTCAATACATTTTGTAGGTAATGATAAGAAGAATTACCAGACGCAAGAATATGATGTAAGAATGTTTCTAAATCATGTTTATTCAATGAATCCATTAAATCCAATACACGATTATTTTCCTTGAAGAAATGATAACCACGTAAGATGACACGAGTATCAAACTTTTGATTTAAATCAGGAAGTGAAGCATAGAAATCATCAAACTTAACCCGAGATAAATAGGATTGATTGAAATATTGAGACAATGCCTTACAATCTCTAAAGATTTCGGCATAATCTTCCGATAAATCCGCATGCGATCCACCACTTTGAACCAAACAGATATCCATCGAATCAAACATGCCATGAGCATCCACTTTATTTACAATAGGATGATCTTTATCATAGAAATCAATCGCACAGAAACCACCATGCGCAATTACCATTTGATCCATTAATCCACATGGTTTATTGAAATAATTATTCTCAGCTTTTTGAGAGATAATCGCATAATCACTGACCATCATTTTATTAGATCCATAATACTCATCTAAGATTTTCGCGATGAGCACTTCAATTGAAGCGGATGAAGATAAACCAGATCCAGAGAATACATTACTTTCAACATAGGCATCGAATCCACCTACAGTTCCATGAATTTCATGGAAGTAATGGGCTAAACCACGAATAATCCCCATGGTTGTATAGTATTCATCTTCATGAATGCTTAAATCAGAGAGTTCAATTGGCGCAATTTCATAGTCCTTAGAAACTAGACGAATTATATTGTCATTATTCTTACGAACAAACGCAACACTATCCAAATCAACTGCCATCGCAAGTACACGTCCTAATTGATGATCGGTATGATTTCCACCGACTTCAATACGACCAGATGCACTGAATACATCAAAATCCTTTGATTCAGGAAAGACTTCTTGGAAGCGACTAAGTAGGTGTAAATAACGAATACGTTGTTTCTCGATTTGATCAGGACCGTATAAATGTTCTAATTTTGATTCAAATGATTCTGTCCAAACCCATTCTTTAAATGTTGTGATTTCCATGTGTTTCTCCTTTTTTATAGTGATAGACGGTACGTGATGTGACCGTTTGATTTGCTTTTAAGATTGGTGCTAAAGAGTGATCAAAGTTAATACTGTTTGGAACATGTTGGGTTTCAAAACAGATTCCCCCATTCTTAACAAAGAAAGGATAGAAAGACCCATTATTAAGCGGTTCTAAATAATTACCTGTATAGACATGTGCACCAGGATGCGTTGTATAAATACTTAAGACCAAATCATTCACACGCATTTCAACCATAAATGGATTGGTTTGATCTTTCTTAAGGAAGTAATTATCAACTCCAAGGTTTCGTTCCAACTGAATATGTGATCCACTTAAACACTCAGAAATGAGTTTACTCTTAGAAAAATCAAATAATGTATCATTCGTATTTAGAACCTTATTATAGGTAACACCACTTTCGTCGATACAATACATAAACTCACTGTTCAATTTAAGGTGATGATTCAAAATCGGTGATTTACTTTCATTCAAATTGAAGTAGGTATGTTGCGTTGGATCAAACAAGGTATCTTGGTCACACACACCTGATGTTTCTAACACAAGGGAAGATTCTTCCAAGTGATAAGTCAATGTTAAAGTACAATTACCAGGATAGCCTTCTTCACCATCCTTAGAGGTATACGTCATTATGAGTTTATCATCCAAAATTTGATACTCAAAAACTTGTTTATCAAAGCCTTTTAACCCACCATGTAAATGATGATGCCCATTATTGATCGGAAGATGATATTCCTTATCATTTAAACTAAACTTACCATATGCAATTCGATTTCCTACACGTCCAATGGCGGAACCTAAGTACGAAGTTTGTTCCAAATCATCTTTGTAAGTGTTCAAACCACAAACGGTTTCTCTTTGAAGTGATTTCACAAAAATAGATTTAATCATTGCCCCATATTGTGATATCACTACTTTCAATCCTTCATTCTCTAAAGTAAAAAGCTTAATAGTCTCGTTATCGTTATAAGTTGTAATCGTTATCATAGTGTTCTCCGATTAAAGTATATCATTATCATTCTAAACAAAATTTGTAAAAAAACATAAAAAAGATAGAATAATTAACAATCTTCATGGAATTGTACGCTAAACTTTTAACTTCGCTTATAATAAGAATGATAGCGCTTAGAAGAGTTAATGAAATGGAAGAACAAATGAAAAAAGATTATACGATTGTACTCGTTGATGACGAAGAAGAAGTCAGAAAACGTATTATATCTAAAATCCCAACCGATATGGGATTCGAAATCATTGGACAAGCCTCCAATGGTTATGACGCGATTGATTTCATCGAACGTCTTAAACCCGATGTGGTGATTACGGATATTCGTATGCCATTCGTCGATGGGATTCAATTAGCAAATATCATCCGCACGGAACATCCCAAAACGAAAATCGCATTCATTTCCGGATACGATGAATTTGCATATGCAAAAGAGGCAATAGAACTGGATGTGGTGAGCTATTTATCCAAACCCATCACAGAAGAAGAAATTGTACACTTCTTAAATAAACTTAAAAACCGATTGGATGAAGAATACCAAGCAGTCTTTAATCAAGGTCGATTGGATGATATCTATAAAGAGAATTTACCCGCATTGATTGAGAATCAGTTTAATACACTTTTACATTACTCCAGTATCAATGATTCGGATTTACAACGATTCAAGATCTTTGATATTGATTTAACCAAAGGATATTTTACGGTTGGAATTATAGAAATTGATTCAGATTCTGATTTCTTAGAGATCGAATATTTACGCATCTTCTTACTCAATTTACTTAAGAAGAAGTTCTCAGAATATAAGATATATTACATCAATAGTGGATTTGGACTGATTTTCGTCATCCATCAAGATACCGATGATGTAAAAGTCATCGAAACAAGATTATATGACGTCATTTTAACGAAGAAACAATTCTCAAATATCCGAGTATTAATTGGTGTATCTGAAACATTCAATGACTTTAAACTCTTCTCAAATAGTGTTTTACAAGCTAAGAAAGCATTATCCTATAGTAATTATTTAAACATTGGAACCATTATATATTATAAGGATATCGCTACACGTAAACGGGTTGATTTAAAGTTAACCAAAGAAGAAATCGATGATATTAGTTACACCATTAAATTTGGATCTAAACAAGAAGTCGATACCTTATTTGCGAACTTGATAAAGAATAATGATATTTCTGAGGATTATTTGCTCAATAAACAATATTACTTAGTGAACCTAGCACACATCTTTATTGAATTTGCGAACAGTTTACATGTTGAACTGAGTGATTTAGTTGAGACCGATCTATTTGAGAAACTATCCAGTTTTACTCAATTATCCTCGATGTTTGAATACCTTAAGAAACTCGTATTCGATATTCGAGAACTCAATATTCATAAATCACAAACTTCCGCAAATCAGGTCTTAGAAGAAGCAGTACTTTTCTTACAAAATAACTATGCGGATCCACTCATGAGTATGGATACAGTATGCGATGAGTTGGGCATTAGTATTTCTTACCTAAGTACTTTATTTAAAAAGATGCTTGATACGAGTTTTAACAAATATTTAGTTAAATTACGCATGGAAAAGGCAAAAGAACTTTTGAAGTTTAGTCATGCGAAAATCTATGAAATCGCTACCTTAGTGGGTTATAACGATGTGTACTACTTTAGTTATAGCTTCAAGAAATATACAGGAACCTCACCGAAGGAGTATCGTAATGATCAAAAAGTTGACTGATTTATCGATAGGACAAATGATTTTTATCATTTCTATTGCGATTGTAGGAGCGATTTTGATGTTGGCAACCGTAACAACCAACCAAATCATTTTTACACGTACCGATAAATTGATTGAATCTACGTCTAAAGAAATCAATAAACAAGTCATCATGAATTATGAGAACTACCTTAGTAATGTGATTGATATTTCAAACTCATTACAGGGATATATTGTGGAATATACAGAGAAAGGGAATATAGAAGAATTAAATCGATTGTTTGTCGCAACAACCAATATTGAAAAAAACATTCGTAGTGTAGCCTTACTCAGTGAATATGGCCAAGTTGTATCAAGCAGTATTAGTAATGGAATAAATCCTCGAATTGCGGATATTGATTGGTTTAAGCAAGCAATGCAGATGGTAGATATCCATCATTTCAGTGGACTTCATACCGAGAACATTGTGTTAAATGGGACCGATGAAGTAGTCACAATCTCTAAATCGGTACAATACATAAAGAATAACGAAACAGTGAATGGGGTATTAATGATTGATATTAATACCAGTAACTTTAAAACACTTGCGGCACAAACAAACTTAGGAGAAGCAGGTCATATTATCATAACCGATCAAACAAATGGCTTGATCTATTCATCTAATCCAGAATGTACGAGTCGTGTATGTGATAGTGCAATCATTGCACAGAGTATCGTCTTAGGTGGAAAACTTGTTAAATTGAATGATCTAAACATGTATGTCAATGTCAATACGATTAAAGATACACGTTGGAAGATTGCGACATTTATTAACGTCAATGAAATCGTCACAATGAAAACAGAGATCTTGATTCAAATGATCTTTATCTTCTTAGGTACATTGATTGCGGTTGCGATAACATCCTATATCTTCTCTCGTCGTATAACAAATCCAATGAATAAATTAAAGAAGCATATTACCTTAATTGAACAAGGTGATTTTGATACACGCGTACATGTGGAAGGTCAAAAAGAAGTATTGTTATTAGCGGATGCCTTTAACAATATGTCTGATAAAGTTAAAGAGTTGATGATAAAGGTTCTAGATGAACAGAATGAAAAACGTAAGACACATTTTATCGCACTGCAGAATCAAATCAATCCACACTTCTTATACAACACGTTAGATTCTATTGTCGCATTGAGTGAGAACAATCGTAATAAGGATGTAGAACTAGCGATTATTGCCTTATCTAAATTCTTTAGAATGAGTATTTCGAGTGAAATGAATCTAGTTGAACTAAAGGATGAAATCGAACATATACGAAACTACTTAGTCATACAACAGATTCGTTATCGTAATGGCTGTTGCGATTGATATTCGTAAGTATTTATCTAAGAAGTAATAAGTGTACGAGAGTACACTTTTTTCATAAGGAGGAGTTATGGAAATTATTCAATTAAATAATCATGTAAAGTTATCGCGTATTATTCAAGGTTTCTGGCGTTTACATACCTGGGATTTTAGCCCACAAGACTTACTTGATTTCATGAAGCAATGTGTTGAACTTGGAGTTACAAGTTTTGATACGGCTGAGATTTATGGCAATTATCAGAGTGAAACTTTATTGGGTCAAGCATTAGCTCTAGATCCAAGTTTTAGATCAAAAATACAGATTATTACGAAAACAGGGATTAATAAACTTAACCCAAATAAACCTTACATCATCAAGCATTATGAGACATCCTATGAGAAGATTAAATCATCTTGTTACTCAAGTCTAAAGAAACTAAATACAACTTATATCGATGTCTATTTAATTCATCGTGAAGATCCTTTCTTTAATCATGCGGATGCGGTTCGTGCATTTGATGAGTTAATTACGGAAGGGTGTATTAGATCCTATGGTGTATGTAACTATGATCCATTTAAGTTTGATGCATTTCATACACTAAGCAATGATCAGTGTGTCACGAATCAAATAGAAGTATCCCCTCTGCAGTTCGAACATTTCAATTCAGGAATGATGGATGTATTACAGAAATACAATGTTCATCCCATGTTTTGGTCGCCTTTAAATGGAGGGAATATCTTTACATCAAATGATGAGAATGTTGTTAATTTACGACGTGTCTTAGAACGAATCGCAAACAAGTATCAAACCAGTACAGATACCATTGTTTATGCTTGGTTACTTAAACATCCAGTCAAAGGAATGGTGATTTGTGGTTCGCAAAAAATTTCTCGTTTACAAAATGCCATAAATGCGTTACAAATAAATCTGGAACTTGAAGAATGGTACGAGATTTATTTGGCTTCTGGCCAACAAATTCTTCGCTAGAAGAGGTAAAATGATTAAACTTATTGCCATCGATGTCGATGGAACATTATTAAATAGTAAACATGAATTAAGTCAAAAGAATAAAGAAGTTATCCAAAAAGCTGTTGATCAAGGAGTACAAATCGCACTCGCATCTGGAAGACCCTTAAGTGGTCTTTTTGATGTGTTTAAGCAATTAGAGATTAATCCAAAGAATCATTATTTAATGGGCTTTAATGGTGCTGTTGTTGCGAAATCAGAAGATTATTCAATTCTATTTGAAAGAACGATTGAATTAGAATTAGCACAATCGATTCTAAAACATGTAAAACAATTTCCAGTATCCGCAATCCTGAGTCGTAAGAAAGACTTGATCGTTGAGAATCCGAATGGATATCATGTTCAAGGCGAAGCAGATATGAATCACATGAACTTGGTTGTAGTAGATTCGCTCGTTGATTTCTTAGATTATCAACCCAATAAGATCTTATTAAGTGCTGAACCAGCAATCATTGATCAATATCTTGAATTAATAAAAGAACCCTTTTTAGGTCAAGTTGATTTTGTGAAATCTGCACCATTTTATTTAGAGATTATTGTTAAGGATACCAATAAAGGATCTAGTTTAGATTATCTATCTAAAACATTAAATATTGATGTAAAAGACGTTATGGCAATAGGCGATAACTACAACGATTTAAGTATGATTGAATTCGCAGGATTAGGTGTTGCGATGGGTCAATCCGATGATTACATTAAATCTAGAGCTCAGTTTATTAGTTTGAGTAATGAAGAAGATGGAGTGGCATACGCGATTCAAAATGTCATGCAAATACAATAGTTTCGTCACACTTTCGACATAATTAAATTCTATACTTTGCTTAAGCAAAGCTAGAAAGAAGGGTTATGCGATGATGCGAGGCTATTTTAATGGATTTGACCAATATTCACAATTTGGATCAGGATTTGATCGTTATTCTCAATTTGGTTCACATATGGGAAGCGGATATATGTGGATAGGAATGACATTTAGAGTTCTTGTGATAGTGGCTTTATTTATCTTAGTTATATGGGCAGTCAAAACAATTGTTCATTCAAAGAACTCTAAAGAGATTTCTGTTAATAAATCTTTAGAGATTATTAAAGAACGATATGCTAAGGGGAGAGTATAAAATATTATGTGTAAACGTCCACCAAACTAAGAGGACGAAGGTCTTTGAATATGGGAAGTCCATCCAGTAAAATGTTAGTGACCAAACCTTCATTAACAGGAGAACTTCCATGTCC
>CAYWGS010000039.1:0-12891 GCA_964457525.1 uncultured Erysipelotrichaceae bacterium | reverse complement strand
CTGGACCTTTTCATTTGTATTCTATTCAAAGCTGTTTATTCGTTACAGCCTCTTTGTTTTTATAGATAATCCCAAGGGTTTTGAGGTTGACCATTAAGTCGAATCTCAAATTGTAGATGACTTCCAGTTGCGGATCCTGTTTTACCCATTCTTCCTATTAATTGACCGGTTGTGACTGAATCTCCAACGGAAACATCAAATCCAGATAAATGAATGTAGTAGGTTTCAAGTCCTCCGCCATGATCAATCACAATATAATTTCCATAACTATCCGTCCAAGCTGTTTTAGTAACGGTTCCATCCGCATATGCATTAATGGATGTACCAACTTGGTTCGCAATATCAATACCATCGTGGAATGAACGTCTACCAGTAATAGGATGTGTTCTCCACCCATAATCACTGGATAATGTACCTGTAGTTACTCCAAAATTGGTTCCAGATGATCTTAATGTAAGTGGTTTAGAACCTACCACTACTTCTGCAGTAACAGGTTCCAATAGTACGATTTCATTTAAAATAGTATTTTCTTTTTCAACCCCATTAACGTAATCAAATAAGTAGGTAACTTGTTTTAATCCATCTACCCCTGCTTTAATCGTCTTCTTTGTATTTTGACTTAGACTTGCGTCTTTGGTTGTGTTCGTTGTATATCGAATCACTTCTTGAACGGTTGATTCCAATGAAACCTTAACATCCAAATGATATCGCACAGCCGATATAACAAGTTCATCATTTGGCCATAATTTATCGAGTTGTACATCTGGATTCATTCGTTCAATTTCTTCTAAAGGGATATTAAGTGTATTTGCGATTTTCCAAGTACTATCCCCTTCTTGAACAACATAGACATCTTGAGCTTGAATTGGATAATTCAGTTTTCGACTTAGATTATCAATATTTCCAAGTTGTTTCTTATCCACCTTAACTGGCACAATTTCCACATCTTGTACAAAATCTACACTTCTAACTTTTATATTCTCTGATATATTGGGAGTCATTTTGGCTTTAAATTGATCGAGTATCTTAGTGATTTGTTGGATGTCTTCTAAGATAAACCATGTCTCACCATCTACGATCAGCTCGTAAGCATCAACCTTATTGGTTTCAAACAATGCACTTGTATTTAAGGTTGTTAGGTTTGTTGTGGCGATGAGTCCTGTTGCACTCATTAGCACAATCCCTAGTTTTACTAATTTCTGGTTCATGTATACATATCCTTTTTAGTCGTGAGGTCATTATAACAAACATTTTTGTTTCAAAAAACCTTATTTCCGAATATTAAAGTGAAAATTTAGACACATTTTGATAAAAAAAGAAAAAAACATCTATAGCGTAATCAATTTTGCTAGTCGATGTTTCATTCCAGATTTACTAATTGGTTTACCCGTTTCTATCTCATATTTCTCACATAACTCATTTAAACTAGCCTCTGGATGACTTAATCTTAACTCTGCCACAATCTTTATTTTAGGGTCTAATGTCTCAAATTCCCCTTGATCCATTAAACGATTAATCACATCTAATTGATCCTTAGCAGCTGCCATTGTCTTCATGACATTCGCAACTTCACAATTATCTAATCGAGTAAGATTGTTGTGGAAATCGCGTTGAATACGAATATCTTCAAAATCAAGAACCGCATTATTGGCTTGTATCATACGTAAGAAATCAGATATTTTCTCAGATGCTTTTAGATAAACAACGTGTTGATTTCGACGAATGATATACTTCGCTCCTAAATCAAAACGATTCATAATGGTTTGAATGTATTGTGCATGCTCCACATCTTGTGTCACAATTTCGCAATGGTAATTTGATTTCTTAGGTGAGTTGATACTTCCAGCTGCTAAGAAAGCACCTGCTAAGTACGCTCTAGCACAACACTCTTTACGAACGATCGCTTTACTTGGATGACTGGTAAATCCAGAAGCATTCCATAATCCAAGATCTGTTAAAATTTCTGTTGTTTTGTCTAAAACTTGAATCTCGTAGATATTGTTTTTCTTCAAGTTCATCTTTTTCATAACAGAAAGCTTCATCTCAGCTTGAAATTGTTCCTTCATCAACTTAAAAACCCGTTTTGCCGTCGTCGCATTTTCGGTTTTAATAGATAGTTCAAATTTGTGGTTTTTGATAACCATGGAAGAGCTTAATTGAATTAAGGCAGCTGTTTCAGCTTTTTGACAACATAAGCCTAACTCAGTGTTCGCTACTTCATGCTTAACTTCTTGTGTAAATGACATTTTATGATTTCTTCCTAATAATTTCTTCGATAACTGACCGTATTCTTTCAGGATCATGTCGAACTCGTTTTGATTCAAAGGTTAATAATTTACGTTTCATCAATTGATAATCATGTTTCTTTTCTTGTATATGTACAGGAAATGCTTCTTCCACAACATAACGTTGTAATATTTCAAATGGTATTTCATCATTGGCAGATATTACAATGTCCAACTTAATGTTGGCATGTTTTTCGATCGCATGAACATGATCTTCAACACTATAACCATCTGTTTCTCCAGCTTGGGTCATCGCATTGGCAATATATATTTTCTTCCCTTGATTGCGTTTCAATGCTTTCTGAATCTCAGGAATGATTAAATTTGGACAAATACTGGTATAGACACTTCCAATACCAAAAATAATAAAGTCTGCTTTCTCGATTGCTTTTACAGCCTCATGACTTCCTACAACTTTTTCATCATAATACACTTCTTGGATACGGTGACGACTTTTTGGGATATTGCTTTCCCCTTGAACAATCGTTCCATCTTCCATGCGTGCGATGAGTCGTACTACCTGATGTGTAGAAGGAACGATATCTCCTTTTACATTAAGGACTTTTGAGATGGTTGTGACGGCATCCATGAAACTACCTGTTTTCTTTGTAAGCGCAGTTAAAATAATATTTCCCAGGTTATGTCCTTCGAGTTCATTTACTGCATTTAAATCAGCTAAATCATCCTTCTCAAAACGATAACTCATCAATGTTGAGAATAGTGTTTCACTCTCAGATAAGGCAATCATGACATTACGAATATCACCCATTGCCGGGATATGATACGCTCGTCTTAGACGTCCTGTACTACCTCCATCATCTGCCACTGTCACAATAGCCGTAATATCAATATCATCAATTTGTTTGATCCCTCTTAGGATGGTTGATTGGCCGGTTCCCCCACCTATGACCACAACTTTTAGCGTTTTATTCATGTTTTACTCCAAATCACGATGTTCCTTGAAACAATTGTATTTCTTACTATACTCATCAAATAACCAATTCACGATAGACACAGAACGATGCATACCACCCGTACATCCAATACCTACGGTAAAGTGATTCTTACCTTCTTTGATGTATTGTTTAAATGAATAATCTAAAAAAGGTTTTAATTTTTTGAGATATCGTTGCGTTTCTTTGTTTGTCATAACATAATCATATACTTCTTGATCATTTCCAGTCTTTGTACGTAGGGATTCTTCCCAATACGGATTTGGTAAGAAACGAACATCAAACAATAAATCCGCATCCATTGGTAACCCATTCTTATAACCGAATGAAATGAAACTGATAGAGAATGCGGCACGATTATTGATCGCGAAAACTTTATTTAATCTTTGTTTAAGTTCTGTCGCATTTAAGAAACTGGTATCGACAACTAAACAGTTTTGTTCCTTGAGTTTATTTAAACGTTCACGTTCAATTTGTATACCTTCTTCTAAGGTTGTCGCAATATTCGATAACAACATTGGATGGGTACGACGTGTAAACTTATAGCGTTTTAGTAGTTCTGGGTGACTGGATTCTAAAATTAGGATTTGTAGATCAATATCCAGTACACCCAAGGTATTCTTAAATTCATTAAAATTAACAAGATTAGTGGATAAAGCAAGGTTATGAAACCGTGTATCATCCTCTTTCGCAATCATTTCTAATAAGTTGGGTAAAAGTTTTACAGGAAATTGATCCATGCAATGATAACCCATATCTTCAAGGATTCCCATCGCAGTTGTTTTCCCTGCACCCGACATTCCTGATACTAATATAATTCGATGTTTCATAGACTCACCTTTCTGGGTTTATTTTACCACGCATCCGGGTGGTCCTCAAGTGTTGTAAAATTTCTTCGATTTCGTATTGAAAAGCATAAAAAATAGGCGTAAAGTAATTTAGGTTAATGGAGGTTTAATATGCGCACTATCCCGTTTAATATTGGCTTAAGAACCATTAAAACAGCAATTGCAGTTTCATTATCTATTTTCTTATCACAACTCTTAAAACTAGAGTACCCCTATTTCGTCGCAATGACTGCAATTATTTCAATGGATCGTACAGCACGTTTGTCCATCACCATCGGTAAGAATCGTGTGATTGGTACCTTCATTGGTGCGATCATTGGTGTATTGTTCGCAAGTATTGATCGAGGCAATCCAATTTTGGCTGGGATTGGTATTCTAATCATCATTCTCATTAGTAATCAACTCAATTTGCCAGGTTCAATTACCGTCGGTGGATTTGTATTCATCGCAATTATGGTACATATCGCACCAAATATAACACCTTTCTTCTATGGATTACATCGAACACTCGATTCTTTGTTTGGAGCTCTCATTGCCTTTATTGTTAACTTAACTTTTATGCCTGGTTATTCTGTAAAGCGTTTAGATGATAATCTCAATAAGTTCTATCCTAGTTTAAAAGATACTCTTAATCAGATCGATACAATTACATTAGAGGATTTTAAGTCAATCTATAAATCATATCAAGCTTATCTTGATGAAGCATTACTCTATAAAGATGATGTTATTTCTAAGAAGAGTCATGAATCATTAAACAATCATTTAGTCCAATTGATACAATATGAACAACCATTAAAAAAGCTTGAGCTTTATCTCACCTCAAGTGATCCAAATCTCAAACTTATTTTAAGAAATCAAATTATTCAAGCTCTTTAATATAATGGAATGCGGTTTGAGCAGCGATTGCCCCATCATTTACCGCAGTCACAATTTGTCTCAATGGCTTAACTACGACATCCCCGGCTCCATAAATGCCTGGGATTTTTGTTTCCATTTTTTCATTCACAATCATATAGCCTTCTTTATCCGTAATACCTAAATCAAGGATACATTGAGTTGAAGGTGTAGCACCTATATACGGGAATACACCATCACATGGAACAACTTGTTCACTACCATCGACTACAGATCGAATCTTTAATCCTGTTACTTTGATATCATGGATTACTTCAACAGGGATATGATGACGAATGACTTTGATTTTAGGATTCGCAAGTGCTCTTTCTTGAGCCTGTAAATCTCCTCTAAATACATCACGGCGGATGATAATTGTTACTTGCTTAGCAAATTGAGTTAAGTAAACCGCTTCTTCTAATGCGGAGTTTCCTCCCCCAATGACCACAACTTCACGTTCCTTATAGAACGCTCCATCACAGACTGCACAGAAGCTAACACCTTTACCAACCATCGCCTCTTCACCTGGAATATTCATCATATTCTCAATGGTTCCAGAGGCAAGAATTAACGCTTTGGTATGGAAGACTCTTCCATCTTCCGTATGCAATTCTTTGGTGCGTCCATCTTTAATGGAAATAACTTTAGTATATTCAGTATAGACTTCTAAATTTGTTGTGTGTTCATACATCTTCATCGCAAGTGATACACCACTAATATTGGGTTCTCCAGGCCAGTTGTCAATTTCAAATGTCTTAACCAACTTCCCTCCAGGAGCACTCCCTTCAAACATAATTACATCTAATCCAGCACGCTTCGCATAGATTGCGGCTGTCATTCCTGCTGGACCAGAGCCAATAATGGCTAGGTCAAAGATCTTGTCCATGTGATATCCTTCTTTAATAGTTCTTCTAGTTCTAATAAGTTTGTGATTGTTGCGTTAGGTTTAGCCTGCATAATCGCATCTCTTCTTTCAGGGTGCGTTAAATATGCAACAGAGTATAAACCAGCATTTGTTGCGGCTTCCACATCTGTAGATGTATCCCCAACATAAATACAGTTATCATGATCAATCCCAAGTTGTTTACATGCAATAAAGATTCCTTCAGGACTTGGTTTGTGTTTCTTAACTTCATCGTATCCAACAATAACTTCAAACTGATTTTCAAGTCCAATAAGTTTTACACCATATTCAACCATATCTTTTTTCTTCGATGATACAAGGCCTAAAGTATAACCCTTTTCCTTAAGACGATGAATCAGTTCAACAGCATTAGGCATCGGTTTAATCAATTCAGGATGTAGTTTCTTATTGTTTTCACGATAAATTTGTACCGCTTCTTCAATCTTACTTTCATCTACATATCTTCCTAAGATTTGATATAGTGTTGGTCCTAAGAATGATATTTCATCCTCACGACTAATCTCAACATCTGGACGATAATGTTTAATCGTATGCTTCATGGATTCAATGATAAGTGGTTCAGTATCACCGAGTGTTCCATCAAAATCAAATAAAATCGTAGGTTTCTTTTTCTTCATGAATTTATCATAAACACCGAGTTTACCAAGTAAACCGATTACGATGAATACGATCGAAGTTATTTGTGCCATACGAAGACCCATAAACATTAAACTATCGGTTCTTAATCCTTCAACCCAGAAACGAGAAATTCCATACCACATTAAGTAAGCATAGAGTAAATCTCCACGTTTGTTTTCTGAGAATCGTTTTAAGACATACACAATCAAAATATAACCAATGATATTTAATACACTTTCGTATAAGAATGTCGGTTCACGATAGGCACCATCAATAAACATGGTGTTCTTGATAAATGCAGGGAATAGATTAAAGTACGCTTCATCGACAACTCTACCATAAGCTTCTTGGTTCATAAAATTGCCCCAACGACCAATCGCTTGCGCAATTAATATATTTGGCACAATATTATCCGCAAAACGCATGAAACTAATTCCCTTACGTTTTAAGAAGAAGTAAGCAAAGAGTGCTCCTAATAATAATCCACCATGAATGGCCATTCCACCTTGCCATGTCATAAGAATTGAAATTGGGTTTGCTAAGTAGGATTGAAGATCATAAAACACTACATACCATAAACGAGCCCCAACAATCCCTGAAACTAAACTACCAAAGAATAGATCATCAATCATGGATGATTCATAGCCTAATTTCGTTAAGTTCTTCTGAATAACATAATACGCTGCGAATGCACCAATTAAGATTAATACTGCATACCATTTAATACTGAATGAACCAATGTCCACAAAGCTTGATAAATCCTTAAAAAATACCATTGTTTACTCCTCATTTTGATTCTTTATAAAATCATATACTCTCTGTTCAAATTCTTTAGCACTATTAATACCACGTTGTTTTAGATTGAAGTTGGTCACTGCAGATTCCACAAGAACCGCAATGTTTCGACCATCACGAACTGGAATAATTGATTTAGGAATATCTAATCCTAATATCTTTTCTGTTACTTCTTCTTCAATGCCAACTCGTTCATATTGTTTGTGATCATCCCATTTTTCTAAGTGAATAATGAAATCAACTTCGATATTATCGAGATGTGAACTTGCCCCAAACATACGAGCTACATCGATAATACCAATTCCACGAATTTCAAGCATACCCTTTAACAACTCAGGTGCTCTTCCAAATATCGTGTTATGAACACGTGTCACATCTACACGATCATCCGCAACTAATACATGTCCTCTACGAATGAGTTCTAAGGCTGTTTCACTCTTACCTACACCAGAGTCTCCCATAATAATGACACCCTTACCATAGATACTAAGCAAAACACCATGTATATTATCGGTCGGAGAGAGCTTTTCATCAAGAAAACTGACCACATCCACCATTAATCGATAGGTTGGTAAACTCGAAACGAAGATAGGAAAGTTCTTTCTTTCCGCAATTTCTCTTAGAATTGGTGGACATTCCATACTTTTTGAAATGATGATTGCTGGACTATATTCATCCGTTAAGCGCTCTAGTCGCTCAGCCAAAAGCTCAGGATCTAGCTGTGCGATATAAGACATTTCTTTTGTGCCTAGGATGATAATACGACGAGGTTCTGAATGCTCAAAATAACCCGTTAACTCTAACCCTGGTCGATTAATATCCGGCACAATTGCCCAGCGATTAAGTGCTTCTTCATTCCCAGTTAATTGAGTCAGATTGAAAAACTTCTTAAAATCAGAAATCTTAGCTTTGCGTTCAAATTCCATGGTTACTCCTTTTCAAAGAGATGCTTCAAGTATTGACCGGTATAACTCTTAGGGTTCTTCGCAAGGGCTTCAGGTGTTGACGCTTGTACAAGTGTGCCCCCTTCATCGCCCCCTTCAGGACCTAGATCAATGACATAATCGGCATTCTTTATAATATCTAAATTGTGTTCAATTACGATAACGGTATCCCCATTATCCACAATTCGTTGTAATACTGTAATAAGTTTACCCACATCATAGGAGTGTAACCCTGTTGTTGGTTCATCTAAGATAAACAAGGTCTTACCTGTTGCCTTACGTTGTAACTCACTGGCAAGTTTAACACGTTGTGCTTCACCACCTGAGAGGGTTGTGGCTGATTGACCTAGTTTAATGTAACTTAAACCAACATCCGATAAGGTTTGTAAACGATGTTTAATTTTATGAATATTCGAGAAGAATTCTAAACCTTCTTCTACGGTCATCTCTAAGATATCATAGATTGACTTCCCTTTGAATGTTACTTGTAGGGTTTCGTCATTATAACGTTTACCACCACACTCTTCACAAGGAACGTAGACATCCGGTAAGAAGTGCATGGAGATACGTTTTACACCATCCCCCTGGCACATTTCACATCGTCCACCCTTTACGTTAAAGGAGAAACGACCTTTATCATAACCCCTTGCTTTCGCTTCTGGTGTTAAAGTAAATAAGTCACGAATGTCATCAAAGACACCTGTATAGGTTACTGGATTGGATCGTGGTGTACGTCCAATTGGATCTTGGTCAATCTCAATCATCTTATCGATGTTTTCTAAACCTTCGATGGCTTTTGCCTTACCTGGTTTAATCTTTTGACGACCTAAACGATGCGCTAAGGTTTTACCCAACACTTCATTAACAAGCGTTGATTTACCACTACCACTCACCCCAGTCACAACCGTTAATGTTCCAAGAGGAATATTGACACTCACTTTCTTCAAGTTATTCTCATACGCATCAATAATCTTAATAAACTGACCATTTCCTTTTCTACGTTTCTCTGGAATTGGATTCTTGAGTAAACCAGATAAGAATTGTCCGGTAATGGATGTCGGATGTGCAATAATCTCTTGCGGTGTTCCCATTGCGACAACTTCTCCACCATGGACACCAGCACCTGGCCCAATATCGATAATGTAATCACTTTCCATCATCGTTTCTTCATCGTGTTCTACCACAATCAATGTATTCCCTAAATCACGCATGTTCTTTAAGGTATTAATGAGTTTCATATTATCTCTTTGATGTAGACCAATAGAAGGTTCATCCAAGACATATAAAACACCGGTTAAGCGTGATCCAATTTGAGTTGCTAAGCGTATACGTTGTGCTTCTCCACCGGATAATGATCCTGCGATACGATCCAGTGTAAGATAATCTAAACCAACATCTTTTAAGAAAGTTAATCGTTCATTAATTTCCTTAACTACTAGATGTGCAATCTCTTTTTGCATAGGTTTTAATTCTAATTCAGACATATAAACAAGCGCATTTTTAACACTCATCTGTGTCCATTCTTGAATATTCTTAGGTCCAACTTTTACGCTAAGTGCCATTGGATTTAAACGTAATCCATTACAAGTTGGACAAACACTATCCGTCATGAAAGATTGGTACCATTCACGTGCCATTGGGGAAGATGTTTCCACAAAGCGACGTTCAATCATTTCTTTAACCCCTTCAATACGATCAAACTTAGAATATTTATTACCAGAACGTGTTTCAATCGTATATCGAATCGCTTCTTTTGAACCATTGAGTACGATATCGAGTTGTTCCTTGGTGAAATCTTTGATCGGTGTCTTCATCGGAATATTGTAATGTTCACATAAAACTTTAAAGTTTTGCCATTCAATATTCTCAGTATCTAGAATATTTTTATAATAAACAATCCCACCTTGTAGGATAGACTTGTTACGATCGGGTATTAAGAAATCCACATCTACCATTTGAATCATCCCTAAACCCTTACAGGTTTCACAAGCTCCTAATGGTGAATTAAAACTAAATAATCGTGGTTGTAATTCCGCAACAGAAAAACCACACTTTGGACAAGCATAGTTTGCGGAGAATAGAATTTCTTCATTCTTGGTTAACGCAACCGCTAAACCATTTGCTTTCTTAAGTGCTATTTCAAGCGAATCTTGAATACGACCCGAACTATCATCCTGTTTAACAATACGATCCACAATTAAATCAATATCATGTCGTTTATTCTTATCGAGTTTAATTTCATCTTCTAGAAGTAAGAGTTCACCATCCACTCTGACACGAATGAATCCATCTTTTCTTAACTTCTCAAGTAAATCTTTATGGGTTCCTTTTTCACGTCGTAAAATAGGCGCAAGAATCTGAACTCTTGTCCCATTTTCCTCCTTCATGACACGTTCAACCATTTGTTTAATTGTCTGAGCAACAATCGGTTCATTGTGTGTTGGACAATACGGTGTTCCAACACGCGCATACATCAAACGTAGATAATCATAGATCTCTGTGACTGTCCCAACCGTTGATCTTGGATTGTTCGACGTTGTCTTCTGATCAATCGCAATACTTGGTGATAAACCTTCAATTAAATCCACATCCGGTTTTTCCGTGTTACCTAAAAACTGTCTTGCGTACGCACTTAACGATTCCACATAGCGTCGTTGTCCTTCCGCATAAATTGTGTCAAACGCTAAGGATGTTTTACCTGACCCAGATAATCCAGTCATGATAACAAGTTGGTCTCTTGGAATTTTTAAGTCAATGTTTTTGAGGTTGTTTACACGAGCCCCTTTTATTTCTATATATTCTTTTTGCATATGTCTTATTATACACCACAGTTTAAAACTTTGATTGATTTGAACTCGCTAAATTGACTCATGTCCATTTTTTTGACATAATGCAAGAGGTGAAAAATATGAATAAAAATTTATTAGCTCAAATATTTAAGTTTGTGGTTGTTGGAGGATTATCGTTTGTCCTCGATTTTATTATTTACTACGTTCTAACGAACTTCTTTTCTGTTTATTATATTGTGGCTGGATTCTTCTCATTCACACTCTCACTCATCTTTAATTACTTGATGAGTATGAAATTTGTCTTCCAATCGAAGGATGACTTAAAGAAATCCCATGAGTTCGCAATCTTCGCAACCTTAAGTGTATTAGGTTTAGGCTTAAACCTATTAAGCTTATTTATCCTTGTTGATGTATTCTTGATGAATGACTTGATTGCAAAGGTATTTGTGGCAGGGATTGTCATGGTATTTAACTTTATCACTCGAAAGATCTTTTTAGAGAAAAAGTAAAAGCACCGAGGTGCTTTTTAATTGTAATCAATCGCATTCATTAACTGATTATAACTTCGATCATTGACACGTATAATGATTCGATTGCTTGAATCATCAAAGTTAATAATTAGTTTACGATCTTTAAGTGCTTCAAACTGATTCATAATACTTTGTCTAATATAGTTAATCTCATCCATATCAGAGTAATTATCAACAGAAATCAATAATTTAGAATTTTCTTTAGAAAGACTTACTTTATCATTCGATTCTGGTAAAGCACAAATAATAACTCCATCTTCTAAGGTATTATCAATCACAAACTCTGACCAAGTATTGATGAGTGATATCTTCTCTAGTTCTTCTAGTTTATATTCTTGTTCAATCAGTTTATCTTCATTACCTACCCATTCAAATTGAGTTAATTCATTGATTGACCAGATTGTTCCAAATCCACCAAGGATAAGGGTAATGAGTAGAATACTAAACAATCTAGAGTAACGCCATGTTTTGAGTTTTACTCCAAAGACAAACGCAAAGATGATGAAGAATAAACATAATGTAAATACTAAACCCATACCACTTGTAAACATAAGACCAATGAGTGGAACTTTTGATAAAACCAAGAACACTAACATACCCCAGATGAATAATCCTACAATAATTCCAATGAGTACAGGGAACAATACCGCAAGTATAAGTAAACGAAGTGACCAGATAATCATGTAGTAGAACAAATTAACAAGCTTTTTAACAAATCCACCGAATCCAAAGGATTGTTTTTCACGCTTTTGTGGTTTAACCTTCTCAACTTTTTCTTCCACAACTTTCTCTTCCATAACTTCGACTTCATCATCTGTTTTATCATCATGATCCATTCTTTGACTTTCATGTGTAATATGCATATAACGTTGTTGGCCAAAGTGAACGACAGACATCATGAGTAGAATTGCACATAAGTAATAAATCGCGTTGACTACAAATGTCCATATACCATCGAAGTGACTCACAAAGTTATAGCCAAATATGATTTCTAAGAACCAGAGAGAGATACTTCTAAATAAACTAAATGGTAATTTTAAGATTGCGACTAATCCAAAGGATAAGATAATCAGAATCAAATACTTAAACACCTCTGATAATGAAATCTTTGAATAGAACGCTTCAAAACGATGTAAGAGTACTTTGCCTGAACTTTCACCTTGTTTTAAGATTTCAACCCATTTATTAGACTGTGTGTATCGTTCATTTAGTTTATACGCTTGTAAGATATTACGTGATAATTCACCTAAATCTCCAAAGTCTTTAACAGCCTCTTCTTCACTTTTACCTTCACTCATTTTGTGATCAAT
>CAYWGS010000038.1:0-13190 GCA_964457525.1 uncultured Erysipelotrichaceae bacterium | reverse complement strand
CCTTCGGGCTTCTTTTTTTATGGTTGTGCTATAATAAAGAAAAGAATATGACCCAACAAAAAAACACAAAATATGTACGAAAAAATCGTTTGTTTTACTTGATATTATTAAGTATTGTTTTTCTTGCGTCGTGTTCAAACTCCAATGTAAATGTATTTGAAGAGTACCCTACAGAGGGAGAAAGTTCTAAGAAATATACCTTTGAAGAGATATTATGGCCATCTCAACCAGGACAGTTAGTTTATGAATCGAATGGGTTTGTGATTGATTATTCTAATGCAGAATATGGTTATATCAGTGTACTATCACCTGATAGTAACTCTGAACTTAAAGCTCAAGTATCATTAGGGGATTCAGTTTATACGTATACACTTGTGTCGAATGAGTATGTGATTGTTCCGCTTCAAATGGGAGATGGAGTCTACTCAATTCGACTACTTAAAAATAAAGATGGGAACACTTATGTTGTTAGTGCTTCTACTAAAATAGATATTGAATTGGTTGATGAAACAACAGCCTATTTATATCCAAATCAAATCGTTAACTATAATAAAGAAACACAAGCGATTATGAAATCATTTGAATTAACTCAAGAAGCGGATAGTGAAATTGAGCGAGTTTATGAGATTTATCAATACATTATCCAAAATATTGATTACGATTATGATAAAGCTGAAATAGCTCAAACTAAGTTTATCCTACCGATTATTGATGAAACCTATTTAGAAGAAAAAGGTATTTGTTTCGATTATGCTTCACTTATGAGTGCTATGTTACGTGTTCAACATATCCCAACACGCGTTGTGACTGGTTATGTTAAACAAGGATATCATGCTTGGGTAGAGGTTTATATTAAGGATACAGGTTGGATTAATCCAAGTGTCTATTTTGAAACAGACAAATGGGGAAGAGTCGATCCTACTTTTGATTCCATGGGTTCATATGATGGAGAATATCAAAATCAGGATTACTATTAAGAGGAAATGATATGAAGAAAAATACGAAACTAAATGATTCACTTCATGCGGTATTCTGCACACAGTTTGCCATGATTTATGAGAATGGCTTACCTGTTGAAGAAGGATTAATTTTACTGTCTGAACAAGATTCAGAGATTAATTACGCTTCTATCTTGACACTATATCAGAAGGATCATAATTTGATGAATGCATTAGCTGGGGTTAATCAGTTTGATCAATTATTAATCTCGAGTTTGGAAATTGCGGTTCAAATTGGTAAGGAAGAATCGATCTTAAAACATTTATCTCTTTTCTATTCTCGTAAATCGAATATTCGTGAAGCACTTAAAGAATTACTTACGATGCCATTTATCCTATTTAGTTTGTTAATCATTATATTGAATGTTCTGAGTCTAATCATCCTACCCATCTTTCAATCAATCTTTATTAATCTCGGTGGATCTTATCCAGTATGGATTAATATTTTACTATCTATTTTAAATATCTTTTCAACAGTAGGGTTAGTTCTTTTGGTTCTATTTGTTATATGGGCAATTTTTACTTCAGCTCAAAAGATGAATCATCCTGAAAAGAATGATGTGATCGATTCGATTCTTAACATTATTCCGAAGAGCGCTTATAAGGCAGATTTAGCGTATTTTACGTATTTAGTAGAAATCATGAATGAATCGGGTGTGAATCAACAAGTTGCGTTAGATTTAATATTTGATTATTTGCCTAAGCGTGAGTTATATCGTCACTTGAAAGAGGTTAAGTTAGAGAGTAATGATAATATTATCGATTTAATACTAAAATCAAAGATCTATCCATCCTTTACTCAAAACTCGATTCGTATCGCTTATAAATCAGGTAATCTTGAGAATACATTAAAACAAGTAAGTAAAGAAGCACAATTAGAATCAGACAAATGGATTGAAAAGGTATTTAATCGGATTGAGCCACTTGTACTATTCATCCTAGCAATCGGTGTTGGATCTGTTCTACTTGCTCTTATTATTCCACTCTTACAAGCAATGCAGACGTTAGGACTCTAAAATGAAACGAATGCTACTTAGTCTATTAACGGTATTACTGCTTGTTTCAAGTATTCCAATTGCAGAGATGATTAACCAACGCAATATTGAATATCAGATGGAACAAGTTGAAATGGCCATTCAAAGATCCTTGAACTTGTGTTATGCACAAGAGGGTTTTTATCCGGCTAAGTTAGATTATTTAATAGAGAATTATGGATTGATTGTGGATAATCGACTCTATTATGTGAGTTATAAGAGTTTTGCGTCCAATATCCGACCTGATATTACCGTATTTAGGAAGGGGGATTCTCAATGAAACGCGTGATTAATCCTTTGATTCAATGGATTTTATTAGGTATGTTTGCGCTCACTTTGATATTCTCTCTTTACTTAGGGGCAGATTTCTATCAATCCATGAATCAGACATCCAATCAATCATTGAATCAGAGAACAATACTTCATTATTTCAATCATCGTCTTAATCAAGCTGATATGAATAATGGATTTAGTGTGCAAGATAATCTACTTATGATTGAACATGAGGGCTACTATACACTTATCTATGAAGAAGATGGTTACTTGGTTGAACAGGTCTCTGAGGTCAATACCATTCTTGAATCATCAGGACAAAGAATCGCTTTACTATCAAATTTGAAATATGAAGAAGATCAAAATCAAGTTTACATTTCATATCTTGATTCTTTGAGGAATAAACAAGAACTAACTTTTACAATACGATCGATGAGGAATAGACCATGAAAAATCGTTCACAGAGATTGTTTGTTTATGAGTTAATCCTCGCTTTATTCATCTTAGTTATTTCATTAAGTGTTGCGAATACATTATTTATTCGGACAATGACTCAGCACCAAAGAAACCAAGCACTTATGAAGATGTCTGAAAAGATGGTTTTACTATCTGAATCAATTCAAAATCCAAATTATGAACTTAAAGAACTATTTTATTATTTTGATCAAGATGGAAATCATCAAACAACACAAGGCTCGTATGAGTTAAAACTAGAGATTGAAAATAAAGAAAATTATCAACTTATTCATCTTGTTTTAAGATCTAATACAAATGAAGAACTCTTATCTTGGGATATTGTAAAGGTGGTAGAATAAGTATGAAAAGAAATCACTTTAGTCTATTTGGTGTTCCTACCATACTTACGGTATTGATTGTTGTGTTGATATTTAGTTTTGCGACATTAAGTCTCTTAAATACCTTAAATATCAAGCATTCAATTGAACGAGGTAATGAAATCCTTGTCGATACTTATACCTTACAAAGGGATATGGAAATTGAAATAATTGAATTAGAAAAGAGATTAAATTTGAAGGATTATAATTCTTTGGATAACGTAGAGTTTGATGAACTTAATCAAATAATTACTATAAGCAAAGAATATAATAACTTAAGATTAAATATAAAGGCGATCATTAAAAAAGAAGATCGAATTCGATTAGAAATCATCGAATATCGATTAAGCTCTGGTATCAATCAAGATTATTCGCAAGACGGGGATCCCGTATATGGAGGTTAGTATGGATGTGCAAGAAATCGTAAGAAAAGCGGTTGAAATGAATGCGTCGGATATCTTTGTTGTGGCTGGATCTTCAATTGCCTATAAGGTTAAGAATAAAGTTATTCGATTAGAAGATGAAATATTAATGCCTGAACATTGTCGGATTTTAGTTGATGATCTTTATCGATGTGCGAATAATCGTAGTATGCATCGATTAGAAGAAAAAGGAGATGATGATTTTTCCTTCTCTGTTGCTCATTTAGCTCGTTTAAGAGTGAATGTTTATCATCAACGTAATTCTTTAGCTGCAGTTATTCGTATTGTTCAGTTTGATATACCGAAAGCTGAAGTATTATCCATTCCAAAAGAAATTACACGTTTTGCGGAATTAAATAAAGGATTAGTTATTATCAGTGGCCCCGCAGGTGCAGGTAAATCCTCTACTTTAGCTGTACTCTTAGATCTTATCAATAAGAATCGTTCGGGTCATATTGTAACAATTGAAGATCCAATTGAATTCTTACATCGACATGATAAGAGTATTATCTCCCAACGAGAAATTGGAAGTGATTGTGATTCAAGTGCAGCTGCGCTTAAATCAGCACTACGTCAAGCTCCAAATGTATTGTTCATCAGTGAAATGCGTGATTTAGAAACCATATCACTCGCTATAACAGCGGCAGAAACAGGTCATTTGGTTTTTACAACTCTACATACTTTAGGTGCTGCAAATACCATTGATCGTATGATTGATGTTTTTCCAGCATCCCAACAAACACAAATTCGACTTCAATTATCAATGGTCCTAGAAGCTGTTGTGTCCCAACAACTTATTCGTAAGAAAGATGGAGATTTAGTCCCTATCTTTGAAGTTATGACGAATAGTCTAGCAGTACGTAATCAAATCCGTGAAGCGAAGACACATCAATTGAATAATACCATCGCATCCAGTGAAGGAATGATTAGTATGGATTCAATGTTAATGGATTATTATCAAAAAGACCTCATCACATTGGATGAAGCCTTGTTGCATAGTTTTGATTCTGATTTATTTATGAAGAAAATTAAGTCAAAGTAAAGTAAACGAAGGCTCCACCTCTTTTGGTTGTGTTAAGCCATAGGTTTAAATCAATCGCAAAGAGTTTACCATCATCGATGATATTGACGAATACTTGCTCGTGTTGTGCATGAACATCGATACCACTTATGACAACCCAGTGCCATTCATCGAGTTTCTTTTCATCTCCATTATCGAGATTGAGAAATGCCACAAGAGCATTTTTACTTAATCCATTTTCAATAAAGTTTACTGTATCGATAAGACTCATGCGAGTCTTTTTATTTTTCGTAATTTCTATGGATTCAATTTCTGCTTGTATGTCGTGTTTATTAAGATAGCGTTTTAAACCATTGGTAAACATGGAACGTTTATAAACGCCACCCATACCTGGAGTTACATAATTCCAAACCACTTCCATAAGTTCTAATGCTTTATTTTGATCCATTTCTGTCTCATTATAACAAGCATAGTAAATAAGGCTACTTGCGGAAGTAGGTCCACATCCAGAGAGTCTTTGCCATTTTGTTTTATACCATTCTTGACTAAATCCAAAGATTGTTTCTTGAGTTTGTGGGTTTGTATATTGAAGTTTTTTGAGGTCAACTAAATGTGTGCTTTTCATTGTAACTATCATACCAAACTTTAATGTATTTTGATTTAATTATGACTGAACTATGTTAAAATACTCCCATAGGAGACACTATGAAAATTATCACAGACACAGGCTCTCTCATGAGCCAAGCTCAAGCTTTAGAACTTGATATTGAACTTTTACCTTTACAAGTTGCGATTTTAGGTAAGAATTATAGAGATTATTTTGAATTAAAATCCGCTGATTTCGTTGAAATGGTTAAGAAAGCGATTCCTAATTCTTCACAACCTGCTATTGGAGATGTCATGGAAGTATATGAACGTACTAAGAATGCGTTGCATATTACGATGACAAAGGGATTAAGCGCAACCTATGATTCAGCGTTAGGTATTCTAAACTCAATGTATACCGAAGGGATTACACTATTTAATTCTAAAACATTGGCAGGGACTCAAAAATACCTTGTAGAACTTGCGGCGTCTTTATCTAAGGATAAAACAGTTGAAGAAATAGTTGAAAGAATGAATAAGTGTTTATCTTCCTGTCAATCATTCTTAATGCCAACTGATTTTGATTATTTAAAACGTGGTGGACGTATTACGACCTTAGCTGCTACTTTAGGTGGATTCTTAAAATTAAAACCAATCGTTATGCATGTGGAAGGAAGTGAACGTTTAGAGAAGTTTGGGTCTGGTCGTACATGGACGAATGCGATTGATCAAATCATTGATCGTATGATAGAAAATGGTGTAAGTTATACACATAAAATTTATATATCGCATGCGTTTAAGTTAGAAGTTGCGGAACTAGCGTTTAAGCGAATTAAAGAACGTATTCAAAATATTGAAGTGGATATATTAGAACTTTCACCGGTTATGATTACTCAAGGTGGACCAGGTTGTGTCGCTATTCAATATATTTTAAAGGATCAAGGATAACAAAAATAGGAAAGTTAATTTCCTATTTTTTTTCGATTAGTAAATCTTCAATTGTTTTAGCTCGATAACTTTCAATTAAAATATAGAGAGCAGTTGCGAGACTTCCAGTCACAATTAATAGAATAGCCCAGATAATTCTTGGTAGTAATTTTGTTTCTTTATAGAAGATCCAAACATAAACTAATGCAAATCCAACATATAAATCAACTAAACTCATCTGACCCCATACAAGACTCATAAGGATAGAACCTTGTTCAAAGAAGTCTCCAGTAACAAGCGAGAATACAATCATAAATAACATAATAAGCGTTGAAATCCATGCGATGATTCTGATCTTTTTCATTGTTGTTTTACCTTACACGTTCCATATTTAATTTCATAATACGTCCAACCTAATCCAATCACAATAAGCAATAACGAAATAAATTTATAGGGTAAGCCAGCTAAAGGTAGGGCAATTACTGAGAAAGCAATACCGATACTCCCAAAGAAGGCAATTACACACGGTGTACAGCCATAGGTTAAGATACCAAATAAAACAGACACAAAGGATAAGTTTGAACCTATCGATTCTTTGCCTTTAAGTGTCGCATTTGCAGTACTTAAAATTAACATAAGAGAACTCAATAATGCCATAACGATATTAAGAGAAATGTTGGTATAAACTAAGAAATTACCATATTGATTTCTCATTTCAGTATAACTTAAATTATTACGATCAATAAGGGTATAGATAATTAAAAATACAATAAAAAATAGAGATGCTTGAAGAATAGATTTCTTTGTACGAATTAATGTAAAGGCTTGTTCAATCATAATTTACCTCTTAAATAAAATAACATAGACAATCCATAATGTCAGTTTGTATGCATATTGAATGAAACTGAAATAAATTATGGTATACTTACAATATGAAAGTAGACTATAAACTTTGTCCAAAGTATGAAAAAGTATTTAAATGGCTCGGTAAACGATGGAATGGGCTTATTTTAAGATGCCTTCAAGATCAACCAATGCGCTTCACTGAACTAGCTAGTTGTTTACACAATTGTAGTGATAAAGTATTAACAGAAAGATTGAAGGAGTTGGAAGTTGAAGGTCTAATTGAACATATTGATCATCATTATCATCTTACACAACTTGGACATGATTTAAATCAGTCCTTAGACTCCATACAAACATTTGCAGATAAAAACTTATAGCACCTTAGAAATAAGGTGTTTTTATTTACTTACAAAAAGTGAGCATATTGATTGATAATACAATAGACATTCGATATACTCTAATTACTTACAAAAAGTAACAAGGAGAAAAGTTTAATGTCTACAAAATTATCGATTATTTACTATAGTACATATGGATCAAACGTTCAAATGGCGAAATGGGCTGAAGAAGCTGCGTTAAAATTAGGAGCCGAAGTACGTGTTCGTCAAATTCAAGAATTAGCTCCACAAGCAGTTATTGATTCACAACCAGGTTGGAAGGCAAACCAAGAAGCAACCAAAGATATTCCAGTAGCGAACTCTGATGATATCGTTTGGGCAGATGCAGTATTATTCGCAGTACCAACTCGTTTTGGGAATGTTCCTTCACAATTTAAACAATTCATTGATATTCAAGGTGGTATCTGGGCTACAGGTAAAACAGTTAATAAAGCAGTGAGTGCTATGACTTCTGCACAAAACCCACATGGTGGTCAAGAAGCAACACTTCTAAGCTTATACACAAGCATGTTCCACTGGGGAGCAATTGTTGTAACACCTGGTTATACAGACGCATCCGTTGGTTTAGCAGGTGGTAACCCTTATGGTACCAGCGTAACAATTAACCAAGAAGGTAAGATGGTTGAAAATGTTCGTCCAGCGGTTGAACACCAAGTTAAGCGTCTATTAGAAGTTGCGGCTAAATTAAAATAATCTCTTAAAGATATTTAGTTTATTGACTAAGTATCTTTTTTTATGGGATTAATGTTAGATTAATCTTAAGTATGATAAACTCTTATTATAGAGGTTTATGATGACAACAGAGAAAAAGAAGAGAGTAATTATTGATATTGTATATGTCGCTGTTTTAGGTTTAAGCATCTTTTTTGTATTACATTATGCAATTCCACTCATCCTACCGTTTCTAATTGGATTTGCGATAGCCTATATACTAAAACCATTAATTCGGAAATTACATCATGTAAGCAAAGTCCCAATGAAGTTTGTGTCCTTGTTTACAATTATTATGTTCTATACAATCTTTGTTACGTTATTGTTGTGGTTTGGTGTTGAAATATTTAATTATGTTAAATCACTTTTCCAAACATTACCAGATTTATATGAGAATACGTTATATCCATGGTTAAGTGATGGATTAAATAATCTCCTAATCATGGCTGAAAAACTTGATCCAGTTATTTATGAATCCATTCTTGAGTATAATAAGAATTTATTACAAACGTTTGGAGATATTATCTCAAGTGTATCTGTTTTCTCAGTCGCATGGATTTCAAACTATGCAAATCGTATTCCTTCTTTATTTATTAACTTATTGTTGACGATTATTTCTTCGTTCTTCTTTACGATAGATTATCATAATATCGTGACATTCCTACTCAATCAACTAAAGCCAAATCATCGTTCTTTATTATTAAATGCTCAAGAATTCCTAGGTTCAACCATCAAGAAGTACATTAAGTCATATTTTATTATTATGTCGATTACCTTCTTAGAATTAACGATTGGTTTGAGTATTCTTGGCATTGATAAAGCAATTATTATTGCATTCTTAATCGCAATCTTTGATGTTCTTCCTGTTATGGGTACCGGTGGAGTTATGATTCCTTGGACCATTATTAACTTTATGGAAGGGAATACAAACTTAGGGATTGGACTATTGATTATCTATATTGTTGTGACTGTGATACGAAATATTATCGAACCTAAGGTTGTGGGTGATCAAGTGGGTTTACATCCAATTGTGACTTTATTTGCGATGTATCTAGGAACAAGTTTATTTGGTGTGGCTGGACTATTATCTTTCCCAATTACCTTAGCAATATTAAAAGGTTTGCATGATAGTGGAAAGATTAGACTATACAAAGAATCAAGTGAAGAAGTTTAAACCGTAGATTTTACGGTTTTTTTAGAGGTTAATTATGTTCAAATTTGATGATAAATATCAAGTAATCGGTAAAGGTAAACAAGCGCTTGTATTAAGTGATGGAACTTTTGCCTATAAAGTGTTTAATGATAATTATCCAAAAGAATGGATACAATACGAATATGATCTTCAAAAAAAGATTAATCGAACGAATCTACCTGTGATTAAATATTGGGATATTCTTGATACAAACTGTATAAAAATGGATCTTGTTCAAGGTAAGACATTAGGTGATTTACTGTTTGATAAGAAGCTTAAGCATTCTGTTGAGATACTTATTAAACTACAGAAAGAGATTCATAGTAATCATGATTTAAATTTACCTTCATTTAAGGTGATTACGAAAGAAGAATTAACAAAGGTAATGATTGATAAGGATTATATCAATCTTGCGTATCAGCTTCTTAATCTGATTGAGGATGGAAGTACATTGCTTCATCTGGATTTACATTTCTTAAATATTATGATGAATCATGATCAAATTACGGTTATTGATTGGGTTAATGCGAAAGAAGGGAATCCCATCTTTGATTATGCTCGATCCTATATCATCATGAATGAGTATGTATTTCGATTAGGTCAGAAATATTTACGAATGATTAAGAAAGATTGTTCAATTAATACAGAATGGTTGGATGAAGCAATCTTTATTATGGCTCTCTTACGTTTAAATGAAGAACAAAATCCACGAACACTAAATTTAATTGAATCTTTGTATCAATCACTCAAAGAAAAACACATTAACCAGAATGATTAATGTGTTATTTTTTTATTGAAGCAATGCTTCAACTTGATCTAGATCTCTCGTCTTTTTATAGAATGGGGTAAGATCACCTTTATAGAATGGATTACGTGTATGGTAATCTGGTGTATTTGTATTCTGGTACAAGATACCGCACGCTAATTTATCCATATCAAGTGCTACTTTAAGAGCAGATTCTAGGTTTGTCTTATCATATGATTCATCCAACCAGTAAGTATTACGTTTGAACCATGCAAAGGTATTGATCTTATTGTAGGTGACACATGGATGGAAGATATCAAGAATCGCATAGCCTTTGTGTTGAATAGCTTGTTTAATCAATTCTTTTGTCTTTTGTTTGTCACCACTAAAACCACGTGCTACGAAAGTTGCACCAAGGGATAATGCTAAAGCCATAGGATTGATGGGTTCATTGTAAACACCATCAATCTGAGTTGGCGTCACAAGTCCAACAGGGGATGTTGGGGCTGCTTGCCCTTTAGTAAGACCATAAACCATGTTGTCATGGACAATGTGTAATAAGTTTGGATTACGACGAATGTTGTGAATTAAGTGGTTACCACCTTCACCATACATATCACCATCACCACCTTCCGCAATTACCACAAGTTCAGGGTTGACTGCTGAAATTGCACTTGCGACGGATAAGCCACGACCATGAAGTCCATTGAAGTAATTGGAATCAATGTACTGTGGCATTTTTGCGGCTTGACCGATTCCGGATGAGAAGACAACTTGGGATGGATCAAGGTTAAGTTCATTGAGTGCTTCAATAATCATGTCACGGATTGGGAAGTTACCACATCCAGGACACCATGCCATATCAATATCATGATTAAAGTTGAAATTAGTCATGTGCTTTCTCCTTTAGCTTTTGTTCAAGCTCATCCACATGGAACGGTTCTCCATTGTACTTTAGAATACGTTGATTGAGTTTAATTCCATATGTCATTTGTAATAGATTTGCGAATTGACCAGTTGCGTTATTTTCCACAACGATAATCTTATCTGCATTTCTTAATAAGTCTTCAACTGAATCAGGAAGTGGATAGATGTGTTCAAAATGGACATGTGTAAACTCAGGATTATCAGAGACAATTTCAGAGATTACACCATAGGTTGATCCCCATCCAATGACTAAATTCTTCTTATCTGGGTTTCCTTCAATCGTTGGTTCTAATAAATCTTCTTTCATTAGATTGAATTTGTTTAACCGTTTCTCATGCATTCTTACACGCATATCAAAGGATTCTGTGAGTAATCCTTCTTCATCATGTTCATCACTATCAACTTTGACAAATCCCTTACCAAAGCCTGGAATACCTCTTGGAGAAATTCCACTAGCGTCAAACGCATAACGTTTATAGTCACGAGTTGTTTCTACAATATGATTTTGTGCATAGTCTCTTGGTAGTACAATTGTATCCGTTTGAGCTAAGGATTCTAACCAATATTGATCACTTAACATGAATACAGGAACTTGATACTTATCCGCTAAATGGAATGCACGTGCCATGAGTTCAACACCTGTTGCTAGTTTACCTGGCGCGAAGATGATACGTGGGAATTCACCATGACCAGCATATAAGACAAGATTTAAATCAGCTTGTTCGGTACGTGTTGGAAGTCCTGTAGCAGGTCCAGGTCTTTGTGCAACATGAATAACGGCAGGGTTTTCTGTAATGCCTGCTAAACTAACTGCTTCAGTCATTAAGGCAAAACCTCCACCAGAGGTTGTGGTTAGAGCACGAGCACCTGCATACCAAGCGCCAATAACCATGTTTAATGCAGCGATTTCATCTTCAGCTTGTTCCACAAGAACACCAAATTCATTGGTTTTAGCTTCCAGAAGTTGCATTAACGTTGTTCCTGGAGACATTGGATATGCCGCAAGATAGTTTACACCACCGGCTAAGGCTCCAATGCTTAATACATCATTCCCAGTCATAACTTTGAGTGGCTTAAAGTTATCATTAGGTTTGAAATCAAGTTTGATTGGGGATCCTTGTGCGAGTTCATACCCTAGATCAAATGCTTGAATGTTACCACTCACAACGTCTTCACCTTTGCGGATAAATCGTTTTGTAATGGTTTGATGTGCAAATGATTTAGAACTATTGAGTAAGCCTGAAATAAAGCCAAACATCGCAACATTAAAGTACATACGATTGCCAGCTTGTTTCGCAATTTCAATAAAGTTCATTTCAGTAAAATTAAACTGTTTCTTTTGTTCATCCGTTAAAAAAGATGCCTCACCGATAATTTGTGTTTTATCGTGTAAACGAGGAACGAGTCTTTCTAATGAATGATTGTTAAAGAGAAATAAATAATCGATCGTATAGCGTAATGCCTGAATGGGGTGATTCGATATACGAATTTCAACCGAGTTATTACCTCCCCTAACTCGACTCATTACTTCTTTAGAAGAAAAGACGTATGTTTCATGGGTAAGTGACTCGACTAAAAATTCTTCAACGGTCTGTAGTCCTTGACCAGCCTCACCCGATAAAACAATGGTAATAGATTCTTTCATAAATCTCCTTTCAGAATTCCATTGTCATCAATCAGAATTTGCTTCAACTTTGACCTGAAGTCCATTTGATGTACATATAATTTAGTGTATTATCATCGTTCTTTCAAACACAATGCCCATAAAAAAATCACTTAAACTTTTTGTTCAAGTGAATTGTATACTTCTTTTTCTTTTTGAATAATAAATACACCAACATTCCAATCACCAATAGAATACTTAAGATCATTTTAAATGAGTTGTGTAAGAAGTAGGCATTGATTCCATAACCGATAAAATGAATTATCAAGAATAGAATCGACATCCGAGTTAGGTTTAGCGCTTGTTTCTTATAGATGAAGTTCATATAGAATAGGATCATTAGAAACTCGATGTTCAAGAATAATTGCCAATAGTCTTTTTCAATAAAGTAAGTATAACCAGAGTAAAATAAGAAAATACTTGCGACTAAATAAACTATTTTAATAAGAGATTTGCTTTGATTCATGATATTAGTATGCCACAAATATATCTCTTTTAAAGTTAATATGCTTAATGATTTAACAATATTTTTAATATGTTAAAATAGTGTCTATGAAAATTATCTTATCTCCCAGTAAAACACAAAACAGTGATATTAGAATAGAAAGCTTAAAC
>CAYWGS010000037.1:0-13394 GCA_964457525.1 uncultured Erysipelotrichaceae bacterium | reverse complement strand
TCATGTTGGTACTGACCAACACCAATGCTCTTTGGATCTATCTTGATAAGTTCGGAAAGAGGATCAAGTAATCGACGTGCAATGGATACCGCCGATCTTTCTTCGACATGTAAATCTGGGAACTCTTCACGCGCTAAATCACCCGCACTGTAAACGGATGCGCCAGCTTCAGATACAATCGCATATCGTGCTTGTATATCTGTATTTGTGCGTAGAATATCTGCCACAAACGCTTCTGATTCACGACTAGCAGTTCCATTTCCAATCGCAATTATATTGACTTGATACTTCTTTAATAAACTAATGAACTTGATGGTAGCCTCTGCTTTTTTGTTTACTGGTGGATGTGGGAAAATCACATCAATGTGTAAGAGTTTACCGGTATGATCAATTACTGCTAACTTACATCCTGTACGATACGCTGGGTCAAGACCTAAGATAATCGATCCTTTCATCGGCGCTTGAGATAGTAATCTCTCTAGATTTGATGAGAAGACATCGATGGATTTTTCCTGAGCCATTTCAGTTAGATTTGATCGTATTTCACGTTCAATCGATGGATAAACTAAACGCTTTAATCCATCACGAATCGCTTCATCAATCAGACTCGAAACAATTGTTTCTTTTCCATGCGTTAACATCGTCAATTGATACTTCGCAAAGCGTTCACGATTGTAATCCATGGAAACATCTAAAATCTTTTCTCTTTCACCTCGATTAATTGCCATAATACGGTGTGGTGCTAGTGTTGAACATTTCTCTGAATAACTATAGTAAACACGATAGGTCTTTTCTTCATCGACCGCATCTTTCTTTAACTTAACGATTATCTTCGCTTCTGAGTTGATGTACTCACGAATGCGTTTGCGTAGATCTGCTTCATCACTGACCATTTCCGCAATAATATCCTTTGCGCCCTGTATCGCATCCTCAATGCTCTCTACTTTATCATTTATGTATTTACTTGCCTCATCATTAATGTTTCCAGTAACTGGACACGTTAAGATCCATTCTGCTAAAGGTTTTAATCCCTTCGCAATCGCATCTGTTGCACGTGTCTTACGTTTTTGTTGGTAAGGTCGATAGATATCATCCACTAAAGATAAGGTTTCACACGCATCAATCTGTTCAACAAGTTCAGGGGTTAATTTACCTTGTGTTTCAATTAAACGTTTAACGTCTTCTTTACGTTTTGCTAAGTTTTTTTGATATTGGTATTGTTCATCGATATAACGAATTTGTTCTTCATCTAAGTCTTTTGTGACTTCTTTTCGATAACGTGCAATAAAAGGAATCGTATTCCCATCTGCTAATAGTTCTAATGTATTCTTGACTTGTGATACCGAAATATTGAGTGTTTTCGCTATCGGAAGTATGAGTTTATCCATTGTTTTTCCTCTTTACAGATTATAAAAGGCAAAGTCATCGGACTCTGCCCTGTCCTACAAAATCGTAACTGATTTCCTATATTAAATCAAGATTTAAACGAATCAAATTACATAAATAAATCAAGGGTACTTGACAATTAATTACTGATTTTTATAATAGTAATTGTTAGCACTCTTTACTATTGAGTGCTAAGTGAAGGAGGACTGTATGATAAAACCATTATTAGATCGAGTTTTACTAGAAAAAGTAGAACAAGAAAAGAAAACTTCAAGTGGCATCATTTTAAGTGATTCTAGCCAAGAAAAATCCAATTTGGCTAAAGTTATTGCGGTCGGACCTGGAAAAGTAGAGGAAGGGATTTTAAACGATATAGGTGTAAAAGTAAATGATACTGTTATTTACAAATCCTACTCTACCACCGAAGTTAAATATGATCACAAAACTTACTTACTTATTGATGCAAAGGATATTTTAGCAATCATTGAATAGGAGGACCTTATGTCAAAAGTAATACAATTTTCTAAAGATGCTCGAAATCAAATGAAACTTGGGATAGATACCTTAGCTGATACAGTAAAGGTAACACTCGGTCCAAAGGGACGGAATGTAGTACTTGAGAAAAGTTTCGGTTCACCATTAGTAACCAATGATGGTGTAACAATTGCACGTGAAATTGATCTTGAAGATAAATTTCAAAATATGGGAGCTAAACTCATTCTTGAAGTAGCAAACAAAACAAATGACACAGCTGGAGATGGTACAACTACAGCAACAGTATTAGCTCAAGCAATTATTAATAAAGGATTATTGGCAGTAGAAAAAGGATCCAACCCTGTTTTAATGCGTACCGGTATTGAACGTGCTTCTAAAGCAATTAGTGATTATCTATTGTCTCAAACTAAGAAAATTGAGCGATATGAAGACATAGCCGATGTGGCTGGCCTATCCGCCGGATCAACTGAAATAGGCAAGATTATTGCTGAAGCTATGCAAAAAGTAGGAAAAGAAGGTGTTATTACAGTTGATAAATCAAACACCTTTGAAACTGAACTTGAGATTGTTGAAGGATTACAATATAACAAAGGATATGTATCACCTTATATGGTTACAAATCGTGAAAAAATGGAAATTATCATGGATGATCCATATATCTTAGTTACAGACCAAAAAATAAGTACGATTCAAGACATCCTTCCTCTATTAGAGAAAATCGTACAAAGCAATAAATCCTTACTTATCATTGCAGATGATTTAGAGAATGAAGTAACAACAACACTTGTAGTTAATAAGCTAAGAGGTACATTTAATGTTGCCGCAACTAAAGCACCAAGTTTTGGCGATCATCAAAAAGCTTTACTCGAAGACATTGCTATTGTGACTGGGGCTAAATTCATTTCAAAAGATCTTAACATGGAACTAAAAGAAGTAAATTTAGAAGACTGTGGTCGAGCATCAAAAGTAATTATAAAAAAAGATGATACTACGATTATCAATGGTTTAGGCGATAAAACAAAAATAGAACTTAGGGCTAACGAGATTCGCAAACAGTGTGAAATCAGTGTTTCAGATTATGACAAAAAGAATTTAAATGAACGACTCGCAAAACTTACTTCTGGTGTTGCAATCTTAAAGGTAGGTGCTGCGACTGAATCTGAAATGCAAGAAAAGAAACTTCGTATTGAAGATGCTCTCAATGCAACAAAAGCAGCTGTAGATGAAGGTGTTGTGTTAGGAGGAGGTGCAGCTCTAGTTCAAAGTTATAAAGTTCTAAAAGATAAAATTAAAGCTGAAAACGCTGATGAACAAAAAGGTATTAGTGCTGTATTTGAAGCGGTGTTAACTCCATTATGGCAGATTGCTGAAAATGCTGGTTATGATGGATCTGAAATTGTTGATATGCAATTAAAGGCTGATACTAATATTGGTTTTGATGCAAAAAACGGAAAATGGGTTAATTTATACGAAGCGGGTATTGTTGACCCAACAAAAGTCACTCGAAGTGCAATACTCAACGCATCAAGCATTGCCGCACTTTTCTTAACAACCGAAGCTGCTGTTGCGTCAGTTCCTGAAAAGAAAACGATTCCATCACTAGCAGAACCTGATATCTATTAATAAATAAGGCTCGATCACAACTCGAGCCTTTTAATAAATTCATCCACAAAGTATAAGATTGAAATAATCAATGCAGGTAAGCTAATAATAAATACTGCAGGACTCATAACTCCACTCCCATTATTCATATTTGAGTTTACCATGATAAAGAAGAATAGACTGATTACTAGAAATCCAATCCCACCTACCCAGTTATTTTGCCAAGCAAAGAATATGATAATTGCCATGGCAAACACAGGTAGATTATGCTTAATAAATCCGATTAGAATATCGATAAATGAAACATTCCCTTCAAATACATCAAAGGAAAACATCAATATAAATAAGCAAAATAGAATCGATAATATTCTAGGTGACCAATGTAGAAAAGGTTTCATAAAACGATCTCCTTCCTAAGTTCATTAAAGCACTTCGTAACACAATATGCAAAATTAATCGACAACTTCAATTGATTTCGAACCAATGAGAATATCAACCATTCCGACATAATATACTTCAACTGTAAATGTGCCTGTTGGTCGATAATTCGAATCTTGATAAAATCCATTCACAAACTCAAACTCTAATGTTTCATCATGTTCAATCATTGACTCAGGTGAAAAGCTATCTCTTTGTCCATCTGGAAAAATAAATACTATTTCAGACACAAAATAATTCGATTTGTCTGGAGTTGAAAATGTAATCTCAATATAAATGGATGAGTCTTTATCCATTACATCGATATCTTTATTGTATGATTCAGTGAAACGTATATCCACATCCCATGGCGCAAGAGTTTGTTTCAAATACTTAATTCGTTTATTCGAATCTTTATATCCATCAATTAAAAGGAAGTGTTTTAGTGCACCTTCGTAATCCAAATTGGTTTCATATTGATTCGCTAATCGATACATAACTTCTTGATAAAGCACTTGCCCTTTAGGATCATCTTTAATTCTCTCGACATAATCAAGAGATGAATCATAATCACCTTCTAACATAAGTGCATTGACTTGTTCAGTAACAAGATTTACTTGGATGTCTTTCGCATCACCATAACTTGTATTATCCAGTAATTTAATTGCTTTATCTTTAAAGTTATAATCGATTGCCTTTAGAGCAGCTTCATAATAAAGTCTTTCTAACCATTCTTTAGAATCTTTGTATCGATCTGTTACTAATTCCTCAAGCAGCGTAAACTCATATACATCATCGATACCAAAGTCTTGTGATAGTAAGTACTGATACTTTGAATCATTAAGATACTTATCAACACGATTTGAAAACGATAAATAATGGATTGCTTCTTCGTATTGTTTAGATTCATACAATTCAACTCCATATTGTTCAGCTAAATTCAAAAATCGATCCTTTGTATCCTTATAATCAAGATTTGGGATTTGTTCGAGTAAACTAATCGATTTTGAAACATTTGTTTCACTTAGATCATTTGACCATTGATAATATACTTCATTTACCATATCCTCTGAATTCAGAAATCCATTCGCAGAGTAGAATTTATCGAGTGATAAAGAATACTCTTTTTGTGATAAATGATAATAACCCGATATATACTTTATACTTTTTGGACCATACACTGTGATAAGAAATAGAGCTAAAAGTATTCCAATGATGCTAAAAATAACAATCGCTTTATGTTTAACATCTTCTACAAATTCTTTCTTTTGTTTGAGAGTTCGCTCATTATATTCATCAATCATCTTAGATTCATTCTCGAGAATACTCGAATAATCAATGAACTCTCTAACATAGTCTAGATCAATCGAATACTTCTTAGAAATATTCTTTGTATACTCATCATAAGTATCTTTTAATGACATCATTGGATTATACACAAATGGATTATCATGAACATAATAGTTTAAGAAAACCTTATCGATTCCATCTTCGAGTAGTTGATCAATAATGCTCTTTTCTTTGAAACACTCATAACAATTTGTCGCATGAATAGGATTGTGTTGTCCACATGTACATTGCCAATAGGTTTCCCCTTTACGTGGAAACTGTAAATAATATGGAACATTCTCTCTTAAGAACTTTTTCTTTTCACTTGGTATAAATACATCAAAATAGACATCCCCTCGTTCATGGTTGGAATAATCATATACCGTATCTCCAAGTTTTACGCCTGTGAATAGGATAGAATACTCTTCTCCTACAAATTCTGTTGGAAAAGGGATTGTGCAACCAAAAACCTTATCATTTGTATACGAGTTTGCACGTACAAACTCGGTTGCCATAAGGTCAAATTCTTGTTCATTGTAGTGTAGTTTAAAATACAGTTCCTTGATATCTAAACGATCTTCATTCGCAAAGAAGTAAACCTTTATGTAGTATTTCTCTAACTCACTTACGATACCTGATTTCAAAATCCAAACAGGGGATAAAAATATATTTTGGGTCTTTTCTTGCATCATTTCATGCAATAATCTGAAACTCATTCCTCGCATAGAATAACCCGATTAAAAACGAGATAAAGGATCTTCAACTCGTTTTTGTTCCTCAACTTTAAATGTATAATCTAAACGTTCAAGAATCTTATTTTGTAAGATGATATGTTCCTCAAACGCACGTAATAATAAAAATACAACAAGCGATATGACCCAAATAGGCATCACAATTGCCCAAAAAACGAGATAGAACTCTGTTTCATTAAAAACAGGTAATCCACTTATCGCAATACTTCCAATGAATCCAATAATCAAAACAACTGAACTTAACTTATGAAGCCAATTTAAAACATTTATTTTCATAGTTTCCTCCACTCACATACTCGATTTTATCATATCCATTGTTGTATGAATATGAGTATTTGAACACAAAAGAATGATTATCTAATAACCTTATTTTTCATATAAGCTTCAATCTGTTAAACTAATAAGAGAAATGGAGAATCGTGTGAGAAATATCGTAATTGTTGGAGGTGGTCCGGCTGGATGTATGGCTGCGATTGCTTGTAAAACAAATCATCCAGATACAAAAGTAACATTACTTGAAGGTAATGATCGATTAGGTGTCAAATTAAGATTAACGGGTGGGGGTCGTTGTAACTTAACCGCTAATGTTAGTAATGAAGAGATTATCAAACATACTCCTCGTAATGGACGTTTTTTATATAGTAGTTTGAATCAGTTTAATACTCGTGATATTATGCATTTTTTTACTTCTCGTGGAGTTGAATTAAAAGAAGAAGATCATCATCGGATTTTCCCTAAAAGTGATAAGTCAGATGATATCATTCGAGTGCTTGAAAACGAACTGAAGAAGTTAAATGTAGAGATTAAATATAAACAACGTGTTATAAGCATTGATATTGAAAGTATGAGTGTTATGACTGATAAGCAACCATTTCATTTTGATCATTTAATCCTCGCTATGGGGGGTTGTACCTACCCACAAACGGGTTCTGATAAACAAGGTTTTGATTTAATTGAATCTTTAGGTCATACCATTTCAGAATTAAGACCAGCAGAAGTTCCTCTTGTCAGTAATTCACCGATTATTCAGTCTAAGGACTTACAAGGACTATCGTTCAAAGATGTATCCATCACAAGTTACATAAACAATAAGAAAGTAATTACAGTTGTACATGATTTATTGTTTACACACTTTGGTTTATCGGGTCCTGGTGCCCTTCAAACAAGCAGTTATTTAACTGATACCTTTCAACCAGATAATCAAGTGCATTGTGTGATTGATTTCTTACCAAATATATCCTTGGAAGAACTCCAAAAAAGTAAGGATGATGCATTATTAAATGGGATTCCTAAGCGACTCATCCAAGTCCTTAAAGAACATTATCCAAACGACGATATTAAACAATTGTTAAAGAAATTCCCATTAGAACTTCATGGAACACGTGGATTCATGACTGCGTTTGTTACTTCGGGGGGAGTAAACTTAAAAGAGATTGATCCAAAAACACTTCAATCAAAAATACATCCATGGCTCTCTATTTGTGGAGAATCATTGGATGTCAATTCACTTACAGGTGGATATAATATGACTGTTGCCTTTTCAACGGGCTATACTGCAGGAATAAATATATAAAATTAAAACACCTTCATGTGAAGGTGTTTTGCTAATTAAGTGAGTAATAATGCATCACTTAAATCATTACTGATATGCAACTTATTAAAGTAGTTGATGAGTTCTGATACCGTTAAGTTCCTTTTCTCTTCACCATCAATATCTAGAATAATCTTACCCTTATGAAACATAATTAATCGATTACCCACTTCTATGGCTTGTTTAAGATTATGCGTTACCATAATGGTTGTGAGTTGTTTTTCTTCGACCAAGGATTCGGTTAAGTTAATAATCAATTCGGATGTCTTTGGATCAAGCGCAGCGGTATGTTCATCCAACAATAATAATTGGGGTTCCACAATGGTTGCCATCAATAAACTTAATGCTTGTCTTTGACCACCCGATAGTAATCCTACTTTAGACTCTAGTTTATCTTCTAGATTTAGGTTTAAACGTGAAAGAATCTTCTTAAACTCATCAATCTGTTTAGGATTTACACCCTTTTTAAGATTAAATGGTTTACCTTTATTCGCAGCCATCGAAAGATTCTCAAGGATGGTGAGTGAAGGTGCAGTCCCTTTTAATGGATCTTGGTAGACTCGTGAAATTGTAGTAGAACGTTGATGTTCCTTGGTTAAAGAGATATCTTTACCTAAGAATTCAATACTTCCTTCATCCGCATTTAAACTACCTGCAATCATATTGAGGAAACTTGATTTTCCACTCCCATTTGAACCAATAATCGTAATAAAATCCCCTTTTTTGACTGAGATTGATAAATTCTGATAGAGTGACATCTCATTCGAAGTACCTGTATTAAATGTCTTATAAATGTTTCTGAGTGATAACATATTTTACTTCTCCTATTCGCTTGTTAAGCCATCCCTTGAGATCACCATTATTAATCATGATTGCGCCAATAAAGATGAGGGCTGACATGAGTTTAAGATTACTTGGAGGCAGTTTTAGTGCTAATGCGATTGCGATGCTGAGTCGATATAAAATCGATCCCAAGATAACAATACTTGTGATTTTCATGGACTTCATCCATGAGAATACTGTTAAACCTAATACAACTGCCGCTAAACCAGATACAACTGTTCCACTTCCCATCGATATATCATAGAAACGATACAGTTGCATAATCACAGATCCAGCAAGTGCCGCAATTCCATTGGATAAACTAAGCGCAATAATTTTGGTCTTTCCAATATCCTCACCTAGCGCAATTACGAGTTGAGGATTATCGCCTGTAATACGGATTAAATAACCAAGTTGTGTTGTAAGAAACCAATCAATGATCCATTTAAGAACCATCACAATGATCAACACCACAAGTATTGGATAGAAGCGTGTAAACATTGGTTGAATCGAAGGTGGTATGAGATCAATCCAATTACCCATTGTAAATATGGTTTTTTGATTGAAGACAGGAATATTTGATTTATTCCCCCCTACCATTAGATTAATCGAATATAAACCTGTCATGACCAAGATTCCACTTAACAATCCTGTTATTTTTAATTTAACGTGAATGATGCCTGTTATCGCACCTGCACATGCACCTCCCATAAAAGCGAGAGCCATTGCGGCCGCAACTGGTATTTGATTGATTAAACAAACAGCCGCAATGACTGCACCTAGGGGGAAACTGCCATCCACAGTTAAATCGGCAAAGTCGAGTATTTTATAGGTCAAGGTTACGCCAATGGCTAGGATACCATAGGCTAGACCTTGTACTAATACATCTGTTATAAGGTTTGTCATACTACTCAACTAAAGTAGCTCTTGCCTTAAGTGATTCAGGGATTGTAATACCCAATAATTCCGCTACTTTTACATTTATCTCTAAAGAAGTATCAACTGCACCACTTACAGCGATTTCAGCTGGACTCTTTTGATTAAATAGAATATCGTTTACGATACTTCCTGCTTGTCTTCCTAATTTCTCATAACTTAATCCATCCACTGCAAGTAAGCCTAAATCCATCGCTCCATTTTCAGCCGCAAATACAGGTATGTTAGCACTATTTGCTTTATCTACAATAATCGAGGTTGCGGTAACGATAAGATTATCCGTTATGTTATAGATGGCATCCACTTCACTCACAAGTTGTGTCATTGCAGATGCGATTTCATCACTGTTTGTGACTCCCATGGCCACAACTTCTAAATTAAACTGTGAGGATAAAGCTTGAACTTGTTCAACTTGGATCTTGCCATTTACTTCGCCTAAGTTGTATAACATTCCAATCTTTTGAGCTTCTGGTAAGAAATCTTTGATGAGTTGTATTTGTAATTCAAGCGGTGCCGCATCCGATACACCGGTCACATTCCCTCCAGGACGTTCGTTTGTTTCAACTAAACCAGCCACAACCGCATCCGTTACCGCATTAAATACAACCGGTAAATCACTTCCAAGTGTTGCGTTTACTGCAGCTTGGGCAGCGGGTGTCGCAATCGCATAAATCAGATCCACTCCATCACTTACAAATTGTTTCGCAATTAGATCCGCATTGGCCGCTTGACCATCCGCATTCTTAATGACCCATTCTACTTTTGTTGAATCAATCCCTTGAGCTTCTAATTCATCTTGTAATCCTGTTAAGGTCGCATCTAACGCAGGATGCGTTACCCATTGTAGTACACCGATAACTTTAATATCGTCTTTATTTTCTGTTGGACTTGCACAAGCAACTAACATTAGAATAATCCATAAACTTAATACAATTCCTTTGATTCCCTTTTTCATTTTCTTTCCCTCCAATGAAATAAATAAAAAGCCACACATATCTGCGCGGCTTTCTAGAAATCTAATTTTTATTCAATCACGCAGATATTTTTACCATGTAAAACAGGTTAATATCGTTGTGACATTAACCTAGCTAACTAAAATAAAAATAATAACGTGTTGAATGCTGAATAAGCATATCTTTTTGATCTTTCATGTCCAGCACCAGCCTTTCTGTTTAGATATTATCACTCCAAATGTAATATTTCAAGTACTAAATGTAATTTTTACATTAAATTTACACTTATTTCATAAACCTTATAAAACAACTTTGAATATTAATGATATCTTAACAGAAAAAAGAATATGATGTGCTTAGGAGGATACATTTATGAAATTCAGAAAGATACTGTTGTTTATCCTACTCATTAGTTTACTCAGTTCTTGTTCATCCTTTCTATCCCCTAGTGAAGAAAGTTCAATTGATCAAAGTGGTGAAATGTCTGAAGGAATGGTTCCTTCCTACACCAATGAAGAACAAGATATCTCCAAAGATGTTACTAATATAAGTTCTGATGAGAAATTAATTCAAACCATTGGTTTGGAAATAGAAACGAAACAATACACCACTACGATTAGCGAAATTGAAGCACTCGTTAAATCACTCGGTGGGTATGTTCAGAGTTCCTATATTCCAAGACCTAAAGCAGAAGTTGAGTTTAGTAATTTACAAGCAAATCTAGTGGTGATGATACCTACGAAAAGTATTGAAGATTTCATATTAGAAGCTGGTAAATCATCTAATATCGTCAGTGAGAGTCGTGAAGCTTATAATGTGACCGATAGTTATCGTGATACAGAAGCACGTATTACTACACTAAAAGCTAAAGAATTACGACTTCTTGAACTCTTAAATCAATCAGGTTCACTCTCCGATTTACTCATGATTGAAAACGAGTTATCGAATACACGTTATGAGATCGAACGTTTAGAATCCACGATACTTGATTATGATAAGCGCATTGAGTATACTCAGTTCAATTTATCCGTTCGAGAAGTCTATGAGTACTCTCCATCTGATGAAGCAAGTCTATGGGAAAAGATCGTGGAAGGATTTAGTAGTAATGCTCAAAACTTCTTACGTACACTTGAAACTGGTTTTGTATTTATTGTGACTACTCTCCCATTCATTTTAATTCAATTTATTTTATGGTGTTTGCCGGTAGCCTTTATCTATTTCATATTCAAAAAATTCTCAAAAAATAAGTCATTTAATTTATTTAAGAAGTTTATTAAGAAAGATAATCCAGAAAAGAAAGAATAGAAACTATGACAAACAAGTTAAAATGACTTGTTTGTTTTAATAATTGATTAAAAACACTTAGATTATATGGAGTATACCTCAAGGATTGTTTATAATAAAACTATCGCGAGGAACAAATTACATGCTTAAGAAAATAATTATGCTTACCCTTGTTTTGTTTACCTTAATTGGTTGTAGTGGACCACAAGAAGAGATTGTTGAAGAGGAAGAAGTTGTTGTACCTGAGGTTCCAGTTATACGCAATCAGTTTGATGGATACCCTTTAGAAGAAGGCGAAACACAAACATACAAAGCTGTTGCGGTACTCGTTAATAACTCTGCAGTCGCTCGTCCTCATTATGGATTAAGTAAAGCAGATGTTGTTTATGAGGTCATTAAGGAAGAGTATTTAGAAACACGTTTTATGGCAATTTTCGAAGGTGAGTTCCCAGAAAAAGTTGGACCATTAAGATCGATCCGTGTCCCATTTGTTCGAATCTATAACGAGTGGCAAACTGCTCTTGTTCACTATGGTGGAGCTGGTTCAGTTGCTCAAAATGGAAAGAAGAATCCTGATTCTGTTAATGCATTGGCTTTATTACAGAAGAGTTATGTTCCTTATCGTTTTGATGCAGTAGCTGGTATCAACGATAAATATTTCTTTAGAACGGATGATAAACCAGCCCCTCATAATGCATACATCAAACTAGAAGAAGCATCACAAGATTTCCCAGATGTATGGGTTAAAGATCATTTTACATTTGATGAAGAAGAAATTAGCACAAGTGCAGATGCCGCTACTTATATCGAGATTGATTACCCTACTGAAACAGCTAATAAAGTAAGTTATGAATTTGATGAAGTAAACAAATACTATAATCGTTTTATTAACGAAGAAGCTCATGTCGATGCGTTATACGATACACAAATCCATGCGACAAATGTTATCGTACAATACTTAGAACATACTGAAGTTAATGGATACGTCTTAGTCGAATTGAAGTATCAAGGTGATGCGGATTACTTCGTAAATGGTAAACATATCAAAGGATATTGGGTAAAAGATTTTGAAGGTGATGTGACGCATTGGTTTACCGAAGATGATCAACCATTTGTGATGTTACCAGGAACAACCTATATTCAAATTGTTCCAATTGATTTTGAGATTACGTGGAATTAATAAAACAAACAGAAGTTGAATGACTTCTGTTTTTTTATGTTCCTAATTCTGAAAATTGTAGCTTATCGTTTAATTTGGTAGAATCTACCTAATGAAGAACTTAACTAAAAAATTATTTCATATAAGCATTGATCGAATCCCATTATGGTTTGGAGTGTTTTCTACTCTGTTATTTGTATTTTTTATTGTAAAGATCCTACCTGAACAAAGCAATCTATCGCAAGTATATGGATTAAAAGAAAGTATTGATACATCTTGGTTTTACAATGGTAGTGAGTTATATCGTATTGTTGAAAGCTATGGATCAGAAGGTAGAGCTTTCTACATACAACAACGTTGGACGTTCGATTTAATTTGGCCGATTGTATACTTCTCATTTATATTCTCAGTAAGTGCATTATTGTACCAATCAATTGGTCTTTCATACCATAATCGTTGGATTCTATCTTTTAGTTATTTCGCAATCCTTTTTGATTACCTTGAGAACATCATGGTAACAATTGTGATGGCTCGCTTCCCTTCCCCAACATTTCTAATTGTAGATTTTGCTGGTACGATGACATCGCTTAAATGGATTTTTCTTGTAATCAGTTTCTTTGTATTAGCATTCTTAACCATTATAAAATTAATTCAAATCGGATTAAGAT
>CAYWGS010000036.1:0-13544 GCA_964457525.1 uncultured Erysipelotrichaceae bacterium | reverse complement strand
TTAATTGTCTTTTCGACTAAACTAATTATTCTATTTCGTTACAGCCTCTTTTTATAAGATAAGTTTTGTTTAATAAGCTCTTCTTCAATAATTCGAATTGCTTTAGGTCCTACTCCATGGAGTTCTAATAATTCATTCTTTGTAAACATGGAACATTGTTCTAGCGTTTCAATGTTACGTGTTTTTAATGCTCTTCGTGCGGGTTCACCAATTTTTAGTTCATTGAGATTCATGTCGTTTACCTGGATAGATTATAAGTTCTATCTTGTTCTTTTCACTTAAATCCTTAAACAGTTGGATTAAAGATTCTGAGTATTTTCCTAAGATAATACTTAAATGATCCGCATGTATAATCGTTATTTTTTTAATGGATTTACGATGACTTAAAGAATCCCATAATGCATCTAAATTATGTCCCATTTCGTTTATCTTAAATTGTTTCTTAAGATATGGGTATAGATCATCTTTAGAACTTATTCTCTTCCCATTTATTAGAAATCGTTCCATATTAGTCTCCCTCATAGATTAACTCGAATGAATCATAATGGTCCTCAGTGTAATAGATTTCCCAAGTATCAGAATAAACGATTCGCTTAGCATTTCTAAATCCACCTTCATAATCAATATCACATTCATAGTAAACACCTTCAGGTAATAAACCTTCACGATTGTAGAACCGATCGCCACCGATGGATTTTTGATCACTGACTTTCCATAGATTACCCTTATCGCTTTCCCATCCTAACGCTTCTGCTTCATCCTTTGTAATGTAATTATCAGGCAATCGATGATAGGTTATTAGATACAATGAAACATCTTCTTTGCTTGTATAATAACCTTCTTCACTTATTGGATTAGACTCAATGGGTTGATCAACTTTTTGACATGCGACTAAATTGAAAACAAATAGAAATGAAATAAATAAGATTAAACTTTTTTTAAATATCGATTTCACAATAAGTGCCTTCCACCATCTACCTTGAGCGATACACCTGTAATATATGAGGCTTGGTCAGAACATAAATACACTACATTTTTCGCAATATCGGATGCGTCCGCAATACGATTTAATGGAATCCGACTAAGTACTTTCTTTTCGACTTCAATATTCTCGAAATCTTTATTCATAGGTGTATAAACTGCGCCTGGTTCAATCGCATTGACACGGATATCTGGAGCTAAAGCAAGGGCAAATTCTTCTGTCATGCGCTTAATTGCGGCTTTAGATGCATCATAACTAAACTTATTGAGTCGTGATTGACTGGAATATAGACTAGAAATATTAACAATCGAACCCGAACTCATTATTTCAGTCGCTTCCTTTATACAGTAGAATGTTCCATTTAAATTCGTTTGAATGACACGATCCCAATCTTCGACTTTAATGGAGTTAAAATCCGACACTATTTGAATTGCCGCATTATTAACTAAAATATCAATCGTTCCAAAAACATTCTTCACTTTGATAAAGAAATCTTTTACCGATTCATAGCTTGATATATCACAAGGGAAATAATAAAGTACCCCCATTGGCATCAATTCACTAATGCACTGTGCACTCATTGGTTCATCTAAGTCACAAAAAATAACATGATCGCCTTCTTTTAAGAAGGCTTCAACACATGCTTTACCAATTCCTTTTGATCCACCCGTAATAACAACATTTCGATTCATATTGACCTCTTTACCGAATTAAATTCATTAGTGCTTGTTTATCATCGTCATTTAAGTCGATGAATAAGAGTTGTTTAATACGCTCTTTATTCGCTCGATGATTTATAAAATATGTTTCAATCATTTCAACTTTGGATTGACGATTAGGCATGCATCGATATAATACATACCAATCTTCTAAGTAACATAATGGAATATTCGCATTATCTAAAAATAACATATGATTCAGCTTGATCAAAATGATACTTGATTATTCTTGAATCTGTATGGATCGTCATACCAGCCATACAATCGATCGATAAATCCTTGTACTCGAACTTCTTATACCGTTCTGTTTGAAAAACAGATGAGTAACTGATTGGTTTTTCGATCCCATGTTTACTGATTAATTGGCAAGCATGATCAAAATCACGATCATGTATCATGAGATCTATATCATTTACATCGACCTCGATGCCCCTAAGTTTCATCATAAATGATGCGCCTAATGCCCAGTTAATTTTATTTGAATTAAGAAATTCTGCTAATTCGAGTAATATAACGTCTTTGTTTAACATGTTATATAAATTCTAACATAAATTACTTATTTCATTTTACGAATTGCGAGCCATATTTCAGAGCGGTAATCTTCTTTAGTTAAGTCTGGACTCTCATTCCAAACAATTTCTGGTGCTTCAATTGTTTCATAATCTGTACTTGGAAGCCATTCCGAATAGATTTTTGCCCATGTTTCTTGTAATGTTTGTGGATAAGGACCGATAACTTCAAATACAGCCCAGGTATATGCTGGAACATTGACAACGGTATAATTATCTAATTGAGTTAAACTTGTATGAACTCCGATTAAATGATCGCATTCTCCTGACTCATTCATTCGAGTTGAACTAAAATTATAACTTGCACTGACAATGCCTTTAGGATCTTTATCATTAATTGACTTCAGTTGAATAATTTTCTCAAGAGTAAGTTCACTCACTATTGCCATGATGTCTGGGTTTACTCCATTGAACTGTATCGATACTCGTTTCGATATACCGACTAAATTAAATGATTCTTTTTCAAGTATTCTTACTTTCATTTGTTGATTTCCTTTCACAGTAAGTTGGAAGGATAACTTTGGAAAAATCGATAGTGTTACTCGATCCTTTCTTATTCGACTCGGTGTAACGCCATGATAGCTGATAAAAGCTCGAGAAAAACTATCGTAGGATTGATAACCATATTTAAATGCTAAATCAATCAGACGTTCGTTTGTTTCAATACAATCAATTGCGGCAAGTGAAAGTCTTCTACGCTTGATGTATTCATGTAATGATATTTGTGCTAAGAAACTAAACATTCTTTGAAAATGATACGACGAACATCCTGCGATTTGATTAATTTTGTTCATATCAATCTCTGTCTTCAAGTTTTGTTCAATGTACTCTAGCGCATCATTGAGTCGTTTAATATTTTCCATTTATTAACCTCAAACTTAGTATAAAAGATTCATTCTAAGCATTCTCGACAAAATCTGTGCAATAAATATCTAAAACGAGACTTCACTTGATGTCACAAGCTTTAGCACTTTAGACCATTTCTTATGGTGTTGAGTAATCATTTTCTCTGCACTGAGTTTTCCATTAAATGTTGTATGTGCGTCACTTACAACACTCACTTGATAGCCCAACTCTACAGCCTTAAGACTTGTGGCATTTACACAATATTCCGTCTGCATTCCAACAATAATTAACTCATCTACATGATGCTCATCTAGTATTGATTTTAATGTTGTGTTCTTAAAAGAATCTGGTCTACGTTTTTGGACAATAGGATCCTTCTTATGAGGTTTGATATCGTCCACAATTTCCCAAGTTCTTGATCCATTTTCAAATTCTGAACCATCTTCATTGTGTTGTACATAGATGATTAGAATATGTTCTTTTCGAGCTTGATCAATAAGATGTTTAATATTACGTAAGACTAAATCACTTTGAAAGACGGGTGAATCGCCTTCAATCATTGCCTTTTGTACATCGATTACAAGTAATGCTTTCATTTTATTTTTCTCCTGAGCAGTGTATAAACAATCCTCATCCACGCGATAATCACTAATCCAACACAACTAAATATAACAACCCAAGAGTACTCTGGGGATGCGTTAATCATAAAGTCCCATGAAACATCAAAATAGTTCTTGATTATACTTAGAAATATAACAGGTAAGATACCATCTACGATAAAGAAGCGTATTTTACGTTTTAAACTATAGCGATGACTCATGTTTAAATATCGTTTAAAGAATATACAATCAATGACTAAGAAACTAATGAACAAAAGATTAATTGAAAAAATTGCCCAATTAAAATCCCATTTAGGATTATGATAACTTACCCCTCTTAATAAGCTAATTACACCTTCACTCATCACTGCTGCAGTAATTGGATGTGTACTACTGACATCCCGTGCATTAGTTAATAGGAGTATCCCAATCTTCTGTCTCTGATTAATGAGCATTTGACTCGTCGATGAGAAAGTAGTTCCTGTATGACCATAGTACTCATCTTCAATTTCAATTTCTTGCCAATAAGGGTCATAGACCTTCGAGTCTGAACTTAGAACATTATTCACAAAAAGAGACTTGGATTCAAAGATTCCTTGGTTCATTAACATCAAGACATAGTTTGTCATATCACTTGTACTGGATAGTTGAAAACCAGCCGGTACATGCGCAACAGGATGTGGAACATTCACTGGAATTCTTATTCCATTGATTACACGATAACCTGGTAGTAAACCATTCTCTTTCGCTTCATCATACGAATGATACGTATGATTCATGTGAAGAGGTGTATAGATATTTTGTTTAACATAGGTATCGTAATCAAGCCCTGATATCTTCTCAATAATAGCACCTAATACGATGTAATTAAGGTTTGAATAAGAGTTAATGTTCCCAATTAGGTTATTAATATGTACTTTATTCGTTATAAGTTGAGAGAGTTCTTCGATGGAATAATCGGTATTATAGGTATATGCCATGTTCCCATCAATGGTGGATAGTCCACTTCGATGTCTAATTAAGTCTCTTACTTTAATCTCATTTCCACGATCATCCACTAGATTAAACCATGGGAGATATCGACTAACATTCTCATTGATATCAAGAAGACCTTCATTACTTAATTGCTTAATCGCAAGTGCTGTAATGGATTTCCCAATTGAGCCGATATAAAAAGGTGTATCTAAATCCAAGTGATACTTAAAATCACCTGTTTGATACACCTTTTGATAAATCACTTCATTTTCTTGAATAATTGTAAGAGTTAATGCACTAATCTTAGATTGATGCATCGAATCTAAGATGTACTCATCAATTCGATTGAAATTTTCACTCGTAAAAGCACTCGTGTTAATCAAGGACACGAACAGTACGCATAGAATAATGCCACTTACACTGATGTGCTTTATTAATTTGTTCATTGTTTTCTTAAAAGATTTGATTAATCCAATTCTTTACCTGAATCATATCATCTTCTGTATGAAAATAGTGTTCACTATGCTTAGAATAAATAACTTCACAATTGTACTTTAAGCTAAAGGATTGAATACTGGTAATAGGAATGAGCGCATCATGCAAGCCATATAAGATTGATGTTGGAATATTCCAATTTATTATAGGATGTTGGATGAGATATTCATAATCCTGTAGTTTTACTACCATCCCATCACTTAAGACAAGAATTGGATTCTTTCTAAGATCATCTAATGTCTTTTTATCATTGTCTAACATTCCGTTAGTTAATTCAATTAAATCAACCACAGGTGATAGAAGTATGCAGTTTTGAATTGGAACATCTGCATAGGCTAATAAACTATAATATGCACCTAAACTGCATGCCCCTAAACTTATTTTAGAATATTTTGATTGTAAATACTCCATAATCGATTTCATCTCAATGATTGCTTGTTGAATCGTAAGTTCAGGTTCTTGTTGTTTACGGTCACCATGTTCAGGTAAATCAAAACTAAATACTTGGATACCCTTCTCATCGCATACTTCTGCACATTTGCGAGTAAAACGATCCTCTTTATGCGACATAAATCCATGTACTACAAGTAATACATGGGTAGATTCTTCACCCCATATTACACAGGGAATTGATTTATAATTGAATGTTTGCTTTTTCATATTATTCTAACGTTTTTACCCAATGAATGGCTTGAATATACAGTTCCATAAATCGACTTTGTGAAATATTAAAGATAGGATTAATCATATCAAGTTGTTCAAGCCTTATAAACTCATGATCTAATACGACCGTTAATGCAGAATGAATAATATTGGGTTTGCCTAACAATGCATCTTTAACCTGTTCTGTAAACGGGAGCTCTTCTACAATAGATTCCATATTCCGATTAAGTAATGTATCGATTGAAGAGAACATTCCAACCATGAAATAGTCCAAAAAATCTTGTTTATTATTGGATTCAAGCGCGATCAACTCCATGAACTTAGCTCGAGTTAAACTATTTTTAATAAGATCTCTATTTTCTACTATCTGAATATCTTTGACGAGTAATATATTAAACCAACGTTTGAGTTCACTGATACCCAATCGTACAATCGCATGTCGTATTGATTTGATTTCATATCGAGCTTCAAAATAAACTTTATTGGATACTTTCAATATTTTGTAGGATAATCCTAAATCAGATTCAATAATATGACTGATTCGATTAAAATCTGGCTCCAAAGAATACAATTCATTGATGACTCGGATAATATTCGTATTTAGAACTGGAATATCCTTTCCTTTTACGATGACAGGTTTACTAAAGAAATACCCTTGAAAATACTCATAGCCCATATTTAAAGCCAAATCATACTCTTCTCTTGTCTCAACTTTTTCAGCTAAGAATGAGATTTTATTTTTATATCGATGTATGAGTTGCCTTTGATCAAACAAACTCACATTTGGAAACTCTATCTTTACAATATCCACAATATCTAGCAATGTCTCAAACTTCTCATCAAAAATAAAGTCATCTAGTGCAATTTTGTATCCTGCTTTTTTAAGTTGTAGACAGGATTCTATGAGTTCTTGTGTAATATTGGATTGTTCGAGTATCTCGATAATTAACATTTCTTTAGGTAATAACAAGGGTACATTTTGAACAATCATCGCTTCTGTGAAATTGATAAAGGCTTTTTTACCTTCGGTTAAGTCTTCAAAATGCATCACAAAAAAAGCATTATTTATGACTTCTGCTGTATCTCTATCCGCATCATTTCCTTCATAGAAGTTGTTCATACTTCTACGATATAAAAGTTCATAACCCAGGATGTTGTTATAGCGATCAAATATAGGTTGTCTACCTACATATACTTCCATCTAATATCTCCATTCTATGATATGAAAAATGAGTTCTCTTAACTCATATTGTACACTATTTGTTGGAATTAAAACCAAAAGAATACATTTAAGCAGTCAATAAGTATTACTTTTTTAACAGAAAATTCAATACAATCGTTTCCCTCTCAACAAACGAATACTCTAATCCTTTATATGTTTGATTGAGTTGAATCGCATCTAATAAATCAATCCACTCTAAGCGATAATCTAAATCAATCTCATAACCCTCAAGATGTGTTTCTGTTATTTTATCCTCTACATCTGCTAAATAATAATAAGAATTTTGTAAGAAAATAGCTTCTTCAAATAAACTTTTACGCTTTTCTACAAAAAAACCCAGTTCCTTTACACTGTGTTCTTGGATGATTAAACCCGTTTCTTCTTGAGTCTCTCGAATTAAGGTGTCAATATGACTCTCACCTTTTTCTATTCCTCCCCCAGGAAATTTATAAAATCCTTCTCGATAACTTTTTATTAACGCAATCTTATTCTTGTTTCGTATGATTGCACGTACTGCATTTCGCTCAATGATAGGCCAATCTTGATTATAGTTTTTATGATCCATTATTTCGATCAATCGCATATTTTCATTTTTCATAGATTATAATTTTTTTACAAACTTAACCGAAGTTTCTATAAAACCTTCTCGATTATAGAACTGGTGAGCTCGTCTTCTAAATTGGTTCGAACTCAATTCAATATGAGAAGCTTGTATTGACTTGGAGTAATTAACTGCGAAATCCAATAAACGTTTGCCATATTTTTGACTACGATGTTTGTCATCAATCACAAGTTCAAGTATTTCTACAACCAATGACGCATGGTGTAATTGTTGTTCCACTCTTAAATGAATAAAGCCAATTAGACGTTCTTTTTTAACACCATATAATAGATGGTTACTTAAACTCATGATTTCGAAGTAACAACGTTTGAATCCCTCATAATCGAGTTGTTCATTTTCTAGCTGATTACTCAGTTCATAGACCTCTTCTAGATACTCAGCTCCTAATTGAATGATTTCCATAGATAAACCTCTTTTTTTATTATAGCACTCACACATAAAAAGAGACTTGATAATTTCAGTCTCTTAGAATTCATAATAAAGTTGTAATATACCAGGTTTCTTATCAATCATGATATCCTCCATGGATACACCCATTGATTTTAATTTCTGAATATTGGTTCTTAAGAACACATCACTTCCAACTACATAGTAAATCGCATGATCTAATTTGAGTTCAGTTAGCTTTTGATAATACTCTACTCGGGATTGTGTCCATATTTGTTTAAAATCTGTATGTTTAAATGCATCAAATTCAGTTTGATAGATTTGATGTAATGCATCCACATTGATATGAACACATTGAGGTATATGATTTTGATCCTTAAGATACGACAAGATAAGCGGACGCATCGTCGCAATCCCTACTCCCATTGAGAGTAAAACAATAGGCCTATCTTCTCTTCTTAAACGCATACGTGAACCCAATTTAAATAGTATGAGTTCATCTCCCACAGTATGATTAATTAAGTTTGATTTATATTCAGATGCTTGATTCGTAAAACGTGTCGTAAATCCAATATGATTCTCTTCCGCTAAGCTCATGATAGACATATGTCTAACTAAGGCTTTATTTGGAGGATCTTGTTCATCATAACCTTTAATCGCAATATGTGCATGAGAACCTTCTTCCCATTCTATGTCAGATGGTTTCTCTAGTAAGTATGTTTTTGTGTTATTCCCTTCATCGATGATATCGATAATTTTTAAGCTGTGCTTTATCAAGTGAATTCTCCTTTACACAAGATATAGTTTAGCTTAATTCATTTTATCTACACACTAAAATGCCCATAAAAGAATTAATCCTTAACCTTAACTCCAAGTAAAGTAACTAAATCAACCGCTTGATTTGAATTCACAATAAGCCCTTTTAGTTCAGTCAATTGATTGGAAACAATTGGATAAATAAAGGTCGAACGACTCATATCAATACCTTTTAGTGAGGTTTTAAAGAAATTGGTTTGCACTAAATTTGACGCTTCAAAATTCACTTTTTTAAGTGTACATTCTGAAAAGGATGTTTCATTCAGATTACATTGGTTAAACTCTGTATCACTCATTTTAGAATACTCAAAAAATGTATATTGTAAATTGGATTGGTTGATATTAACCTGTTTAAGAATTGATTTTGATAAATCAGCACCCATAATTTTACAATCACTTAATTGAACTCGTTCAAAGTAAGTTTGTTTAAAACTACTGTTGGATAAATCACATTGTCTAAATTCCACATCGATAAAACTACATTTATCGAATAAGCCATGATCTAAGATACAATTCTCAAATAATACATTTTGAAATTCACAGTGTTTATAATCATATTCACTCAAATATTCATTTTGAAACATTGTGAAATGAATTTGACGATCATCATCTGCCTTTATGTAAATTTGTTTTTCTAAAGACTTTAATTCTAAATTCTCTAAATTAAGCATTTCTTTCATCCTTTATTAATCCACCTTGATATGCAATTGTTCGATTTCTTCCCTGTTCCTTCGCTTGATATAACGCAAAGTCAGCTTGATTTAACAATATATCTAAGGTGTTAGAACTCTCAGATAATTCAGATAAGCCAATACTGACGTTCACTTGGATAATTTGATCACCCACAATTATCGGATAACTTTCAACATTCTCTCTAAACTGTTCAGCTTTCGCAAACGCACATTCTTTATCACATTGGAATAATATGACAGCGAATTCTTCTCCACCCATACGTGCAATAATATCACTGTTTCTGAAATTCTGCTTTAAAAGGTCGGAGAATACTCGAATAACTTGATCCCCGGCCGCATGGCCATAAGCATCATTGATTCGTTTAAATAAGTCAATATCCATCATTAGAAGAGATATTGGATGCCCATATCGAAGAGCACGCGCTATGACTTCTTCAGCACTCTCTGTGAATTTTCTTCGATTGTTTAATCCACTGAGTACATCGGTATTTGCCATTTCAATAAGTCGATAACGTAATCGTTCACGTTCACTCACATCTTCAAGCGTTAACAAATATCCAACAACCTCATCTTTATTCATGATTTCACGAACTTCCAAGTTAATGAATTTATCTTCATTGTTTACCGTTCGATGAATGATATGTTGACCTGTTTCCTTGATATACTCTTTGATTTCCTCATCCTCTTTTAGGACAGAATAAATGTTAGTCTCCTTCAATTCAAAACCTAAAAATCTAAGGATTTTAACACTTTGCTTATTATATTCCACAACCCGATATTGTCGATTGATTAAGATAAATCCAAGTGTACTATCTTCAAATACACGTTCACGGGCTAGGTTGTTTAAATCTAGAAAATTATATTTTGTAAGTGCAAGATTAATCAGAAAAATACAAGGTGGAAGAATAATTGCAGTATAATCAATACCGACTCCTCCTAGATTAAAATACACCAAAATCAAGGCGATATAAGTAAGTCCAGATGCACAAAGTAATAAACTAAATTGTATTCTCTCATTCCCACTACTCTTACGATATCGAACATAATAGTAGTAAGTGCTTGAAAACAGAATTATGAAAACATATATGACTTGGACGAGATACCAAGGACCTTTGGTTAAATAAAGAGCTGTAAAATCCCCCATAACTCGATGTTCAATTGTTTGATAATACAGATGATGATAATCATTCGTTAATCTTACAAAAAATGTAATGACTGGAATTATAAATGGAATGATTACACGATATCCTTTAAGTGACTCAAGTCTTCCTGTATAGACTAAACTGACCAAGAGCCATAAAGCTGGGAAAAACGGAATCCCAAAGTATTGGATTTGATTCCAAAACAACATATCTTCCATGGTATATACATTTAATTCGAGTAAATAACCCAGCAAATAGATTTGTAGACACAAACTTAATAAACCCATTACACGTGCATGGAGTGATTTCCCACGTACAAATGAGTAAATAAAGAGAAAGGCTAAAAATAAGATTGCGATAAACAAATATAGTGACAGTAGTTTTATTAACATACTTCACTCCTTAACTCATCTTGAGTGTTTATATTCAGTTTATCATATTTTTACAATTAGATATAAGAGATAAAAAAAGAGTGCTTGTGAAGTGAACACTCTTAAATCTTTATTATTCCTCTAAATCCTCGTACTCCATAATAGGAATCAGCCCCATTATGATAAGTAAATACCGTATTGTATCGTCGATCACAGAAGATGGCACCCCCTAGTTGACGAATCTCAATCGGTGTCTTGACCCAACTTGATGTTTTTAAATCAAATGCACCTAAGGTTTGTAAGTGACGATATTGGTCTTCATCAAGTAGTTCAATCCCCATATTTTGCGCCATATTCATTGCACTATCACTCGGTTTATTTTCTTTACGTGCATCCAGTGCAACCTGGTCATAACAAATACTTCTACGCCCTTTTGGTGTCTCTGAGGAACAATCCACATAGACAAGTTCACTCGTTATAGGATCTACTCCAATCACATCCGGTTCGCCATCTGTTCTTTCCATCTCATTTAAGGACCAACATTTATCGGGATGGTTTAGAAGTCTCTCTTTGACTTCTTCCCATTTGAGTTCTTGGTGACGATGTAGATTCTTCTTAAACCGTGCTTCAAGTTTATCAAGTAATTCCTTGAGTTCAGATGAATTAAGTGTTCTTTTTTGCATAGAAATATTCCTTTCATAAGGTTTATTGTTTAATCACACAATAAACTAATTTCATGATTAGTACAACTCTAATACATCATTGATAAACACAGTCAAAGATTTCAAATACAACAAACATATCTTCATTAAATTCATAACCGAGTTCTTTTCCCTCATGTGAGAAGAAGCGAATATGACCTTCTCTCCAAGATTCTAAGGAATCATCTTCTCCCTCTAGTTTGCAGATATCATAAGTCATTTCCTTAAAAGGTAAGATTAATATCTCTTTAGTTTGGATAATACACTTTGGTTCTTTATTAAAGTTTGTGACTATACTGTAATCATTAATTTGTGGTAATTCTAGTCCTTGTAGTTTGAAGGCATGATAACTGCTTGCGGTCGCTTTCTTTCCATTTGGGTAGGTTTTTGATAAATGATTCATTACTATAGTATCCATTTTACGACTCCCTTTGAATCTATATTCGTTTCAATCTCAAAAAATTCTGCACATTCATGGATTATTCACCCAATTCAGTTTAAGTATTACCTATCTAATTAAATCTTCTACTTCTTTTATTCATTCGTATATTAACGAGTTGGAATAATTTCCAACCAGTATCCATCTGGATCTTGTATGAAATAGATACCCATTGATGGATTTTCAAAACAAATACATCCCATTTTCTCATGAAGTTCATGTGCAGCTTCAAAATTATCCGTTTTAAACGCTAGATGAAATTCTTCTTCACCGATATCGTAAGCTTGAGGATGATCTTTAAGCCAAGTCAACTCTAGTTCAAATTCACTTTCTTCATTTCCAATATACACAATAATGAAAGACCCATCTTGAGCAGTTTTACGACGCTTTTCTTTAAGTCCAAGCGCTTGATCGTAAAACGATAATGAACGATCAAGATCAGTCACATTGTAATTCTCATGAATCATTTTAAATTTCATAATTTGTTTCTCCTATTTCTATAGTTCCCAATGGGTTTCTTTTGTCGTATCTAGTATGATTGTATCCAATCCCTTTTTTTCTGATCGTTCTTTAAAACGTTCCACAACGCTTCTATCATCCCAAAAATGCATTGGTAAAACATATCGTGGATGTAATTCTGATAAGATATGCGTCATCCCCTTAGCATAATTATCTTCTAAGCGGCTATCTAATACCGCAAATGCAATATCAATACTTTCATTCTTAATTTTGCCTATCTCTCGTTTGAAAACAGATTCTTGTTCCGTGAGCCAATCAGGATCTTCACCTGGCCAATCCCACCAATGAAGATCTCCTGCATAAAACAGTGTTTCATCTGATGTCTTGATAAGAAATGCAACACCTTCGTCTGTTGACTGAAGTGTTTTCACTATACCAAGATCTTCAATTTCATAAGTTCTATCTACATCCAAATATTGAATATTTAGATTATTTGGAACTGTTGGTTTACCTTTGATATCGAACGATAAGTGATAGCTTGTTTTCTTATGTTTATTTACGATTGTGAATATCTCAGGGTTAAAATGATCTCCATGAGCGTGACTTGAAAATACAAATAGAGGTTTTTCATCTAGTTTCTCTTCTAAAAATGAAAGATCTCCATAATAATAATCAAACAGTAACATTGAACTTTCATTCTCAACAAAGAATCCGCTATGTCCTAAGTAGTCTATTTTTATTGGCATTATACTTTACCTCCATATATGATTAGGATTTTTTATCTCTCTTTTTTTAATCTCCGTATACTTGATTAATTATATCACTCTGAAATTACATATATAAGT
>CAYWGS010000035.1:0-13866 GCA_964457525.1 uncultured Erysipelotrichaceae bacterium | reverse complement strand
TCCATGAACTCTAACACCCAAATATTATAATAATTTTATATTCTTCTCTTCACAGAATAATTCAACTTCTTCTGGCCATATTGATGCTTGAACTTCACCAATATGAACCTTCTGTAAATAGAACATACATAAACGAGATTGCCCAATACCACCTCCCATTGAATATGGGAGTTCTTTATTTATGATTGCTTTATGGAATGGATAATCTAAACGTTCTAAGCAATTAGCTTTAACTAATTGATCATATAAACTCTTTTCATCAACACGAATTCCCATTGAGGACAACTCAAATGAACGATTCAAAATTGGATTATACACTAAAATATCTCCATTAAGTGCCCAATCATCATAATCCGGTGCTCTACCATCATGCTTTTGACCTGACTTTAAAACATCACCGATACGCATGATAAAAACGGCTTTCTTCTCTAAACAAATCGCATCTTCACGTTGTTTAGGTGTCAAATTAGGATAAAGATCTTCTAAACTTTGGCTATCAATAAAATAGATATCCTGAGGTAAAACAGGTTTTAATACACGATACTTCTTAAAGATAAACAACTCTGTATCCTTCATAACTTGATAAATCGTACGAACTGTTTGTTTTAACATTTCCTCAGTTCGATCTGAATGATTGATGTTCTTTTCCCAATCCCACTGATCCACATAAATAGAATGTAGATTATCTAAATCTTCATCACGACGAATCGCATTCATATCGGTGTATAAACCTTCACCCACCTCAAAACCATAGCGATGCAATGCACTACGTTTCCACTTCGCAAGTGAATGAACAATTTCAACTTCATCCACATCATTCTTAATGTCAAAACTTACCGGTCTTTCAACACCATTAAGATTATCATTGAGCCCTGTCTTCTTTCGAACAAACAAAGGAGCAGATACACGAGTAAGATTTAGTTTTAGTGCTAAATCTTTTTCAAAATAATCTTTAATCAATTTAATCGCATGTTCGGTCTCACGAATATTAAGTGGATGATCATACTTCTCAGGAACAAATACTTCAGGTTTTAGTGTTGCCATATACTACCTCTTTAAAAAACTTGAATTCATTGTACCACTTCATCAAAATAATTAAAGAACTATTTTTATCTCATTGAATTATATTCATCACAAATCAATTTGCATAAATGAATAAGATAAATTAAACTTTTCATATGGAACAAATCATTACTGACTTAAATACGATTACAGAGCCTTATTTAAAAGGAGGAATAACTAATTTTATTATCACAGTAACATTCATGTGGATTAGTTCATGGGTGTTCGTTCGTATTATTCGTAGAGTATTAAACAACTTTTTAAAGAAAAATAAACTCGATGAGAATAATTTTATATTCATTCATCGTATCCTAAATGGAGTAATCTATACCCTCTTAGGTTTTGGTATTTCAATCCAAATCATTCCACTCAATGAACTCGCACTTTCAATCTTGGCAAGTTCTGGTGTTGTCGTACTGGTTGTTGGGTTTGCGGCTCAAGAAGCCTTCTCGAATATCGTGTCTGGTTTCTTCATATCATTCTTTAGACCCTTTAGTATCGGCCATCAAATTCATCTTCCTGATAGTAGAATTACGGGGACAGTTGAGAATATTACACTAAGGCATACTGTTATAAAGACGGTTGAGAACAATCGAGTCATTGTACCAAATAGTATTATCAATAAAGCGATTATTGAAAATCGAGATATTCTAGATAAGACATCATGCAGAGCCTTTACAATCAATGTTTCACTTCATTCTGATATCGATAAAGCTAAACAAATAATGTTAGATGAAGCCTACAAAAACCCACTCTTAATTGATCAAAGAACAAAGAAAGATATTAAAGAAAATGTACCTCAACTAAAAGTAATCCTATCAGACTTAGTCGAAGGTACTGTTGAGCTTAGAATGAGTGTATGGGCTAAAACAAGTGGAGATGCATTTAATTTAGTCGCTGAACTTAGAGAATCAATTATGAAACGATTCAACGCTGAGGGTATCGAAATTCCTTACCCATATCAAAATGTGATCGTAAAAAAATAGTTCAATTTGAACTATTTTTTATCGACCATTTATTACATCAACTGGATCGATTAGATTAATATTGTGAGTTAATGTAAATGTTAACATCGTAATCAAGATACTTAACAACAAGAAAATCTCAATAATATTGCTTAAGCCTGGACTAAAGATTGAGTAATGATAGAACGATATGAAACTATCACTAAAATGAACCATATAAGCAAAATTCATAATATTGACAAAATATGGTGTTAAGAAATACGCAATAACCATAATAATAAGTCCTACTATGATTGCTTCTAATCTAAAGACATGCTCAACATTACTAATAAAGTTCCCCATTGCACGTAATATACCAATTTGTTTCTTACGATAGATAATACTACCGGAAATATAGTTTGCTAAGAACACGAGGGCTAAATATCCAATAAGTGGAACAATAACCGAAATGAGTAAGGATAATTCAAATCGTGTAAAATTCTCTAGAGAATCAGAATAAATAGGCGTTAAGCTGATATACCCTGCATTCTTAACATCATGCATTAGTTCAGGTAAACTTGCATAATTTGTAATATAGATTCCATAGCTATTGAGTTGTGATTCAAAATCAACACTGGATAAGAATCCTCTTTGTACATAAATATTTGAATACACTGTATTTAATGCAGTCGTTTCTTTATCCAAAATTGGAGTTTGATGTTCCAAGACACCAACCACCTTAACCAATGTTTCACCTAACATTAGATTAATATTAGAATTAACCACTTCTTGATATGTATCAAATTTAACAAGATTCCCATCCACTAAATAACCGGATTGAATCATTAAATCTGCTAAATAACTACTTATCACAACTTCATGATTATTCTTAGGTTCAGCCCCAATAAGATTATCATAAATCGAACTGCCAACACTTGTCTCAACAAAATTCAATGGTAATGTCTTAATCACATCAAGGTACGATTCAGATAATAATCGAGTATTCTCAGAACTCAATGAATCTTTGTTTAACTCACCGAATGATAAGCTAGAAATATTGAGTAATTGACCTTCTTTAACTAAATTAAAACGTTTATAGAGATTAGCACCATAATCAGGCAATACTCGTTGTATTCTTACTAATTGATCCGTACTTAATTCTCGAGTTTCTGAATTTCGATGCATAACCATCAAATGATTCATCGAACTAGCTTTGAATAAATCTACATCAACAGCTGTCGATACATTTAAGGTTGTATAAACAGCAGTCAATATCGCCATTAAGAACGCTACAATCACGGATGTAACGACCATTCTTAATTTATTATTAAGAATATTACCTACACTCATATGATAGATGAATGATTTAGGCAATACAGGACGGATCATATCTGGCGCTTGCACATCATCTTCCATTACTTCAGGGTTTGTATCACGAATAATCTTTCCATCACTGATTTCGATTATTCGATCTGCATATTTGTGTGCATATTCCGCATCATGACTCACACAAATAATGAGTTTATCTTTACTTATTCGTTTAAATAGTTCAAAGACTTGTTCAGATGTCTCACTATCTAGATTACCTGTCGGTTCGTCTGCTAAGATAATTTCAGGATTCTTAACTAAAGCACGCGCAATCGCGACTCTTTGTTTCTGTCCACCGGATAATTCATCAAGCTCACGTTCTTCTAACCCTTCAAGGTCAACTTCTTTCAAGATGTTTAATACTGTTTCACGATCGACTTCACGATTCTGCATCTGTAGCGCGAGTGCAATATTGTCATACACATTTAAATCATCTAATAGATTATATTCTTGGAATACAAATCCAATATACGTATTACGATACTCAGAACAAGTTGTTTCATCAAAACGATTCAATTTCTTTTTATTGATAAATATCTTACTGGTATTTGCTGAATCAAGCCCCCCTAATATATTTAAGAAGGTTGACTTACCACTTCCACTCTTACCAAGAATAAACACTAAACCATTATGATTAAACTTTAGATTAATCCCATCAATCGCCACTACTTCTTCATTGGCTTTACTATGATACTTTTTATTTACATTACTAATTTCAATCATGATTGCACCTACTTCTTTAGAATTGAAATAACAGAATTGTTTTTCAATGTATTTAAAACCATTAACACGATAAAGCCGATCATTACAGCCATCACTAACACAAAGTTAATTCCAATTTGAATCCAGTTTGTTTGTAATAAAGGCATTCCCATAAAGAACTTAATATTCGTATCTAAAACATAGGCATAGCCTAAGTATGTTGAGAATAACCAAGTGAATAACGCAAGAACAATCCCTTCCCAAACAAAGATACGTAAAATATCATTTGTATTTCCACCTAACGCTTTAAAGATACCAATTTGCTTACGACGTTTTGTGATACTCATTGATAAGAAAACATACGATACCGCAACAAGAATAATATACATCGCAAACGTAATATCACGCGCATTATTAAAGGATAGATATCCCTGTAAATCCGTCATAATATAATCAAGTCCCTCTTTACCGAGTAAATCAGTTAAAACAGGATTTGGTTCAACTAAGAACGTTAAATAAGAACCAAGTAAGTTCGCAAACAACAAGGAAATAGAAATTACAAAAGTTGTGATTAACATTTGTCCTTTGTTCTTTCCAATACTATTTAATCCATACTTTAAACTCGCAAAGAAACCTAAATGTTTATGAACCATTTCAAATGGACGTGCTTCAAATAATGCTTGATCACTTCCTGTATCTTCAGATATCTTACCATCTTTAATACGAATGATACGATCTGCATAGACCTCAGCTTCTTCAGGATCATGAGACACTACAATAACTAGGTTATTCTGTGCAACCTTTTTTAATAGTTGCATAATTTGATCACTGGTTTTACTATCTAAGTTCCCTGTTGGCTCATCTGCTAAGATTATACGTGGATTCTTTATAAGAGCACGTGCGACCGCAATACGCTGCTTCTGACCACCAGAAACTTCATTCCCTTTACGTTTACCAAATCCCTTTAATCCAACAAACTCCAACATTTCATCAATGCGATGTTTATCTGCTTTTTGACCTTGAAGTTGTAACGCTAAACCAATATTTTGATAAATCGTAAATGTTTCTATAATATTAAAGTCTTGAAAAACAAATCCAACATGTGAATTACGATAATGATCTAACTCAACTTGACTAAGACCCTCAATATTTTTTCCTTCAATGATAAACTCACCTGAATCTGCCACATCTAATCCACCTAAAATATTCATAAGAGTTGATTTGCCACTTCCACTCTTACCCAAGATAAAGACCAATCCTTTACTTGGAAACGATACACTCAAATCATTCAAAGCTTTTGTGACTACACCCTTACGGCTTGTATAGTGCTTAACAATATTCTTTAACTCAATCAAAGTTGTTCCCCATTCTAGTCAAGTTGTACAATGACATAAATATTAATAACCTAAACTCTCTTTCACAAAGATAACATGGATACGTTTTGGTGTATTACTACGATGTAACACAACATTAACGCTACAAATACGCTCAGGTACACTACAGTGTGCACATTCACCTATCTTTCGACATGGTGTATTCTTATTCAAACGCTCACAGTTCATTGGTGCTGCATAAAGTTCAATTCGTCTCTGAGCTTCTTCAATATCAGAAACAAGTTTATTGATTCCTACAATAACATAAACCTTTTTAGGACCATAAATCATCGCCGCAACACGATTACCATTCCCATCGGTATTAACGAGTTCCCCATTCATTGTGACTGCATTACTTGAAGTAATATAGGCATCCACATTAAAGGATTCATGAAAAACTTGTGTTACATCATTTTCAGGATCATATCGGTCGATAAACTTTAAATGACCTGAACGTAACCAAGTTAATGTATCTGTTTCATTAATTGTCATTGAACCACCCACTGCAGCAGTTGATCCTTTTTCGATTAACTTCTCTAGAAAAGGATTAACGTCTTCTTTTCGTTCAAGTACGGTTACTTCAAAATTATGGTTAATTAAATTGGTGACTGTACGTTCTAATCGTCTATTAATAATCGCATCATGATGTTTATCCATTGTTTCCTCCTTATAAAAGCAACACACCTTAATCTTATATAATTAACTCAATTAAGTAATTAAAGCGCTTACTTTTCAACCTATTTTAGTTTACATTATTTGTCGATAGATTTCGATACTATATTAAAACTTGAACCAATGTTTCATATAAATATCCTTTTATAAGATGAATATTTAGCGAAAATTTAAGAAAATCGACGAATAATTACATATTGTAATGGTACTATGATGTCAAAGTAGTTAATAAAAGGAGAATCTATGACAAAACGTTTAAGCAAGAAATATTGTGTTATTGGTGCTGGTCACGGCGGCCAAGCCTTAGCCGCTTACTTACAGTATTTAGGCAATCCAACCATTCTATACAATCGTACTAAAATGGTTATCGATCAAATAAATGCCTATGGTGGAATCGAAATACAAGGCATGATCAATGTAATGGTCAGCGATATTCGTGCCACATCCAATCTAAAACAAGCCTTAGATGAATCAGAAATCATCATGATTTGCATTCCGGCTCATGCTCATCAAGATATCGCAATACAGATGGCTCCCCATCTACAAGCACATCATAAAATCATTATTAATCCAGGTCGTACACTCGGCGCTTTTATGTTTGACCGATATTTAAAAGCCGCTGGATTTAACCTAGATATTCCGATCGGAGAAACAGATACATTTGTACTTACATCTCGTAAAATCAGACCAGGTATAAGTCAAATCTTCTCTCGAAAGAAAGTACTACATGTTGCGGCACTTAAACCTGAACATAGTAAAATTATTTACGATGAACTCATCCATACCTTCTCTATGATAAAAATGGAGAAATCCATCTTATTCACTTCTTTATCAAATATTGGAATGATATTTCATCCATTCCCTGCACTTATGAATCTAGCACGCATAGAATGTGATGAAAGTTACCGACACTATAAAGATGGAATAACCCCAATGATCGCAAAATTCCTCGAAAAATTGGATAAAGAAAGAATTGCACTTGCGAATTACTTTGAATGTCCAATGAGTGATGTAAAACATTGGTTAGAAGATGTTTATGGTAGTGAAGGGATCAATCTATATTCCGCTTTGCAAAACACCAGTCAATACGACGAAATTGGTTCCCCTTCTGATATTACAACTCGATACATCTATGAAGATATTCCTACGGGAATCGTTCCAATACTTGAACTTGCTAAGTTAGCTGGAACTCCTCATAAGTACTTACAACTCGTTCTAGACTTAGCCAATAGTATGTATGGAATTGATTTTAGAGAAATAGGCAGAAATGATGTCAAAGACTTTTTTGAAGAATATAAACCGAAAGGAAACGGATAATGAAAAAATACGGACTCCTAAAATCATCTTTAGATGCACATACACTGGGAATAAATGCCATATATGGACAACTAAAAGAATGTAAACAATGGGTCGTTCTAGGAACACATGAAATTGAAAAAGCCCTTAGAGAAATAAAGGAACCTAGTAAACAAACTATTCTTATTGAATGGTTAAAAAATAATAAAATCACTCACTTAGGCATCTCCTATCGACTCGACCCCAAAGATGCGAGTGAGATGGTTCGAATTCTAATAACAATACTCAAAAACAACAAAATGTATAAACAAGATGGCGGCTTCTTGGAACAATGTTTCTTTGCAGGACTACCTGAAAGTTGTCAATTAATCCAAAAGGAACATCAAGCATTAGTTAAATGCTTTATCGGTTCTGAATCTGCTTACGATACTTTAATTCAACTCGGTGTTAATGAGAATGACATCCCTAAAGTACTTATTGAAGGTTCAAAATATGACGAAGAACTAAGGAAACTTGCTAAGGATATGATTGAATTGCATGAATATAAACAGTATCAATCAGTCAATAAGGGTGGTTATCCAGAATTTGGCACCAGAAATGATCGATTAGATTTACGAATTCAATCCAATCAAAGTAAAACAAATCTTCCTTTAACACGAGTTCATGTTGGGCCTTACTTATCCAATCGAGTCGAAGCAGTTGCGCTCTTTGAAGATTGGTGTAGAGAATTAGCTCAAACAAATTTATTAGATATCATTTCAATCGGTTCATCTCAACTAACTCAATCGAACTTTAATGAAGATTGGACACATTTAAGCAATGGTGGGGGTGTTCCGATTCAAAACAAGAAAGAATATGAACGAATTTACGAGATTTCTAGACCGATGTTGCTAAGAACGTATTCAGGCACAAAGAATGTTCCTGAACTCGCTCGTATTCATGAAGAAAGTATTAATATTGCGTGGCATGCCCTATCGTTCTGGTGGTTCAATCAATTAGATGGACGAGGTCCTAATAGTGTAAAACAGAATCTTGAAGAACATATTGAAACACTTAAATATATTGCCGAGACAAATAAACCATTTGAGCCCAATATTCCACATCATTTTGCCTTTAGAGGAAGTGATGATTTAACGTATGTACTTTCTGCGGTTTTAGCAGCTCGTACCGCAAAAAAATATGGAATTAGAACATTTGTATTACAAGTTATGTTAAATACACCTCGCTATACTTGGGGGATTGTTGATCTTGCAAAAGCAAGAGCCATTCTAAAATTAATTGAACCACTCAAAGATGATTCATTTAACGTATACTTACAACCTAGAGCAGGTCTTGATTATTTCGCACCAGATCTTGAACTCGCAAAGGTTCAACTTGCTCAAGTATCGATGTTAATGGATGATATTGAACCGAAGAAAGCAAACAGTCCAGAAATAATTCATGTGGTGAGTTATAGCGAAGCTTTATTCTTAGCAAATCCACAGGTAATTAATGAAAGTGTCCAGATTACTCAAGAAGCACTGAATTACTACAGAAACTACAAAAAAGAACATCCAGAATTCATCTTAGCATTCCATAACGAAATCGAATTAAAGACAAAAGAACTTATTCATGAAGCTAATATCTTGTTAAACTCGATTGAAAACCTAATCGATGATCCATATTCTGCAGAAGGTTTATATCAAATCTTTAAGTTTGGTTATCTTCAAACTCCATACTTATGGGCAAATAAAGAGGACTTCCCTCTCGCCACCCATTTCAAGACACAAGTAAGCAACGGATCAACCTTACTTGTAGATGATTTTCAAAATCGAGTAGATGCAAAAAGACTGGTTGAATTCATCGAGTCTCAGTTTAAGTCATAAAGTAATTTTCTGCCCTTGTATCTCTGATTATCTCACCTTGTTTTAATTCAATAACACGTTGACATATGGATTGAGCAAAGGGTAAATCGTGTGTAATCACTACTACGGTTAACCCTTTTTTATTGAGCTCTTTTAATAATCGAGTTACGATCTCTGTATTTTCTTGATCAAGTGCAGCAGTAGGTTCATCAATGAGCAATACTCTTGGATTTAGAATCAAGGCACGAGCAATCGCAATACGTTGTTGCTGGCCACCAGAGCACTCATTAGGATACTTATTGATGTGTTCAGATAATCCAAACTGTTCTAATAGTTCTAACGCAACTCGCTTTGATTCATCTTTTGAAGTCTTATATCGTAAGCGATAAGGTAAAGCTAGATTATCTAAAACTGTCATATGCATAAATAAATTATAATCTTGAAATACTACACCTAAATCATTTACAAGAATGGGATTACGCTTTCCTTTTTCATAAGCTAAATACGATTCAATCGTATATGTTCCTTTATCTGGCTGTAATAGACCACTTAATATTTTCAGTAATGTTGTCTTGCCACTCCCACTTAAACCCAATAATCCAACGATTTCATTCTCTTTAATCTCAAATGAAACATTCTTGAGTACAGGTGTATCGGTATATGCATAACTTAAGTTATTAATTTGAATCATACTACCTCCTTCTTAAGACAAGTTGCTCTAACTTCTTACCAATCTGAACAACCCCTAAACTAAATAACAAGTAAATCAATCCAGCAATAACCAGCGCATCTACTTTAAAATCTTGAGTAACAATTTCCTTTGCATTCCTTAACATCTCTCCAATCGCGATAGCTGCTAATAGAGATGTATCTTTAACTAAGGTGATGGCTTCATTGATCAAAGGTAATAATGTATTGCGAAACATTTGAGGTAGAATAATATACCAAATGGTTTCAATTCTTTTTAAACCTAAAACTTCACCTGCTTGCCACTGTCCAACTGGAATAATCGCTAAGCCACTCCTAAATATTTCGGTAAAATATGCAGCATAGTTAATTACAAATGTAAGTGTACCCGCAAACAAGCGATTCATTCTAAACGGTAGAATAAGTGGTAAAGCATACATCGTAACATACAACTGTAATAACAATGGTGTTCCTCGAACAATCCATGTAAAGATGCGAATAATCTTATGTGACGGTTTATATAAATCAGATAGTAAACCAATTAGTAATCCAATGGGTAAAGCAAATATCATGGTTAAGAGATAAACTAGAATAGAAATATTAAATCCTTCCAAAATTGGAGGAAGGATCTTAAACCAATAATCAAACATTAACGTAACAATAAGTCTTCACCAAACCATTTAAGTGAGATTTCTAGTGCAGTACCATCTTCTGCTAGCTCATCAATGATTTGATCAATTTTATCTCTTAACGCAACATCTTCAAGTCTAAAGCCAATACCATAATTCTCTGAATTAAATACATCCTCTGGAATCTTATATGCTCCAGCATCTTTGGAGATTGCATAGCGAGCAAAGATTTCATCCGCCACAATCGCATCAATTCCACCTGCTTTTAAATCCAATACTGCTTCTGTAATTGTTGTGTATTTAACCATTTCTTTAATTGAACCAAATACATCTGATTTTTCTAAAGCACTTTGTCCTGAACTTTGTAGTTCAACCCCAACATTTTTATCTTGTAAATCAGAAATGGAATTAATCTTTGAATCAGCTAATGTAAGAATAACAATGCGGTTATTGAAATATGGCTTAGAGAATAGTATTTCTTTCTCACGATCCGCTGTAATGGTTAAACCATTCCAAATCATATCAATGTTACCAGCATCTAATTCCAACACTTTCGCATCCCAATCAATATACACAAACTCAACATCTACACCTAGTTTTTCACCTACTGCTCTTGCAATATCAATATCGAAACCAGTGATTTCACCATTCTCTTTAAATCCCATCGGAGGATATTCCGTAAAACCTACAACCATTTTGTTATTCTCGATAATTCGGTTTAAACTATTATCGACATCTTCTACTGCTTGTGTCGTACAACCTACAAGCAAGAATAGTATAAGCAAAATCAAGTACTTCTTCATAACATTCTCCCTTACTAACGAACTCGATTATACTTCATTACTTTATCATTGTAAAGCGTTAAAGTGTAATTTATAAAAAAATTATTCTATTCGACTTAAAATTTTCTTATATCCACCTTTTCCATACTGTATACAACGATTAACGCGTGAAATCGTTGCACTACTCATTTTTGTTTTCTTAACGATTGTTTCATAGGTTTCACCTTCCAGCAAAAGGTTCGCAACTTCTAAGCGATCAACCATATCTTTTATTTCTTTTATTGTGCAAAGATCTTCAAAGAATGCGGCACATTCCTTTTCGTTTTCAAGACTTAAGATTGCTTTGAACAATAATGAACTGTTAATTTTATTTTCCATTTGTAATCTCCATTAAATAAAGTTTAATTTAAATCATTCTATTAATCAAGAAAAGCATCCTTTGATATAATGAAATCATGAAACAAAAAACAATCCTATATCTTGTGTCTAGAGCCATAAGGTTTAAGGATAATCAAGCCCTATATACCGCTCAGAAAAAAGCATTAAACCAAAATGCACAACTCATTTGTCTTTTTAATTATTACCCTAATTATCCTTACGCTAACCTCAGAAATATGCATTTTTTATTATCTGGTCTTCTTGAGATGTCACAAAAACTTAATAAGCATAATATTCCCCTTTTATTTAGACAGGGAAATCTTATTGAGAATATTAATGATTTAAGAAATGACTTTGATATCACAAACATAATTACCGAGCAACATGTTCTCAAACCTATCTTAAAAGCTCATGATTTATTAAGTGAATACTGTTATTCGAATATGATTGAATTTTTAAAAGTTAACACAGCATGTGTTGTTCCGGTTGATGAAACCAGTTTAAAACTTGAATACGCCGCAAAAACGATTCGACCTAAGATAATGTCTAAGTATAAATCCTATTTACTTAACTTTTATCCCATTCAGATTCACCCACAATCAATTAACATTGAATCTTTTAATCAAATACAATTCAATAATTTCTTTACTCAAAACAAATTGGAAGAACTATCTTTATCTAAGCTTATCCCAGGTGAAGATGCTGCAAACGCTCAACTCCAACATTTCATTGAACATGGGTTAAAAAACTATGCCAATCGTAATGAATACGACTCACAGGGGCAATCCTATCTTTCAGCTTATTTACATTTTGGAATGTTATCCCCTTTAAAAATGATTCGTGATGTTGAGAATTCGCAACACGAGAATGCACCTCTTTTTGTAGAAGAAGCCTTAGTAAGACGTGAATTAGCTGAGAATTATTGTTACTATTGTAAAGATTATGATTCAATAAAGGGTGCTTGGACTTGGGCACAAAATACGCTCAATCAACACATTAATGATCCAAGAGAATATACTTACACCTTAGAAAAATTCGAGAAGGCTGAGACGCATGATGACTTATGGAATTTCTGTCAAATGAAGATTGTTACAGATGGATATTTACACTCATATCTTCGAATGTATTGGGCAAAAATGGTATTGTATTGGACGAAGACACCTCAAGATGCGATTGATCTATTAATCCACTTAAATGATAAATACATGTTAGATGGACGTGATCCAAATGGATATACCGGTATTATGTGGTCAGTCGCTGCTGTTCATGACCGACCATGGTTCGATCGACCAGTTATTGGTTTAGTTCGAGCGATGGGCAAAGATGGTACCCTAAAAAAATCAAAATTAAAGTTATAAAAAGCATTCAGACGAATGCTTTTCTTTAGAAATGAACTCTTACATTAGAACGTTTAATATCACTTAATGTTTGACACGCAGTCATACGCATGCATTCTTGTAATTCGTTAATCAACTTTTCCGCATAAAGCTTCACGCCTTCTGCTTGCCCACCAATGGCATAATGACTAAATGGACGACCAATCAGTACTCCATCTGCTCCTAGTGAAAGTGCTTTATATACATCTGCTCCACTTCGAAAGCCACCATCCACAAATACTTTACAACGTTTATTGACAAACTTTGCAATATCTTCAAGTACTTCAATGGTCGAAGTTGAGTCATCTAAGACACGTCCGCCATGATTGGATACAACAATCGCATCAACCCCTGCTTCAATTGCGGCTTGTGCGTCTTCTACACACATAATTCCTTTTACAATAAAAGGAACATTCATGAATTCTCTAATTTTCTTCAAATCAGAAATTGATTTATAAGCAACAGGAACGCCTTGTTTCTTAAGTAAGATCAATCCAGCCGCATCAATATCCATCGCGACCGCCATAGGTGAACATTCTTTAACTTCTGCAAGTTTTGATAATGCTAAATCCATAGTCCATGGTTTAATCGTCATTACGGTAGAATTATTTAATTCTTTATGTATTTTAAGTGGCATTTCAAATGCTTCACGATTTGCCCCATCCCCAAGAAATACAGGTAAATTAGCTGCAATTGCACCTTGTGTTAATCCATTTAAATAAGTAATTTCATCAACCTTACTACCATAGTTAA
>CAYWGS010000034.1:0-14027 GCA_964457525.1 uncultured Erysipelotrichaceae bacterium | reverse complement strand
CCTCTGTGACTTTGATTTCGTTTCTCACTTACCAACGTCAAATGTTAAAGAATCAAATAACATTACACATGTTATTTTTTTAGTCTATGTATTGCATCTAGTTATGATAATCATATAATAGAGTTATTGAAATATAGGAGCACTTTATGCCTTCAATTCATTTACCACGATGGGAAGAATTACCAAACATAGAACTCTATAAAGAACAGGTTATTGAATTGCTTGAACTTTATTTAAAACCATTAGGAATTCGTCCAATTACTGCTTCGATGATTAACAATTATACAAAGTTAAATCTTATCCCTGCACCGATAAAGAAGAAATATTCACGTAAACATTTAGCACATATTTTCATCATCGCATTACTTAAGGATGTATTTGAGATATCAGAGATTGTTCGTGGAATTAATCTTGAAAAGGGTAAGTTGGGAAGAGATGTTGCTTATGATATTTTTGTAAAAGAAGTAGAAGATTCGATTGACTGTATGATGAATAAGAAAACAATAGCAGCTTTTATAGAGGAAAATGAATCGGATAAAGAACGCAATGTAATGCGTTATGCAGCTTTAAGCTTTGCGATTCATCGATATACACGTAATTTAATCATAGAAAAAGGAGAACCTCATGAGTAAACAAAAAATAGCGATTTTAACCGATTCAGGCAGTGATGTTCCATACGATTTAGTAAAAGAGTTGAATATCTTTGTCGTACCTCTACAAGTAAACTACAAGGATCGTAGTTATCGTGATGGTGTCGATATTGATGCGGAAACGATGTATAACCGTCTTAAAGAAGAAATTCCAAGTACATCTTTACCACTTGGATCTGATATTGACCAAATTCTTCAAGATATTGAAGCGCAAGGTTATACACATATCTTAGCAGTTGTGCTATCCAGTGGTCTTTCAGGAACATGTAATCTTTTAAGACTTGTTGCGAAGGAATCGAAACTTCCGATGGAAGTTATTGATACAAAGAATATTGGGATTGGTAGTGGATTATCGGTTATTAAAGCTGCGAACTACGTTAAACAAGGATTATCTTGGGATGAATTGCTTGTTAGGGTAAAAGAAACTGTTTTAAAAACACGTGTATTCTTCGTGCTGGATACATTAGAATACCTACAAAAAGGTGGAAGAATTGGTAAAGTTACCGCATTAATTGGATATGCACTCGATTTAAGACCGATTATCACTTGTGATTCAGAAGGAATCTATACAACCGTTGCGAAGGCAAGAGGTCGTAAAGTATCCATTAATAAGTGTTTAGAACTTGCGCTAGAATTTGTTGAGAAATCAGAACATATCACGATCGCATTAGCGCATGGAAATGCGTTGGATGAAGTAATTAAGTTAAAAGAATTACTAACCCATAAATTAGGTGATAAATTTACACTATATGTAGGACAAGTATCACCTGCACTAGGCGTTCATACAGGACCTGGACTTATTGGTATTGGTGTTCAAGTCAACTAAATTTGACATAGATATAACGATAAATTAAGGTTTGATTATTGATAAACTTTGATATTCATCAATCAGATCGATCCGTTCAATATCGTTATCATCGAGATATTTTAAAATCGGACATTAAGGTATTAGAAACCATCCAACAAGAAATGATAAAACATGGATGGGGACATACTTTAATGTCTTTTCAAATGGATGATGCTTATTGGACAGGATACTATTCTCCTAAATGGATTTCAACACACTATACACTACAAACCCTTCGTTGTTTAAACTATCCCAAAACACCAACCATTGAACAAGCAATCAAACGTATCTTAAATGAAGAGAAATGCAAGGATGGAGGAATCAGTCCATCACGAACTAAACTATGGAGTGATTGTTGCGTGAATGGGATGTTTCTCAATATTGCATGTTATTTTAAAAGTGATGAAAAAGATTTAGTGTCCATCATTGATTATCTTATTCATGCTCAGATTGAAGATGGTGGATTTAATTGTTCATTCAATCGGCAACTAGTTCATCACAGTGCTTTTAATTCTACGTTATGTGTTCTTGAAGGATTGTATGAATATGAAATAAAAGGTTATACCTATCGGTTAAATGATGTTAAGAGAATGAGGTGTGAAGCAGAAGAATTCTTACTGATTCATCAATTGTATATCAGTGATAAAACAGGAAGAATCATTGATGATCGATATTGTTCACTTCATTTTCCATATTATTGGCGATATGATCTTCTGAGAGCCCTTGAGTACTTTGTATACTCTAAACATCCCTATGATAATCGATTAGAGAAAGCGATTGATTGGTTAAATTCCAAACACAAGAATTATCAGTTTAAGTTAAATTCACACTACTCTGGATTAACCTATTTTGAGATGGAAAAAGCGGGTAAAATAAGTGAAATGATTACCGTAAGAGCGCTTAGTGTATTAAATCACTATAATCGTTTGAAAATAAATGAAAATAGGTTGTAAAAATTATGTAAATTAAATATGATGTTTTAAAGGAGATTGTTATGAACTTCGTACCTTTATACATAATAGGAATCATATTAATTGCATATATCTTAGTAGAGACTTTTTTAATGTATAAAAAAGCATATAAAAGAGGCTTAGAAATTGGGTTATCCAAGAATCAACTCAATGAGACAACACGAAGTAGTGTCATTTTTTCTATTGTTCCATCGATTCCAATTTTGATTGGTTTAATCACGATGATTCCACTCTTTGGGGATGTGGTTATTCCTTGGATACGATTATCGGTCATTGGATCTGTATCCTATGAAACCTATGCCGCAACTGCGATTAAAGAAGCTGTTGGGGTATCAACTTTAACTGAAAACTTACAAGTTTATTCGACTGCAATATGGACGATGACTGTTTCAATTCTGAGTGGGATGATAATCTTAATATTCTTTTATAAGAAATATACGACTCAATTAGAATCCATCAAGAAAAGAGATAAACGCTGGTCAGAAATACTCATTGCCGCAATGTTTATGGGTTTAGTTGGAACCATCGGCGCCCAACAAATCACCATTGGTGGATACAATACACTCGCACTTTTTATCAGTGTAGCGATTATGGCGATGATTGGTGGACTATCCTTAAAGTTTAAATGGTTAGAAGAGTTTGCCCTTCCAGTATCAATGTTAGGTACTCTGGTAATTCTCTATTTCTTGATTGGAGGTACACTATGAACCAAGAAACATATATCAATCGTCTACACAAAGATGGTAAACGGTTCATGATTATTTCAAGTATTTTAATGTTAATGATTCCATTTGTGTTTAGTTTGATTCATAATGCTTGGCCAACACTGGATTTAATCTTTACAGGTTTTATGACTGTTGGTGTTATTTATATACCAATTGGAATTATTGAAACAATTAACTACGCTCCAATGTTAGGAGTAGGTGCGACGTATATCTCACATGTAACGGGAAATATTTCCAATATGAAATTACCTGCCGCATTGAGTGCGATGAAACAAGCTAAAGTAGAGCCAGGAAGTGATGAAGCAGAGGTGATATCTACGCTTGCGGTCGCATCTTCCTCAATCGTCACAACCATCATCATATTAGTGGGTGTCTTACTGTTACTTCCTTATCTTTCGGTTATCGACCAGTATCTTGGAAAAGTGACGGATTATCTGGTGCCTGCAATCTTTGGTGCACTTGGTTTTGTGTTTGTGATTCGACAATGGAAATTAGTGATCGTACCGATGTCTGTTATGTTATTTCTATTCTACTTTGTGATCAAAGATCCTACGGTACAGCCTATATTTGTACCTGTCGCATCGCTATTATCACTTGTTACTGCACGCTTTATGTATAAGAAAGGTTGGATCAAATAATGGAAGATTCTTTACATCACCTACAACAACTCTTACAAGCAAAGACGATCTCTTATTTAGATCGTTCAAGGATTGATTTCAAAGAATACGATAAATTTATTGAATGTGTAAAAGAATTCTACCCAACACTCCTAAAAAAGAGTGAATTTAAATGTGTTGAAGGGTATAGCTTACTCTTTAAGATTAAAGGTACGACAGACAAAGATCCTGTAGGATTTATGGGTCATTATGATGTTGTGCCAGTCAATGAAGAAGGATGGAAAGTAGATCCTTTCTCAGGTGAAATCACGGATGGTTATATTTATGGACGTGGAACACTTGATATGAAAGGACATGTAGTTGCCTTACTTGAAGCGATTGAATCACTTCTAAAAGAAGGGATCGAGTTTGAGCGTGATGTTTATATCATGTTAGGCCATAACGAAGAAACTGGATCCGCATTACCTGATTCGGGTGCTCGTAAAATCATGGAGATGTTAAGAGATGAAGGGAAACATTTCTACTGTGTTGTGGATGAAGGTGGCGCATTCATCAAAGGGGATGCGATGGGAGTGAATGGAATCATAGGATTAGTGGGTGTTGCGGAAAAAGGGTATTGTGATATTGAATTAAGCGCAACACAAGAGGGTGGACATGCATCGACTCCACCTAAGACGAGCGCTTTATATGAAGTAACTCAAGCTGCGAGTTTAATGGAGTCGAATAAATTCAAAGCAGATTATAATGAAGCGACCATTGCCATGTTTGATGCTTTACAACCTTACATGAAACAACCACTTAAATTTCTGTTTTCCTATCGTAATGTGTTTAAGCCGATTATAATTAATGCTTTAGTTAAATCTCCAGAAACAGCCGCTACGGTACGTACAACTTCTGTTATGACCATGGCATCAGGATCAAAAGCACCGAATGTTTTAGCACAAGAAGCGAAAGTTAATATCAATTGTCGCTTAGTGCCTGGTGATACAGTAGAACAACTCGTAGCTCGTATCAAGAGTCGAGTTAAACCAAATATCAAGATTAAAGCCATCAATGGTAATGATCCAACCACAATATCTCCAAACACACATCCAGCCTATAAATCCATTCATATGGCAGTAAGAGCCGTATATCCAGAATGTTTAACCGTTGCGCCTTATTTGATGGTTGCCGCAACCGATAGTCGACTTTATCATCCAATATCCGATGGAGTTTATCGTGTTCAACCGTTTATGAGTATGTTAGAGGACCGTTCTACGGTTCATGCGGATAATGAACGGATATCACTCGATTCGTTTTATAAAGGAATCGAATTCTTTAAACAATGCATTCATAATATTGCTAATCAATAATCAACGCTTCAAGAAGGTGTACATCTCATATTCACTTAAGGTATAATTTTTACCATAAGCGAATGGCAGGATAAATAAATGCTCACACTTCTTGAAGCCTTTTTATTATCAATATGCATTTCTATCATATTATCCAGAGGATTAGGTTATGCCTCTCTTATGGTGCGTTTTACACCCATGATGATGGGTCTTTTAACTGGAATTATACTTAAAGATTTAACGAATGCATTAAAGATTAGTGCACTTGTTCAATTGCTCTATTTAGGTGTATTAGCTCCAGGGGGTATCATGCGATCAGAACCAGCTGTTGCCATCTCATTTACCATTCCAATCATTCTATTGAGTGGTGTAAGTATTTCACTCGCAATCCCTATTGCCTTTATCTTTGGTGTATTTGGCGGGTATATCTATCCATATCGTATCAAGATTAATTCTCGCATAATTCGATTAACAGAGAGAAATGTAGAATTGGGTGATGAGAAAGCGTTGTTTAAATCGATTATTCTTTATCCTATTCTGTTTAGTACATTGTTCTATAGTGCTGTATTCTTTGTTTCGTACTTAATTCTAGTTCCGTTGTTTGTGATGATTCTTAAATATATTTCACAGACATCTTTATATCCAATTTTTATTACAATAAGCAGTACATTACCATTCGTAGGATTTGCCTTATCCATGCATGTGATGGGGAAATCCAGTCAAATCTTTTTCTTTGTTGGATCGTTTATAATTGCACTATTGCTTAAACCCTATCACATGAATCTATTCCTTTATGCATTTGTTGGGTTAGTCCTTTCGATTATCGTTGTTTTATATCGAGAAAGGATGAGTAACTAATATGGGAAAACTCAGTAAACGTGATATACAAAGAGCGTATCATCGTTGGTGGTATGCGAATGAGATTCCGAATAATCAAGATTATTTATTAGGACCTTCACTACTGTTTGCGTTATTACCAATCTTAAGAAAACTCTATCCTGAGGAGGGTAATCGCATCTTAGCTTATCGGCGTCACTTAAGTTACTTCAATACTCAAGCAATATGGGGTGGCGCAACCATCACTGGGATTGTCGCAAACTTAGAAGAGAAACTGAGTGATGAAGATGAAACGATAAATGAATCCGTTATTTCAATTACTAAGACAGGTTTGATGGGTGTATTAGCAGGTGTTGGGGATACAGTTGATTCTGGCACAGTACAATATATCTTCATCCTTTGTGCTTTACCTTGGGCATTTGATGGTCATTGGATTGGAGCACTGTATCCGTGGATTGGATTTGTTCTAACAACCTATTCGTATGGAACATTCTTTGCACAATTGGGTTATATGAAAGGACGCTTAGCAGCGCTTGATTTAGTCAGTGGAACATGGTCAAAGCGAATAACGGAGATAACATCGAGTTTTGGCTTAATCTTATTAGGTTATATTGGAGCGAATTATGCAAATATTCCTGTATCTCAATTTCTCGAGGGTTATGGACAAGTCTTATTAGAAGGTGGAATTGTATTAGCTTTAATATTAGCGGTCTATAAGTTTTTATCGATTAAGGGTTTAGATTTATTAAAAGGTTTTGGTTTTATCACAATCCTAGTGAGTGTATTAATGATTTTAGGTATACTATAACTAAAGAGGTAAGAAAATGGGGAAAATACAATTAACACGAATTGATGATCGACTCATTCATGGTCAGGTTATGACAAAATGGTCTAAGGGTCTTGGGATTAATGCGATCTTTATTGTGGACAATGATGTCGCAAAAGATGATTTCATGAAACAGATTTTTATTAGTTCAGGATCACGATCAGGTTTTGCGATCAAGGTTTTTAGTACAGAAGAAGTACTTAACTATTGGCATAATCAAGAGTTTGAAGACTATAAAGCATTACTGTTATTTAAATCGATTCTAACCGTGCATGAATGCATAAAATCAGGATTACCGGTTACTCAAATCAATATCGGTGGAGTGTCAAAGAAGAAGGATACACAGATGGTAATTTCTAGTGTCTTCTTGTCTAACGAAGAAACAGAACATTGTGCTCAAATGGCACAGGAAAATCAAGTGGAAATCTTCTTTCAGATGTTGCCGGATAGTAATCGAATCAATTTTAAAGATTGGTATAAAAAAGTTTAATGTTTAATCGAATCAATGAGGAAATGAAACAAGGTATATGAAAAATATTAAGATGGTATTTTTTGACATGGATGGATGCTTAATTGATAGTGAAATTGTCTATGTCCATGCATGGTATGAATTGTTTCAAGAAATGAATATACCCATTGAACTCGATGAGATTATGCATTGGAGAGGTCGCAACAATCGTCTTATCAACGAACGTATCAATGAGTTTGTTGGGGATATGGAAAAAACACTTAATCTACGTAAAGTAAGAGATGAGCGTTTCTATCAAAAACTACATAATCAGGAAGTGCATTTAAAACCCTATGCTCTCGAGATAATGGATTATCTTGATTCTAAAGGAATACCGTTTGCACTAGTAACTTCTACAATAAGAGATAAAGCAACTCAGGTATTAAGTTGCTTTAATCTACTTCATCGATTTAAATTCATTCTTTTTGGAGATGATGTACACGATTCGAAACCAAATCCAGAGATTTATTTAAAAGCAATTTCTCAGTCTGGCTTCGATGCTTCACAAATCATTGTGTTTGAAGACTCTAAGAATGGGATACAAGCCTGTAATAATGCAGGGTTAGATGTCATTTATGTTCCAGATCGAGGAAGAATTGATACGGATGATTTAATTCTATTTGGTGAAGTACAGGATTTTAATGAAGGAATAAAAATGATTAGTCTGTATATTGACTAATCATTTTCTTATATAGAGCTTTTCTATGACATCTTTAATAAATACTTCGGTAATAAATGGATCAAATTGTGTTGATTTATTTCTACGTATCTCATTTATTATGTCTGAGATCGTATCATTATTGTGTGAATCATTTCTCTGATGAATTGAATCAAATGCTTCCGCAAGGGCAATGATTCTAGAGATTAGAGGAATCTCATCCCATTTCATACCACTTGGATAACCATTACCATCATAGCGTTCATGATGATGAAGAATTGCTTTACCAATTTCTTTAAACTCTGACGCATCTCCAACGACCTTTGAACCGATTTCAGTATGTTGCTTAATGATTTGCCATTCTTTATCATCGAGTTCAGAGTTCTTAAGTAAGATATCGCTACTAATCGCAACTTTTCCTATATCATGAAACAAGCCTGCAACCTCAGCTTTGCGAACATCATCTTTAGAACATTTAAGCGCAACAGCGAGATAATGACATAACATACTGACTCGTTTAGCATGTGCTTCTTCTTGAGGGCTCTTTTCAAACAAGGCTTGAGCAATAATCCCAACCATATCTTTACGATTTCTAGAACTCTCAACACTCTTTTCACGATACATCGCATCTTCAGAATTACGCAATAAATCTTGTAGACCATAGTAATCATCTTCTTTTGTACTAACACCACATGCGATGGATAATTCAAGAGAATTGATATCATACTTCTTTGAGTTTTCTTTAATCCGATCCGTAATCTTTATCGCATCTTCATAAGCCGTCTTAGGCAAGAATACGATGAATTCATCACCACCCCAACGTGCTACTAAATCTTCAGGTCGACAACTTTCACGAATTGTATTAGCCGCATACTTAATTAGTTCATCACCTTTTTCATGACCAAATACATCATTGATGAGTTTCAAACGATTCACATCACACATGATTAAAGAAATAGGTAAATTACGATGGGTATTAAGACGTTTCATCTCTTCTTCTAAGAATCTACGATTGTGTAAACCCGTTAATACATCATGAAAACTGAGGTATTCTATCTCTTCTTCACGATAGATTCGCTCAGTTACATCTCGTCCAACAGAATAGATACGATTGCCTTGTCTCTGCGAAGACCATTCTATATAACTTACATTTCCATTTTTATGCCGTAAACGTGCGGTGTAGTTAATGTTTTCATTCGCATTGACTATTTGTGTTAAAGTGTTTTTTATCGTTGTATATTCATCTGCAGGTACAAAGTCCCACATATAACAATGCTCAACTTCACTAATGGAATATCCATAGGCATTTGACCATATCTGATTGACTTGAAGATATTGACCACTCAAATCTGAGATCGCAAATAGATCGGATGCGATATTAAATAAGATAGACGCATCATTAAAGGGTTGAATACTCTGGGTGATATCTGAAAAGAATATTGCGACTTCATCTTTATTCGCATGATAGACGGATATCTTTAACCACTTATTCAGTTTCAAATTGTATTTGTTATAAACGAATTTATCGGATGATTCATTTAATCTCAGTAACTTAGGAATAAATTCTGATTGGTTGAATGGAGTAATTTTCTCGGTCTCACTTAATCGCTTATTGATTATTTTTTTTCGGTCTATATTAAAGAGTTGTTCAAACTCATTATTGACTCCAGTCACAACAAAATCAATTGGTTTATTTTCTTCATTATAAAAAGTCTTTAGATAGATAAATCCAATCGGAAAATTCTCAATGATTTGTGAACAGTTTTGATTGGTCATTGTCCCCTCACATATAAACTAGACCCTCTGTAACCTTAGAATAGCACTTTAACCTTGAGTAATCAAATATGAATTGATATTCATGTTTTGGCTTGATATACTAGTATGGCTTGATAGCGGGATTTAAGGAGAAATCATGGTAGAAAAGAAATTCGCAAACCCAGGTCCTTTAGGATTACTCGGGTTTGGCACAACAACCATCCTATTAAATTTACATAATGCGGATATTATTCCACTCTCGATTGTAATTATAGGGATGGGTGTCGCTTTGGGTGGTTTGGCGCAACTCATTGCAGGTATATTTGAAATGAAACAAGGCAATACCTTTGCAGGAACAGCGTTCATTGCGTATGGTGCATTCTGGTGGTCATTGGTCATTATTTGGACATTAGCTCCAGCAGGCTTAGAAGCAGATAAAATCTCTATGGGATACTATCTACTTATTTGGGGAATCTTTACTGGCTTCATGTTTATAGGCACATTAACCCACAATCGTATTACTCAAATCGTATTTGGATCATTGACTGTATTATTTATCTTACTCGCACTCGGTGACTTTACTGGTAATCATGTCATCACATTAGTCGCTGGTTATGTTGGTATCTTCTGTGGTGCTTCAGCTTTCTATAGCGCTGTTGGACAGATTGTAAATAACGAACATAAGAAGACGATTTTCCCACTTTAATATCAATAAAATTTTTACAGAGAATATTTACAAATTTTGTAAATATTTTTTCTTTTATTATCATCATTTACATCCCAAAGATTCATTGACAGCGCTTACAATCATCGATAAAGTAGTTTTTAAAGGAGACTTAAGATGAATAACTATCCAGCAGAACCGTTTAGAATTAAGGTTGTTGAGATGATGAAGTCGATGAGTAGAGAAGAAAGAGAAGCTGCTATGATTGAAGCAGGATATAATACATTTCTTCTTAAAAGTGAGGATGTCTATATTGACTTATTAACCGATAGTGGTACTACCGCTATGAGTGACCGTCAATGGGCAGGATTAATGATTGGGGATGAAGCTTATGCCGGAAGTCGTAATTTCTTGCATTTGGATACGGTTGTTAAAGAATATTATGGGTTTAAGCATATGGTCCCCACTCACCAAGGTAGAGGAGCGGAGAACCTATTATCCCGATTAAAAATAAAACCTGGTGATATCATTCCAGGTAATATGTACTTTACCACAACACGTTATCATCAAGAAGCGAATGGTGGAATATTTAAAGATGTGATTATCGATGAAGCACATAATCCAGAAATCGATCATCCATTTAAAGGGAATATAGACTTAAAGAAACTACAAGCTCTTATTGATGAGTTTGGGGCAGAACGTATTCCGTATGTTTGTTTAGCGGTAACCGTCAATCTAGCGGGTGGACAACCTGTGTCCATGCAGAATATGAAAGATGTGAGTGCCTTGTGTAAGAAGCATAATATCCAAATCTTCTTTGATGCGACACGCTGTGTCGAAAATGCATACTTCATTAAGAAACGTGAAGAAGGTTATAAGCATATATCCATCAAGGACATCCTACATGAAATGATGAGTTATGGCGATGGTTGTACGATGTCAGGTAAGAAGGACTGTATGGTAAACATCGGTGGTTTCTTAGCAATGAATGATGATGAACTCTTTGCACGATGTAAAGAGTTGGTAGTTGTTTTTGAAGGTATGCCTTCGTATGGTGGATTAGCAGGTCGTGATATGGAGGCAATGGCAATCGGTATTACTGAATCGGTTGATTATGCGTATATCTCACACCGCGTTGAACAAGTAAAATATTTAGGGGATCAACTAGAAGCAGCAGGCGTTCCGATTGTACGTCCTGTTGGTGGCCATGCGGTATTCTTAGATGCTCGTAAATTCTTATCCCATTTAACTCAAGATCAATTACCAGCACAAGCCCTAGCTGCCCATTTATACATTGAATCAGGTGTACGTACGATGGAAAGAGGGATCGTATCCGCTGGACGTAATAAGGATACAGGTGATCATCATCGTCCTAAATTGGAACTCGTAAGAATTACCATTCCAAGACGTGTATATACCTATGCTCATATGGATATCGTGGCTGATGCGGTTATCGCTTTATACAATAAACGTGAAACGATTACGGGCTTAGAATTTGTGTATGAACCTCCAATGTTGAGATTCTTCAACGCACGATTTAAACCTCTATAAACAAAAAAGACCGAAAGGTCTTTTTCTATCGTAACTTGATTTCAAATGATCCACTTGTCATATCAACTGAGTATGTTTGATTGGAATCAAGGTATTGATACAACTCATCATTGACTTCTTTTATCAGTGAATCGGTTCTGAAGTTTCCGGATGATTTATCCACACGAACTTCAAATCCTTCAGTTTCGGATAAGATAACTGTCGCATTCCCCGAAGTCATTTCAACATTCATTTCATTTGGAGAATCCGTACTTAAATCCATATCTAGATTACCACTGGTCATTTCTACGTCCAATTCATTCTTTACCGTTCCAGTAAAATTTGAGTTACCAGATGTCATATCAAGATTTAAATCATTGGTATGAACTTGGATAAAGAAGGCTTCTCCACTTGTCATCGTTATGTTCATATCATCCGATTGAAGATCATTTAAATGAAGATTCCCCGATGTCATGGTTAGATCAAATTGATTAACATCAAAATCAGTAATTGTAGTTCTTCCTGAAGTAAGGAGTAATTTAAACTTTGTATACGCTTGTTCAGGAAGTTGAAGTTCTAAGTAAGATTGTGGGGATTGAATATTGAAAAATACAACATTTGTTTTATTTCGACTATGTAAGATTAATGTATTATTCGATACAAATGGTTTTACCCACTTACTTTCGTCTAATTGTGTCGAAGATTTTTCTACAATATGAATCTTATTATCGTTACTCTTCGTAATTTCAACGCCACCTGCATACCATTCTAAATCTAATGCATCAATGGTATCATCCAATTCGAGTGTTTGAAGAATGATGTTAGGTTCTTTCTCAATTTGTAAAGAGAATGGGAGTGGTTGTGAATTAAAGAGTAAGAAGAAGATATACGTTCCAGCTATTGCGATAAACGAATAGATAATTATTTTAATGGCACCAACAACATACTTATTCATCATTACGTCTTCCCATTTCTATAACAGCTTTGAAAATATTGAAGATTGCGGAAGCAATTAAGAAGATGATCCAGGAATAGTGCCAATTAAAATACGTGAAACTAACATATAAGTAAACAGCCACAACGATTAACCAATACGCAGAGCTAAGGGCATCAAACAATCCTTTGTCACGATTCTTTTTACTCTTCCATTCTTTGAATTCTTCAATCATCGTTTCTTCTTCTTTAAGATACTTAGGCTTACTTGCTTGAGTATAGATAAGAATACCTGTACCCGTCGCAATAAATGTGAACATAAGTCCTAATCCAAGAATATCTTGTTTTAATACTTCTGCACTAACAATGAGTGCCATTGGACTTAAGATAAATAACATAACCGCAAACGCTGTATTACGTGCTGTACGCTTACGTTCTTCTGGTGTTTCAGAGGACAATACATGTCTTTCTCTTAAACTTTCAGTTAATTCACTTAAATCACCGATACCAGCGATAACAGTATTGTATGCCTCTTCTTCTGACTTGTTTTGTGCAAGTTGATCATTGTATTTCTCAATGAGATTACTAATCAATTCTTCTTGCATCTCAACCGATTTCTTTGTTCTTGGTACATCTTCAAATGCTCGTGTAATATACTGTCTAATTCTTGTGATCATAAGTCCTCCTAAATGAGTTGGTCGATAAGGTTTTTAGCCTCTTCCCAATCCTTTTTGTTTTGTTGGTACAACATTCTACCTTCATAGGTAATCTTGTAGTAACGACGTCTTGCGCCTGTGGCTTCATCTCCCCAATAGGAAGTAATTAACCCCGCTGTCTCAAGTCGTCTAAATGCGGAATATAGGGTTGCTTCTTTAAGCTCGAACTGATTGTTTGTTTTTTCTTGTATGGATTTGTTAATCTCATATCCATAACTATCTTTTTCCATTAAGTGTTTAAGGATAATGGTTTCAGTATGACCTCTAAGAAGATCTGAAGTAATATTCATGACATCACTCCTCTCTATCTGCATAATAATACGATATACTTCGCCTGTCAAGGTATATTATCAATAAAAGTATATATTTATATAAAATAAAAGGCTAATTATTATGATTTAGTTTTTTTTTGTTAAGAATGAGGTAAGTAATTTTACAAATAGTAAACCAAATATAATC
>CAYWGS010000033.1:0-14670 GCA_964457525.1 uncultured Erysipelotrichaceae bacterium | reverse complement strand
CAATCCTCCTACAGCTCATCAAAGAGTTAGCACACTATGAACATTTACTTCATGATTTAAGTATCCACTTCTATCAGAAACAAGGCACAATCGCTATGCAAGATTGGACAGTCTATTGACTCAGTGAAGAAGAACTAAAGAGGCTATTACAAAGAAAATAAACCACCAAATCGGTGGTTTATAGATGTAAATCTCTTCGTGGGAACCGAACAAAGGCTAGAGCTAATCCAATTAAAATCCAGAGTAGACTTAATCCAATATACAGTGGATTTAAGGTTAATTTTTGAATAATCTCTTCATTCGGAAAATACTTAAACAAGAGTAAAGGTCTTAACCATTCCGCATTCTCAACCATATCCATCACGACTGTTCCTAAGTAACTAACACCCATAATCGACATCATAATCATCGTTGATTTTGTATTATTCTTTAGAGCGCCTGATAAACCAAATGAAACGCAATAGAATACCAACATCACAATTAATAAACTAGTCATCATCAAGAATAATACTTTACTGATATCCTCATTTGGCGCAACTTGCTTAATGAATATAAAGGAAATGAGATAATCAATCGCAACAAACGCTACACAATAGATAAGTCCTGCACATAATTTCTGTACAAGTACCCATGTACGAGTAACCGGTTTAACCATCAGGAATTCTGCAGTTTTATCTCGTTCTTCTTTCGCAAGAATTCCAGAACCAATGATAATCGCAAAAATTGCCCCCATGATTATGAGATAGAAATTAATGACACCATAGAAACCACTTAAAGTCGTTAACTCAACATTACTCATTCCAAACATCGCAAGAAAAGCTTTAGGTAATTGATCTAACATATCCGTAAGCGAGGTATCAGAGGCATCATAAATGGCGGTAAACTTACCCATTCCACCCCCAACCATCGCTAATATACCAATCGACCAAAAGAAGAGTACCTTCCAATATTGTTTTAATTCATGAAGAAATAAGTTCATATTCCCTCCTACACCGCATGGATGTCTTTACGATCAAAATAAATAAAACTAAATCCCAACATGATAATCACTAAACCTAAAGACCATAATACAAAGGTTAAATCTAAAGCACTCGTCGTTAATACTTCATACTTATCAAAGAATTGAAACGGTGAAACATATCTAATCCACGCATCATCAAAGATTGCCTTTAACATATTTACCACGAAGAAACCAAACACAATCCCTAACGATACAGGCGCAATCGAACGTAATCGTCTAAACGTAACGCCTAATACAACTCCAATAGAGGCAAAGATCCATTGAAGTAAAAATGTACTAACACTTAAATAGATTAGCGTTTGTATCGAGAAAACATCGGGTGTAACAGATTTAATGCCTAAATAAGCTGAAATAAAGATAAAGATATTGGTTACTACGAGAATCAATGTTATTGAGATAACCTTGGCTAATAGGATATTTACTCTTTTAACCGGTTTAGTGATTAAGAAATCACTGGTACGAAGTCTTAATTCACGACCAGAAGTACCTAATCCAAGAATCATTGCCTGCATTGCGGTAATCAGTTCTACATATACTAAAACAAAACTATAGAAACCAAGTGCAGAAAATAACTGATTCATATCAAAACCAAACGCAACCAATACTTCCTTAGGATATCGATTAAATATATCAATCAAATTCTTCGCATTATCATAGAACGCAGGATAGATAAGCATAAAGAAATACGCTACTCCACATGCCGATAGAATCCAAATCCATTGACTCTTTAATTGACTTTTAAGTTCAAAAAGGAATATGTTCATACTTACTCCTTCACATAGTAATGCATAAATATTTCTTCTAAATCAGGCTCCGTTAAATTAATACGAATTAACGATAACTTAGCCAACTTCTGCATTAAATCATTAATATTTCCATTATATAAGAAAGACGTATTTCCATCTAAAACTCGATAATTCATCATATTCTCATCCTTAAATGATTCAGGCAATTGTACCTCTGTATCAATTGAAACCTTTAAATAAGAATTCTCTTTAAGTGAACTCATCGTATCGATTCGAACAATCTTACCTTCTTTAATAATCGCAACACGATCACATAACTTTTGCACTTCACTTAAGATATGGGATGAGAACAAAATCGTCGCGCCTTTTTCATTTTCTTCTTTAAGAATATCGAAGAATGTCTGTTGCATGAGAGGATCAAGACCACCTGTAGGTTCATCTAGAATAATGAGCTTAGGTGAATGAAGTAGTCCTTGTATGATTCCTACTTTCTTCTTATTCCCATACGAAAGATTATCAATCTTCATATTTAAATCGACGTCTAATCGAGCAGCCAACTCTTTAATTCTAGCCTTACAATCCTTTTGATAAAAGGATGCGGAATAATTTAAGAGATCCTTTACCTTCATATTGTCGTAATAGAATACTTCAGATGGTAAATACCCGATTTCTTTATGTATTTCTTGATAATCCTTTTGACAATCCAAACCAAAGATTGTGGCACTTCCAGAACTTGGTTTAATGAGTGAGAGAAGTAACCGGATGGTTGTGGATTTCCCAGCCCCATTTGGACCAATAAATCCAAAAATTTCCCCTTCATTAATCGATAAATCCACATCAATAATCCCTCTTGACTTACCATAATACTTCGTTAGTTTTTTTGTTTCAATGATTGCCATATAGTTCCCCTATATTATCTATTCTCATCATATGCTTTCTATAAAAAGCCCACAAGTAAAATCGGTATAAAAAATACCACAAGAATGTGGTATTACTTAATTTTTAACGCTTTAGATACAAAACCATTTGCCTTTTCAAGACGAGTACTCGCCTCAGAAGCAGAACATTTCTTCATAATCATCACAATCGCTACTTTAACCTTTAGATTCGCATCATAGAGTGCTGTATGCGCCGTTTTCTCATTTACGCCCGTTGCCTGCATGATAATCCGTTTAGCACGATCAATCAATTTGATATTACTTGGATTAAGATCCACCATTAAATTCCCATAAACTTTACCCATTTGTACCATGGATGCGGTTGATAACATATTCAAAACCATTTTCGTTGCGGTTCCAGCTTTTAATCGTGTGGATCCAGTTAAGACTTCTGGTCCAACTTCCACATCGATTCCTACATCACTGATGGATGATAATAAAGAATCAGGATTACATGAAATTGAAATCGTATGAGCTCCTATACTCTTCGCATACTTCAAACCACTTACAACATACGGAGTACGACCACTCGCCGCTATTCCAACCGCTACATCCTTCGATGTGAACTTCAGCGCTTTCAATTCTTCCACAATAAGTGTTTCAGAATCCTCTGCCCCTTCAACCGCTGATTTAACAGCTCCAGTTCCTCCCGCAATCAATGCCATGAATTCATTGGTTGTGGAAAAGGTAGGTGGACACTCTGACGCATCTAAAATACCTAAACGACCACTCGTTCCTGCCCCAAAATAAATCACTCTACCTTTGAGATTGAGTTGCTTAACGATAATCTCAATTGCTTGGGCAATCTTCGGAAGTTCATTATTGACCGCTAGGGCTACTTTCTGATCTTCCGCATTCATGATTTGAATGATTTCAAGAGGACTTAATTCATCGAGCTTAAGCGTATTCGGATTCGGCTTCTCAGTTATGAGTTGTTCAATGTGTTCTGTCATACCTTCATTTTACATCAAAAGAAAAAAGGCATACCGCCTTTTTAACTATTTTGCTAATTTTTTGTACAATTCAATAAATTCAAGAGCCATTAACTTCAATACTTCAGCACTCATAACTTGGTCTTCCGCATGAATTAATAGGATGTTTGCTCCTGGATCTTCTCCACCTGCAAACTTTTGGATGAGTTCCGCATGTACGTGGTGCGCCTCGACAAAATCTGTGTCACCTTGTTTAATCAAAGCTTCAGCTTCTTCAAAATTACCATTTTTTGCAGCTTGTAGTGCTTCTACATATGAAGAACGAGCGGATCCTGCAGCCGCAATAATTTGAAAACTAACGAGTTCTAGACCTTCCATGTTTACTCCTTTATTTTGAATGGATACTGTTTATATTTTACTTGATTTAGTAATCGTTTACAAGTAGGCTTGACCATCCCAACGACATTCGCAACAGCACTAGGTTGTAAATCTTCGAGTGCAATTTGGACTTCTGCTTCATATCGATTGGATCGATCATTGTCTAAGGTAATGCTTAAATAAGGACGTGCAATTGTGTTCTTAGCAAGCACATGAACCTTCTTACGAGTTTGTGTTGCACGAAGTAATAAACGTGGTTGATCCGGTCTGGACCATAAAATAGTCTCAGTTAAAACCTTTCTTTGTTCAGGATCTAAATCCTTATCCAACCAAGCTTCAAGTTCTACATAATCACATTTAGCCGCATCACTCACTGCTTTAAGGGATGCAAAATCTGGCATACTATCACCAAATAAAACGATATCAAATACACCTGTATTTCTTAATTCACTAAAGGCAATGTGAGGAGGACAATAACGATGCTCTTCAATCGTAGGAATGCCTTCACCACTCGTATTTAAATCAGCCGGTGACGTCTGCGATGTAATAAACACGCCATTCCCTACCCCAAAATCATTCAATAAATCGGCTGTATAAACCGCATCATCAAAATCTAAACCTGTTTCATTCCGTGGGTAGAAGTTATGACATGCACGATAGTTCTTAATATTCCCACGCTCATTAATCTTCTCAATGGTTTCAATTAAATGTGCATCATTACTGGTATTATCTTCGATCACAAGCCCATAAGGGTTATTGGTTAATCGAACAATCTCATCAATCCCAAATCCACCATCCAAACGAATCACATCAATATTTAAATCCACAATCGGCTTAACATTATCCACTTCAGCCCCAACTTGAGTAAATACTTCTAAGTTTAAATCCGCATGGACTTTCATACCTAACTCACGGGTAAGCTTAAATAGTTTAATAAATCCTTCACTCAATAATTCATCCGTGCGCTCAAACCCAAGTGCACCCAACTGAATGGACGTAAATACCCGAGTATAGCCTAAAGATGAAGCGACCAATAATTGTTTCTTAATCGTCTCAAAGTCATAAAAATCTGGGTAAACACTTAAACCAATCTCTACTTTACGCATGTTGCCTCCATTTACCACCCATACTTATCAACCCCCCATGATTCTTCGACTAACTCTTGTTTTACATAGATTAAGGTATGATCCTTCACATCTCTCTGTAAAACAACACCACTTCCAACAACACTAAACGCCCCAACCTTTACACCAGGCATAAGTAATGCGGATACACCTGTACGACAATAATCCCCTAAGTAACTTGCATTCGCATAGTTTGTAGGAAATTCTTTACGACCACGAACGTAATGTGCACTTAGTTGATCATCAAAGCGTAAGGTTCCTGAAGTTGTACCTGCTCCTAAATCTGTATTCTCCCCAATCAATCCATAGTATTCACCATAATGAACACAATAGACATGATCGAGTGTAACACCGGATAGAAATTCAAATCCCTGATCAAATTTATTACGATTCCCGATTACAGAATGAGAATGAACTTTACAGTGATTGTATAAGGTACATTCATCCCCAATAATCGTATCACCTTCTAATATAACCCCATTCTCAATCATCGTATTATCTCCCACAATCAAATTGCCTCTAACCCAAACATTATGGCCAATTCGACTGTTCTTACCCAATTTCACAAAGCCTTCAATACGTGCTGTATCTTCAATTAGTGAACCTTCATCAAATTGATTCTTTGTAAGAGTTTGACACATCTTCTGTGCCATATACGCATTTGCTTCTAAAGCATGCCAAGGCTTATCACAATCAAAGAATGGTTCAGATGTAATACTGTATTTTAGTATTTTCCCTTCCTTAATGATTTCATTCAAAGATTCTTCAATAAATGATTCAAAAGGAGATCCCACCCCAACCTTCAATTGAGTAAAACGATTTGGATTATGTTCAGCTGTAAACAAGAAATTACGATCACAGGTAAATCCAGCCATTTGATGGGTCATATCACTTCCTCTTTGATGAGCCCCAAACAGTTTAATGTGATCTTTCTCTAATTGACACGCAATCCAATTGGTGGGATGTTCACGTAATGGACTAATTAAAGCGGTATAAACACTCGAATTCTGTAAGTATGGAATCAAATCTTCTTTCTGAATCAAACAATCCCCAAAGAGTACACAAACATCATTCCCTTTAATCTTTTCCATCCCAAACACAAAAGACTCAGCACTTCCTTTGGTCTGAGTAAGTTCAACTATTTCAACTTGTTTAAACTGTTTAAAATACGATCGAATGGGATCAGTATGTGTTTTTGATACGATGACAATATGCTCAATTCCTGCTTCAATACATGTTTCAACGGTATGCGCTAAGAGTGGCTTATTCGCAATCGGAAACATGCACTTATTACGTGTACTCTGGTATGGCCAAAACTTTAAACCTTCCCCCGCCGCAAGAATGATTACTTCTCTCATCGTTCCTCCTCTTATAAACCAATACGTTTATAGATTGAATTTACTTCTTTTAAGTAAAAATCTAAGGTAAAACACGATTCTATTTCTTCATGATTTAAATACTTCTGAACATCTTTGTGACTTAATAATAACATTTTAAAATCAATTTGTTCATTCCAAGCTTTCATCGCAATCGGTTGAATTAAATCATACGCAGATTCACGACTCAATTGTTTATGTTCAATCACATAGGTCATCACTCTTTGTGCAAAAATAACGCCATGTGTTAAATCAATATTACGACGAACATTATCTTCAAATACGGTTAGATTATCAATCAATCGAGTTAGACGATTTAACATATAATCGAGTAAAATGGTCGCATCCGGCAGAATAATCCGTTCTACTGAGGAGTGTGAGATATCGCGTTCATGCCATAATGCAATATCTTCATAACTGGTACTCATATACCCTCTAAGTACACGAGATAATCCACAGATATTCTCAAATGAGATGGGATTACGTTTATGTGGCATCGCACTTGAACCCTTTTGTTTATTCGAGAAGCCTTCTTCCACTTCTCGAACCTCGGTTCTTTGAAGGTGTCTGAATTCTAGGCTAATCTTCTCACAGGTAGAACCAATCAACGCAAGGACACTTAAGTAATAGGCATGTCGATCCCGTTGTAAGACTTGGGTGGAAATCATCGACTTGTTCAATCCCAACAAATCACATACACGATCTTGTAAGTCGACACCTGTATATAGACAATTTCCGACTGCACCACTTATTTTACCCACTTCAATTTCTGATGAAGCGTATTCAAAACGTTTTATCTGACGATTGAGTTCATCAACCCATAATGCAAACTTTAAACCAAAACTTGTTATTTCCGCATGAACTCCATGCGTTCTTCCCATACACGGCAAATCTTTATATTGGAGTGCTTTTTTCTTTAATACACTTAAGAGTTTATCTAAATCTTCACGTAAAATCGTATTCACATCTTTTAGAATGAGTCCTTGTGCAGTATCGACCACATCCGTTGAAGTTAATCCATAATGAATCCAACGCTTCTCATCCCCTAATTTTTCACTAACTGCACGTGTAAAGGCAACTACATCGTGTTTGGTTTCTTCTTCAATCGCATAAATTCGATCAATATCAAATGATGCCTTTCTTAATGCCTCAATCTCATTTTGTGAGATCAATCCTTGTTCATGGTACACTTCACATACAGCTAACTCTACCTTTAACCATTGATTAAATTTAGCTTGATCTTCCCATAACTCCGTCATAATCGGTCTTGAATAGCGTTTTATCATTGTGTTCTCCCTTTAATTTAACTTCTATTTCGGTTAAACTTTAACCATGAATGTTCGAATAAATTGTAACACAAGCCATACCATTATCCTTAAGAAATCCGAGTTTATCACCGAACTCTATCGGGTTTTTTCAGTGGATGAGTTCAACGCTATTTTAAAGGATATGAAAAAACGTCACCCAAAGGCAACACACATTTGTACAGCGTATCGCATCCAACAACTCGAGAAAAGCAATGATGATGGAGAACCGAGTGGAACCGCAGGACTTCCCATGTTAGAAGTCTTACGTAAACAAAACATCATCGATGTTGGGGCGTTCGTGATTCGATACTATGGGGGGATTCAACTTGGTGCAGGTGGATTAACTCGCGCTTATAGTGGATCGGTTGCTCAAGCACTCGAAACGGTTAAACTTAACCCCATCATGGAAATGCTCGATACAACCATTGAATTCCCGATCACTTATACGGATATCATCTTGAATCGATTAAAGGATGTGGAAATCTTATCTAAATCATTTACCGATCAAGTTCAATTAGTCATACGATCCGTTAAAGATGATTATCTCTTAGAACTTAAAGAAATTACACGTGGTCAATTAACCCTACTATCACAAACAATCAATGAAGTAGAAAGAAAACTTTGATAAACAAACTAAACAGTATCTATATTACACAAAAGCACCCCAATGTTACTTGAGGTGCTTTTGTAAAGGATATACACAGACAAATACTATCGAAAAGCATTGGCTATATGCTTAATCGAACAACGGAGTGGCCGATTCAAAACTTTCCAACTGGGCATATATTTTTATGTCAGGGTATGATTCTTTTAACATATCCGGGATATATACAACATTTAAATCGGCACGATTACAGGCTAACATTCCATTATAAGAATCTTCAAATACAAGTATTTTATGTCTATCCATGTTCGATAATTCAATCGCTTTTAGATAAACATCTGGATAAGGTTTTGTTCTCTCGACTTGATCACCATAGACAATAAATTGGAAACGATCATGAAGGTCAAAATGTTTTAAGATTCGTTCTGCCTTATATCGAAACGTTGAAGTAACACAAGCATAAGGGATATGATGATCATCCAACCATTGCATAAACTCTAAGGCATAGTGTTTCAAATATACTTCATTCTTTGCAAGTTTCTCCCAAAAGAGTTCATCACGAATGTCTTTGAGTGAGATGGCGAATTCACGATTCTTGGTGTATTGATTAATATCATCCACAATCTCCATGAATCCAAGACCTCTCCAACTCATAATGGTTTCATATTGAATGGGGATATTGTACTTCATGAATGTTTCTAACCAAGCATCACAATAAATACGTTCGCTATCAACTAAGCATCCATCCATATCAAAGAATACATAATCAAACTTACTCATTATTTTGATAGAGCAGCGATAAAGCGTTCAGCTTCACGTGTTACTGCATCATAATCGCCTGTTTTTGCGCCTGCTGTAAGTGATCCACCTACACCAATCGCAACAGCTCCTGCTTTAATCCATTGAGCAATATTTTCAACATTCACTCCACCGGTAGGCATAAAGTTTGCTTGTGGTAGAGGTGCTTTAAAGTCTTTGATTGTTCCTGGGTTATATAAATTACCAGGGAAGAGTTTAATAATATCAGCACCATGTTCAAGACATTCAATAATTTCATTAACAGTCATCGCACCTGGTAAATAAGGTACACGATAACGATTGCATATGGTACTTGTGCCTTCATTGAAACTTGGAGATACAACGAATTGAGCTCCAGCTAAAATACACATACGTGCTGTCTCAGAATCGAGTACTGTACCAGCTCCAATCACCACATCCTTCCCTTTATACGCTTGGGATAGAGATTCAATAATATCCACTGCACCCGGTACTGTCATTGTGACTTCAATCAGTTTAATACCACCTTTTTGTACTGCATCCACGACCTTAAGGCCTTGTTCCTTGGATTCAGCACGGATAACTGCGACTAATTTATCCTCCATAATACGTTTGATAATATCTATTTTATCCATTATAGGAGTCCTCTTTTCTTAAATGCTTCGATTAAATTATCGACCGCAAAATTACTCATATTCTCAACTGCACCTTCAGTAGACGCAGCACAATGAGAACCAACTACGACATTTTTAAAATTAAGTAGAGGAGATTCTGAAGCAGGTTCATGTTGGAAAACATCTAATCCAGCTCCATAAATCTTCTTTTCTTCTAAGATACGAACCAAATCATCTTCATTGATAATACCGCCACGAGCTGTATTTACAAGAATTGCATTCTTTTTCATACGACTCATGCGTTCATAATTGAGAAGATGTTGGGTTTCAGGAATAAGGGGTAAGTGAATACTGATAAAATCACAGGTTTCAATGATTTCATCAATCGTCGTAAAACGTACTTGGTGCGCATCCGCAAATGCATGATCTTGATAGGTATCATATGCTAAGACTTCCATATCAAATCCTCTCGCACGAAGCGCAACTGCTTTACCGATATTCCCAAAACCTAATATTCCAATACGTTTCTGATAAATGTCGACTGTAACTTTCTTTGACCAATCTTTTTCATGACATGCATCATTAATTTCAGTTACTTTACGAGCAAGTGCTAATATAAGTGCAAACGCATAATCCGCAACGGCTTGAGAGTTTGCATTCTTCGTAATGTGCACATCAATATCATGTTTCTTACAATACTCTAAATCAATATTATCCACCCCAACCCCATACTTAGAAATCACTTTCAATTTCTTGGCATGTGATAGAACTCTCTCATTTAAGGGGTCAACGCCTATAATGATTCCGTCCACATCACTTACCAGAGCAATCAACTCATCTTCCGTCAGAATAGATCCACTTGGATTGTTTATAATTTCAATCCCATTGTTCAATAATTGGTTCTTGGCAAAATCGCTATACTTGCCAAATGATCGAGGTGTAATTAATACTTTCATTAGAATTCACCATTAAATCCTTTTATATTTTCTTTTGCAGTTTGCATCGCTTCTTCATATAATTTGTCAAAATCCATATAATTACGTGCGCTTAAGGTTTCAATAACCATCGGTAGATTAACCCCAGTTAATAACTTAACCTTTAGTCCACGATTTTTAATTTCTTGGAAATTGAACATAACCGAGTTATAAGGTGATGCCCCAAATAAATCGACTAATACAAGAACACCTTCTCCAGAATCAAGTTCTGTAATGAGTTCTAAGACTTTTTCTTTATATTCTGAGAAATCTTCACCTTCAAAAAGTCCAAGTGTTTTAAATGATTCATTTTGTCCCATAATCATTTCAACACTGTTTTTAAATCCATCCGCAAGCTTCCCATGGGTTAAAATTAATACACCAACCATAAATTTCTCCTATCAACAGGTATGCTCAATTAACTCTTTATTCACAAGATTAACAGGAGCTTTACCAGCAAAAACTTTTTCACAATCTGATACACACTTCTCACCCATACCTTCTAAACACTCAAAGGTATACGCAGAGGTATGCGGTGTAATCGTTATGTATGGACTTGAGAAGAGAGGATGATTTGAATCAATCGGTTCACCTTCAACCACATCAGCTCCATAACTAAAGATCTTTCGATCCATAACTGCTTGAATTAATGCACGATCATCAACCAACTCACCCCGAGCTGTATTCACAATCATGACATGATCCTTCATTTGTTTAATTTGTTCTTCTTTAATCAAGTGATAACTCTTATCATTGATAAATGCATTAAGCGAGATAATATCGGATTCTTGGAGTAATTGTTCCAAGGAGACAGGAATTGCGCCTTTTTCTCTTAACATTTCATCCGATTGATATGGATCATAAGCAAGTAGTTTACATGCAAAACCATCTCTTAAAATGGATCCAACACGTGAACCAATGTTTCCAAATCCAATAACACCTACGGTTTTATTTCGAATTTGGTAACCCATAAATTCAGCACGACGCTTCCATTCACCTTTTTCAGCTGCTAGAGCCGCAAGTTTCAACTGGCGTGCAGAGTTCATCAAGTGAGCAATCGCATTTTCTGCCACTGCATCTTGTTCGACAATCCCTTCGACAATCGTGACGTAACAATTGTGTTCAGTCGCTGCTTTCGTATCAACGTTGTTATAGCCGATACCATGACGTGCTAATAGCTTAACGCCTGGATGATGATCAAAGAATTCTTTGGTAAAAAACGGTGTGACTGAGGCAATAATGTAGTTGTAGTCTTTAAGTGATTCCGCAAGTTCCTTTGGATTTACATCACTTGGGAACTTGAAGAATTCAATTGGACCAATTTTCTTGAGTCGAGCAAGTTGATCTGGAAAGTACTTCCCAAATGAACTGCTATTTACGATTGCGATTCTATCCATATTAGAACTGTTTAAGTGCTTCTGCGAGAGAAACCTTATTGCTATCTGGTAACATCTGGAAGAAAATTTCTACATTATATTCTTTATTTAATTCACGCAATAACTCTGCTTCATCGTTACCGATGGATACACTGTTGATAATAAATTTAGTATCTTTGCGTTTCGCAATTCCACCGATATTAACAAGTGTTGCGGGTAATCCTTTTTTAACAGCTTCACTCACTGTAAAAACAGATTTGAAGAGTAAGATTGCTTTATAGTTTTCAAATTGAGTTGTATTCCAGTATTCAATTGCTTCATCGATACTCATGACTTTTACTTTAAATCCAGCATGTTCACCTGAACTAATAAAGATTTGTTTCATAAAGTCATCTTTAGCCACTTCAGTATCAATGATAAAGATTGCATTTATTCCTAATCCTTTAGACCATTTAGTCATAACTTGTCCGTGTACTAAACGATCATCGATGCGTGTTAATTGTATTTGTCCCATGTTGTCCTCCTTTATAGACACACTCCCACACAGACGTATGGGAGTGTAAGGGTTAACTAAAGAATATTAAACCAAGCCAATACACCAAGTACTGCTGTTAGTCCTAAGATAGCATTCGTAACTTTAATTCCCTTCTTAGAGAAGTAGAAGTAAATAGCCATAATTACGGTAAATGGTAGTAAGCCAGGTAGTAAACCATCTAGAATGTTTTGTAGAACGAACTCTTTACCAGAAATATTTAACGTAAAGATCGAAGAAACTTTAACATAACTCGAAGCGATAATACCCATCATAAATAAACCTAATACAGATAAGCCTTCAATAATTGCTGTCATCTTCTTGCCACTAACAAGTTAAGTTGCGGCAGCACGTCCGAGTTTATAACCATTACGTGTGAAGTAATAACCGTATAAATAAGTAACTAATGTGAATCCAATCCATGGGAATAATGAACCCATAGGAGATCCTGCTTGTGCCCAAGGCAATGCGATTGCGATGAAGATATACTGTACAGTACCGGAGTCAATCGCATCACCAATACCCGCTAGAGCACCCATTAATCCAAGTTTAGTGTTGTTAATGAGGTCATGTGTAACAGTGACTTCTTCGTCATTCGCAATTTGATTTGCACGAGTTTCTTCTAAGGAAGCAACGATACCAGTGATGGTACCACCACCCCAAATTGCTTGAGTGTTAAAGAACATAAGGTGACGGTGATAAGCTTCACGTAGATCATCATCATTCTTATAGAGTTTTCTTAAAATAGGCATTAATGCTAGTAATAAAGATGGAGCGATGTAACGGTCGAATGCATGTGGAACTTCATTTGCCCACCACCAACGGAACCAAGCGCCATGTAAATCTTTCTTTGTAATCTTTTCAGGTGTCATATTTTTACTCATGATCGTACTCCTTAATCTCTACTTAAGCGTGTAACAAGCACATAAATGAATGCGAGTACTCCACCTAAGACAGCGTATGTAATCATCGTAACGCCTAATGGTTTTAATACGTATGCTAAGAAGAAAGCTAAGATAAAGAACACGATGTATTCCTTTTTACCAATAACATGAATGGATAATGCAATACCGACTGCAGCTAAACCACCACCAACAACGGATAATACATGGAAGATTTGGCTACTGGCATTGGCAGCTGTGAATTCCGCAATGAATGGTGCCCCATAATATAATGCCAAATACATAACTGGTACATAAAGCGCGAATGATACAAGGATTGGTAATCCCATAATGGAGAATCATAAACCTTTGTCATTCAAATCTTCTGCATACTTATCCGTTAAACGGATAATGAATGTATTTAAGAAGAATCTGAATTGGTATAAGTAACCACCTAATAAACCAACTGGAATAGCGATTGCGATTGCTTCATATGGTTCCATTTTAGCTAATAAAGCAACAGGAACTGCGATTGCTGTCGCAACAGCTGGTTCTGAAGGCATTGAGCCCCCTGGAGCGATAACGCCCATATAAACTAATTGAATACCTGCTGTAATAACCATTGCTTCAGGTACTCGACCCATGACAATCCCGACCACTAAACCAGTCATCATTGGGCTAAAACGCATTGTTAGAGTAGCATACCCTAAACCACGTGATTGCACTGCCGCTACGAATAACGCGATCAACAATGCTTGTACTACTGTTAATTCCATGATTTTCCTTTCCTAACCTCTAGGGTTTATTTCTTTGTAACCGAATGACCACCAAATGCATTACGAAGGGCTGATACAACCTTTCCAGCAAACGTGTCATTTTGTTTTGAACGATATCGCATCATCAGCGATAAACTAATTACAGGCGTTGGGACTTTAAGCTGTAAGGCTTGCTCAACGGTCCATTGTGCTTCACCACTTGAATCCGAAGCTCCTGTAATCATTTCTAATTTCGGATCATTCTTAAACGACTCTTGCACAAGTTCAACAAGCCAAGAACGAATAACTGAGCCATTGTTCCAAACACGAGCAAC
>CAYWGS010000032.1:0-14707 GCA_964457525.1 uncultured Erysipelotrichaceae bacterium | reverse complement strand
GTGTACTACTATTAATTGTTATATTCGTATTTATCTTTCAAAAGGGGTTCTCAACACTTAATCTCGATTTATTTACAAGTCCGTACTGGTCAGAAAATTATTATGCTAAGATTCCTGAAAGTGAGCATAATTTCTTATTGGATACAACATTAGATACAAACGAATATTACTCAGACAAATTCGGTATAGCTCTCAAAGATGATTTTGATGCAAGAAAAGAAGCTATTGTTGTGATTAGTTATATCCACCCTCAATCACCATTTAATCAATTGATTAATTCTACAACAGGTGTTAATGAGGGACAAATCATACAAGCTAAAGAAGGTATGATATTAAATAAGATTAGTTATGTTAATACGAATGGAGTAACACGTTCTGCCGGACCAGTTGTCAAACAAAACGCAGAAGACACGATTAATACAATTGATAAATCTGATCAACTTGATTCAGTGTTTATTCAAACTCAGGGTGGTGGGATTTTAGGATCATTAATTGCTACGCTTATCTTAATTGGTATTTCTTTACTAATTTCGTTGCCCATTGGAATTATGACAGCCATATATCTAAATGAATATGCTAAGTTTAATCGATTTACACCATTTATTCGAAGTAGTATTGAATTACTAACAGGTGTACCGAGTATTGTATATGGGTTGATGGGTATCTTAGTTCTATTTCCTATTACAGCATTGGTTGGGGCAAATGGTACGAGTATCTTATTGGGTGGTTTGACTTTATCAATTATCTTATTACCGACGATTATTCGAACAACAGAAGAATCATTAAAAGTCGTACCTGATAGTTTTAGAGAAGCGAGCCATTCTTTAGGAGCAAATCAGTCTCAAACGATTTTTAAAATCATCCTTCCATCTGCTTTACCTGGAATATTAACCGCAACAATCTTAAGCATCGGTAGAATTATTGGTGAATCAGCAGCTCTTATTTATACGATGGGAACGTATATTAGTGATAAACCAGAAATACTAAAAGGCGCTACATCGTTAGCTGTACAAATTTGGTCAATTATGAATGGTGATCAACCGAATTTCGCACTTGCGAGTGCAATATCAATTGTTATATTAGTTATGGTCTTAATTATGAATATTGGAGTTAAAGTATTAACTCGAGCAAAGGTTAAACAATGGTAAATCATATGGAAAATTCATTTGAAATTAGAGATTTAAATTTATATTATGGAGATAAACAGGCATTAAAAAGTATCAATATGGATATATCACGTTATGAGGTTACAGCTTTCATTGGTCCAAGTGGTTGTGGTAAATCTACTTTACTGAGATGTTTAAATCGAATGAACGATTTAATTCCAAATGTTAAGATAGATGGAGATATTGTATTTGATCAAAAGAATATTGTGAAAGATAAGATTGATGTAGTGGATTTGAGAACTCGAGTTGGTATGGTGTTCCAAAAGCCTAATCCGTTTCCAATGAGTATTTATGAAAATGTTATTTATGGATTAAGATGTCAGAATATAAAGGATAAAAATGTATTAAATAAGGTTTGTGAAACTTCGTTAAAGAAAGCAGCTTTATGGGATGAAGTTAAAGATCGTTTAAATGATAATGCATATGGATTATCTGGTGGTCAACAACAACGTCTCTGTATTGCACGTGCAATTGCGATGGAACCTGAAGTGATTCTTATGGATGAACCAACTTCGGCTTTAGATCCAATCGCGACTGCTAAAATTGAAGAATTAATACAAGATCTTAAGAAGGATTATACGATTATTATTGTTACACACTCAATGCATCAAGCAGCACGTATCAGTGATAAAACAGCTTTCTTCTTAATGGGTGAAGTGATTGAAATGGGAGAGACTCGAGATTTATTCCATGTTCCTAAGGATAAGCGAACAGAAGATTACATAACAGGAAGGTTTGGTTAATATGGTAAAAATTAACTTAGAATTAAGCTTATTTAAAGAAAATATATTATTAATGGGTTCACGTGTTCATAAGATGCATGAAGATGCTTTAAGAGCTCTTAAAACCAATAATCGTGATTTAGCATTAACCATTATTGAAAGTGATGAATATGTTAATAATGATGAAGAATCCGTTAATCGAAGAGCATTAGAAGTATTAGCTTTACTTGCGCCTGTAGCGAGTGATTTAAGGATTATCATAGCAGGTATAAAGATTGCGACTGATTTAGAACGCATGGGAGATTATGCAAAGAATATTGCACGATTTATTTTGAAGAACGACCCTATTCATGAAGATCAAATGAATCTAATAGAAGAAATTTATCTTGTTTACCTCGATTTCTTAAGCAAAGCAATGGAAGCGTTTGAGAATAGAGATTTAGATGCAGCATTTGCATTACCTAAAATCGATGATGAAATCGATTTATTAATCAAGAATTTATTCTTCAAATTAGAAGAAGTTGAGTTAAATGATCCGAATACCATTCGATTAATTCCTTTGGTTGGAATGGCACGGAATATTGAGCGAGCAGGGGATCATACAAAGAATGTTTGCGAACAAATTATTTATGAAGCAACTGGTCAGTATTATGATTTTGGATAAGAGCGAAAGCTCTTTTCTTCATCTTATATAACTCAAATTATTTTTGTCTATGGTATAATAGTTTCGTTATGATGAACTACGAATATATCAATCAAAGCAATGAGCAATCATGGAAGAATTATCGGAAATACATTGATTTAATCACTCAAAAAACCATGCAAGTGTTAAATCTTGATAAGAAGTATGATTTTTCAATTATACTTGTTGAACCAGAAACCATTCATGAAATAAATCGTACATATCGAAACATTGATAAAGTAACGGATGTTATTAGTTTTGCATCAATGGATGATTATGAAATGGTTAATGGTGAAGATAACATTGAGTTGGGTGACATTTTTATTAATGTCAAATCAATACGTGAACAAGCTCAAGAATATGGTCATAGCTTAAAACGAGAATTCTGTTTTCTCGTTACACATGGGATTTTACATTTATTAGGGTATGATCATATGGATTCAGATGATGAAAAAGAAATGTTTTCTTTACAAGAGGAAATCTTACATGAAATTGCAAGAAGGTAGTGCGATTCAAAAATTAATCTTTAAGTTTAGAGTAGCATTTAATGGAATTCTAGAAGGATTAATAACTGATTTTAGTATTCAGTTACAATTCTTTTTTGCATTTTGTGCGATAGTTGTTGCATGTGTATTTAAATTTACGAGCATTGAATGGGCTATATGGTTGATTTGTATCTCAATGGTATTAACGCTTGAGTATTTAAATAGTTCATTTGAAAGTATGATGGATCGACTTGATCCAAGTTATCATATTCTTACAAAAAAGGCTAAAGATCTTGGGGCTGCTGCAGTTCTGATTGCTGCATTCTTTAGTTTAATTATTGGAATTATTTTTATTGCTCAACATCTATAGGAGGAACTATGAAAAAAGAAGATGTATTGAAATTAGCATTTAAAGCAATGGGGAATGCGTATGCACCTTATTCAAATTATCATGTAGGTTCATGTGTTGTGACTAAGGATGGTAACACATTTTTAGGAGCAAACATTGAAAATGCTTCGTTTGGCGCAACTAACTGTGGTGAAAGAAGTGCGATTTTTGCGGCTTATTCCAATGGATATCGTAAACAAGATATTGAATCCATTGCGATTGTGACGGATGGTCATCGTATTGGTGCTCCTTGTGGGATTTGTAGACAAGTATTATCTGAATTACTTGAAGATACGACACCCATTTATTTATCAAATGGTGTTGATACAATTGAACAAACAATTGATGATTTATTACCAATGCGCTTTACTCAAGAGGATGTTCTATGAGTTTTAGAGCGGGATTTATAGCTCTAATTGGACGTCCTAATGCTGGTAAAAGTACTCTTTTAAATCATATCTTAAATCATAAAGTAGCCATTGTTTCAAATAAAGCACAAACTACACGTAATATGATACGTGGTATAAAAACAACCAATGAATATCAAATGATATTTATAGATACCCCTGGTATTCATAAGCCTCAACACGAACTTGGACGCCAGTTAAATCGATTAGCTTTTTCTGCGTTAGAAGGGGTTGATGTTATTTACTATTTATTGGATGCGACTAAACCTTTTGGGAAAGGGGATCAATTTGTTTTGGATTTATGTTTAAAACAAGAGTTACCAATTTTACTAATCTTAAATAAAATTGATTTAATTCCAAAGAAACAATTAATGGAATTATTACTTGAGTATTCAAGTTTAAATCTATTTAAAGAAGTTATACCTGTTAGTGCTAAGAACAATGACAATATTGATCGTTTACTTGAAGTAACGAAATCTTTTATACCAGAACAAGAAGCATTCTTTAGCGATGATTCAATGGTTGATTTACCTGAATATTTCTACATTACTGAAATCATTCGTGAACATGTGCTTCATTTAACGAACCAAGAAGTTCCGCATTCAGTAGCGGTAACTTTAGATAATTTTAAAGAAGATAAAAAATCGATTCTTATTCAAGCAAGCATTATTGCAGATCGAGATTCTCAAAAAGGAATCTTGATTGGTAAACAAGGAACGATGTTAAAAGAAATTGGTCAGAATGCTCGTGAAGAGCTAGAAAAACGATTTAATAAACCTGTATATCTTGATTTGATGGTTAAAGTCGATAAGAATTGGCGCAATATACAAAAACGTTTAAATACGTACAATAATTGGGATTTAGATGAATGATAAAACACAAGTAATTGTTTTGAGTCAAATGGATTATAAAGAGAATGATGCCTTAATTAAGGTATTTTCTTATGATTATGGTTTAATGACATTTCTTGCGAAAGGTATACGTAAAATAAATAGTAAAAATCGCAGTATATGTATGCCTTATTCAATCAGTGAGTTTATGTTTAACTACCAAGAATCTGGTCAAATTCAGAACTTATTACAAGGTGAGATTATACAAAGTCATCATAAAATTCATGAAGATTTACAGAAGAGTGGGGCTGCCTCACTCTGTGTCGAACTTGTAGAAAGCTTAATACATGATGAAGACGATCCAGATACTTTAAAAGAACATTTCGACTTTACTCGTTTTATTTTAAATCAGATTGAAGAGAAGTCACGGTTAAATGCGATTATGGCGTTCATGTTATCATCATATATGAATTATTATGGAATCTCTCCGCATTTCGATTCATGTGTATTATGTGATTCAACCAAAATAAACAGTATTTCAATTGAAGAAGGTGGATTAATTTGCAATGATTGCCAAGCTGAAATACATTCACCGATTTATACTGTAGAGTTTTTAAAGGAATTTAGATTAAGTCAAAGGGTAAATCAAGATAATTTTGAGAATTACATTAATTATAAAGAGGTCAGTCATGAATTAATTCTATTATTAGTTAAATTCCTCGAATATCATACAGGAGTTACACTAAAGTCTTGGGAATTTATTCGCAAATGGTCTATAATAGTGTAGTTAATAGGAGATAGATATGGATATTAAATTTGAAACAATTGTAAATCATGCAAAAAATAGTGGTTTTGTCTTTCAAGGATCTGAAATATACGGTGGTTTAGCTAATACTTGGGATTTTGGTCCTTTAGGAGTCTTATTAAAAGAGAATATTAAAAACGCTTGGCGTTTAAAATTCATTCAAGAAAGTCCATATAATGTTGAAATTCAATCAGCAATTTTAATGAACCCAAAAGTTTGGAAAGCAAGTGGACATTTAGCTACATTTTCTGATCCGCTTATGGATTGTAAGAAATGTAAAACACGTCATCGTGCTGATAAGTTAATTGATGAAGTATCTAAAGGTTCTGTTAATGCTTCAACGATGAAGAATGAAGAGATGCAAAACTATATTAAGGAACATAACATTGCTTGTCCAAATTGTGGTGCACATGATTTTACGGATATTCGTCAGTTCAATTTAATGTTTAAAACATTCCAAGGCGTTGTGGAAGATTCAACAAATGCGATATATTTAAGACCAGAAACAGCTCAAGGTATGTTTGTTAATTTCAAGAATGTACAACGTACAAGCCGTAAGAAAGTACCTTTTGGAATTGGACAAATTGGGAAGTCATTTAGAAATGAAATAACACCAGGAAACTTTATTTTTAGAACACGTGAATTTGAACAAATGGAAATGGAATTCTTCTGCCAACCAGGGGAAGATTTAAAATGGTATGCCTATTGGAAAGAATTCTGCATGAACTGGTTAACGAGTTTAAATGTAAAAGCAGAAAATCTTCGTATGCGTGAACATGAATTAGAAGAACTCTCTCACTATTCTAAAGGGACAGCAGATGTTGAATACAAATTTCCATGGGGTTTTGATGAAATTTGGGGTATTGCGGATCGTACTGATTTCGACCTTAAGCAACACCAAATTCATTCCGGTGTAAGTATGGAGTACTTAGATCCAACAACAAACGAAAAGTATATTCCATATTGTGTTGAACCAGCAGTTGGGGTTGAGCGATTATTCTTAACATTCCTAACTGACAGTTATGAGGAACAGGAATTGGAAAAGGATACACGTATTGTTATGCATCTTCATCCATATCTTGCGCCATATAAAGCATGTATTATGCCATTAAGCAAGCAATTATCCGAAAAGGCAGAAGCTATTTTTGCGGATTTATCGAAATCATTTATGATTGAATACGATGAAGCGGGAAGTATTGGTAAACGCTATCGTCGTCAAGATGCGATTGGGACACCATTCTGTATTACTGTAGACTTTGATACTGAGAATGATCAAAAAGTTACAGTTCGTCATCGCGATACAATGGAACAAGAACGTGTTCTAATTTCTGATTTAAAGGACTATATATCAAAACACCTAACATTTTAAGTATGAACGAATCTCTGATTCAAGACATAAGAGCTAAGGCAGATATTGTTGAGATTATTCAACATTATTTGCCATTAATTAAAAAGGGCAAGAATTATGTAGCAGTTTGTCCTTTTCATGATGACCATGATCCTTCAATGTCAATTTCGCAAGATAAGCAAATATTTAAGTGTTTTGTTTGTGGAGCGGGTGGAAATGTTTTTAATTTTGTGAAAGATTATGAGAAGATTCAATTTAATGAAGCAATCATAAAAGTCGCAAATTATATCTCGTATCCTTTAGATGAAAAGTACTTTGTTAAACAAAATCAAATCGATCCTAAATTAAAGATTTTGTATGATGTATTAAATGAGTATGTTAAATATACGCGATATATTCTAAATACTGAAGATGCACAGGATGCTAAAAAGTATCTCTATAAAAGAGGATTGGATGATAATATCATTCAAAAGTTTGAAATAGGATACAATCTAAACAATGATCAAAGTACAAAATTTTTAATTGCAAAAGGTTTTGATATTGAATCTTGTGTTAAAACAAATATAACTAGGATTAATGAATTTGGTTCAAAGGATGTATTTAATCAAAGAATTGTATTTCCAATTCATAATCCTCAAGGTCAAGTTGTTGCGTTTACTGCGAGAACGATGAACCCAAATGAATCAAGTAAATACATCAACTCTACCGAAACACCACTATATACAAAGGGTAATCTATTATTTAATTACCATCGAGCAATAAAACCAATAAAACAATTAAAAGAAATCATCATAGTAGAAGGTGTAATGGATGTTATTGCACTTGATCGAGTTAACATTGAAAATGCGGTTGCGACATTAGGAACTGCTTGTACTAAAGAACAAATTTCACTGATTCAAAATGCAAGTAATAATGTTGTCATTTGCTATGATTCTGATGCTGCTGGACAAACTGCAACCCTAAAATTAGCACGATTATTAATCGCACATAAACTAAATGTATCGATCATCCAAAACACAACAGGATTGGATTTAGATGAAATTATTGAACAAAAATCGAGTGAATCACTTGTCAAATTAATGACACAGAAATCATCTTATCTTGATTTTTTCTACAATTATAGTATTACACGGTTAGACTTGGATAATTATAATCAAAAGAAAGAATTCGCAAAGATTATTCTAAGTGAATTAAGTAATCTAAAAGATAAATTTGATCGTGAACTCATGCTTGAGAAATTAAGTCAAAGTACTCAATTTACTCGTGATCAATTATTACTACTTCAAGATAAACCAAATCAAGTTGTGACTGTAAAACCAGTTAAATCAAAAAAATCAGATATCAAGAAATGGGCTGAGAAAGAAATAATCGGGCAAATGCTTTTGAGCCAACAAGCAACTCAAGATTTTAAACTTGAACTCGGCTATTTCATTAATGAAGATTATCAACGCTTAGCTTTAACAATTATCAACTATTATCGTAATCATGATGAACTTGTTATTGCTGATTTCATCAGTACAATTGATGATACGAATATGATAGAATTAGTAACGCAGATAGTAGATAGTGATATTTACTTTAATATTTATTCAAAAGAAGCTTTACAAGACGCCATCCTAGAAGTTAAAATAAGTAACCTAGATATTCAAATCGCTGAATTTACATCGAAGTACCGAGATGAATTATCACTCAATCCAAATTCACATTTATGGAATGAATATCAAGTACTTAAGGAAACGCGTAAAGATTTAATCCAAAAGAAAGGGGTTCATAATCATGGCAAATAGTATCAAAACACTTGATGAACTTAAGAAAGAGTTACACAATAAATATAAGAAAAAAGGGGTATTAACCCAGGATGATGTCGATAAAGAACTATCGATTTATGATCTAAATGATGAAGAAGGAACAGAATTCATTGAATCTCTTTTATCCATGGGTGTTAAACTCAGCGATGAAGTTCTAATTGAAGATGATGTTGACTTAAATGATAATCCTCTTGTTGTAGAAGATATCGAATTAAAAGAAGATTATTTAGATGAAGATGAGGAAACAAATGATGATAGTTATAACATTAACTATGCTTCATCCAATCAGGCAAGAGTCAACGATCCAGTTAAACAGTATTTAAAAGAAATTGGTCGTGTGGAATTACTTAACTCAGAATTAGAGACAAAATATGCGATTGAAATTCGTGATGGTGTTGAAGTTTATAACCGTTTAAAGAAAATATTATATTCTTGGTTAAGTTATGATTCTATTGAATCGGATTCTTTTGTCAAAGCCAATACATTATTTATGGTTGATTTTGATTTATATGAATCGTTTAAAGAAATAGATTCAAGTGTATTTGATATAACTCTTTTTGCAATTACCAATCGTTTAAAAACGTTTATGTATCGTATTGAAACATTGAAACAAGAGTTGAAGAGTTTAAATCAATTTGATGGTTTTGATCGTATTGAAGCCAATATGACACCCGTTCAGATTTTTAAACTACTTAATCCACATTTTCCATTATTAGCAAATCTTATTCATGACTTTAAACCAGATACTGAACCGCATCGTGTTTATGCGTTTAAGAACTTCTTATTCAACTTCGCAAATGAATTTGAAAATGTTCAATCGACAATTGAAGCTGATCTTAAGGTTATAGATGCAGGAGATTTTGCTAAACAAGAGCTTATTTCAGCTAACTTACGTTTAGTTGTTTCGATTGCGAAGAAATATGTTGGTCGTGGAATGTTATTCTTGGACTTAATCCAAGAAGGGAACATGGGTTTAGTTAAAGCTGTTGAAAAATTCGACCATACTAAAGGATTTAAATTCTCTACTTATGCAACTTGGTGGATTAGACAAGCGATTACTCGTGCAATTGCAGACCAAGCACGAACAATTCGTATTCCAGTACATATGGTTGAAACGATTAATAAATTAACTCGTATTCAAAGACAACTTGTTCAAGATTTAGGTCGTGATCCAAGTGCTGAAGAAATAGCAGAGAAGATGGAGAATATTACACCAGATAAGGTTCGTGAAATTCAAAAGATTGCATTAGAACCTGTTTCATTAGAGACTCCAATTGGTGAAGAAGATGATTCTCATTTAGGAGACTTTATTGAAGATAAAGATGCAATGTCTCCAGATGAATATGCGAATAATCAATTACTAAAAGATGAAATTAATAATATTCTTCAAGGTTTAACTGAACGTGAAGAAAAAGTATTACGTTTGCGTTTTGGATTATACGATGGTAGAACGCGTACACTTGAAGAAGTAGGTAAGGAATTTGATGTTACACGTGAACGTATTCGTCAAATTGAAGCTAAAGCATTACGTAAATTGAAACACCCAACTCGTTCTAAACGATTAAAGGATTTCAACGATAAATTATAATGTTGAATAAGAGACTTAAAGCTATTACAGAATTAATTGAGCCATGTGAAGTCCTAATGGATGTAGGAAGCGATCATGGCTTTTTACCTTTATATTTACTTTTAAACAAAAAAATTAAGCATGCTATTATAGGTGAAATTAATCAAGGGCCTCTTGAACAAGCTAAAAAGAATTTTAGAGATTATGCTGATTTAAGTGTAAGCTATTTATTATCAGATGGATTAAAACAAAACAATCAGAAATTAGATGCGGTAGTCATTGCTGGAATGGGATATGAGACCATTGAACATATTATTTTACAAGATATTGAACAATTTAAATCTATCTCACAAATTCTAATTCAATCTAATACTAAAAATGATCAATTAAGACAATTTCTTAATGATAATCATTTTTCAATCATTGATGAATCAATTGTAAAAGATCGTAAGTATTTTTATCCTGTTATAAAAGTTAAATATGATCAAAACAAGCAATTATTAAATAAATCTGAAATACTATTTGGACCAATTTTAATTCAAAAGAATACAGACATATTTAAGGATTACTTACTATTTCAAAAAGGAATTGAAGAAAAGATACTTGTTGCTCAAAAAAAAGAATCTTCTGAGAAGATTCTAATGATCAATAAATTACTAGGATTATAAGAAGATTTTAACAGAGTTTACAGCTTCCATCGGATCAAGATTATCACGTAATGCATTGCAATAAGCAATTACTTGATTTACTAAATAGGAAGGGGTAGAAGCACCAGCTGTAATCGCTACTCTATTGTACTGACCAATGTTCTTATCATACAAGGCCGTTACATTTTCAATTTGATAAACGTATTTGATTCCTTTGTTTGATCCAATACGTGCTAACATTTTAGTGTTATTCGATTGTGGATCTCCAATAACGATAAGACAATCAATATCTTCAAGTTTTAAAATTGCTTCTTGACGAGTACGAGTTGCATTGCAGATTTCATCGCTTATAATCGCTTGAGGATATTTTTGTTTAATCGCATCAAGCATATCTTTTATTTCAAGAATGCTCATCGTTGTTTGATTTGTGACAAAAATTCGTTCAGCTTGGACGTTTAATGCATTAATCGCATTGAAATCCTTAATAAAAATGACTCTTTCTCGGTCAATATCACAAATAGCTTCCGCTTCTGGGTGGTTTTCTTGACCAATATAGAGTATAGTATAATCTTGGTTCAAGTATGTCTGAATCAAATTCTGAGTGGAAATGACATCTTCACAACTAGCATCTACTGTTATAAGGCCTTTCTGTTTAGCTTTTTCGATAACATTAGCGCTTATACCATGAGCAGAGAATATGACTACACCTTCATTTACTTGATCTAGTAAATCAAATCGAGTTTGACCCTTAGATTCAATAGTGTCTACACGATAATCTTTCAAAGCATTAACGACATATCGATTATGTACCAATTCACCAAGAATTGTAATCTTCTGATCAGGGTATTGTTTAGCCGTTTCCTTAGCAATCATTATTGCTTTAACAACACCTTTACAAAAACCACGAGGGTTTACTGTTATAATTTCCATTTTTCACCTCATTTACTATAATAGCATACTTTTATATTTTCATTGAAAACACTATAATGTGTACGAGGTATTACTATGATAATAAGACAAGATATACGTTTAAATCAATTTTTAACAGATAAGAAATTTGAACATGAAACTGAAATTCAAAAACAAGCTTTTGGGACAATTCTTAAGGGTAAAGATTTAATCGCAATATCAAAAACAGGAACAGGTAAAACATTGGCATATTTAATGCCATTGTTTAAAGCAATTCAACCAGAAGAAGGTCGAATTCAAGCAGTTATTTTATCACCAACCCAAGAATTATCTCAACAAATCTATAATGTTGCGAGAGAACTTCAAAAGTACTTTCCAGATATTAGAATTCTTAGAGTTACAAAAGGCGAAGATCGTAAGAAGTTCGAAAAAGGGGATGAGAATCAACCACATATCGTAATTGGTACCGTTGGTAAATTAACATCTTTGTTTATTGATGAATCTGTATTACGTTTGGATTTAGCGCATATACTCGTTATTGATGAAGCGGATATGATGCTTGATACAAGGAATCTTGAAGAGATTGATGCTTTATCAGGTAGAATGTCTAAACACTTACAAATGCTTGTTTTTAGTGCAACGATTCCTGAGAATATGAATGCGTTTATGCGTTCGTATATGCACCAACCAAAACTTATTAAGATCGATGAGGATATTAAATTTGATCCGAATATCGAACATATTTTAATTCCATTTAAGAGTGATAATGAGTTTAAAGTTTTACAACTCTTACCACACATTAATCCTGCATTATGTTTAATCTTCGTGAACAATCAAAAGCAAATTGACTCATTAAGTGTTAAATTTGATGAAGAGGGTATTCGTCACTTAGTTATTCATGGAAAAATGAGTGCGAGAGAACGCAATCAAGTCTTACGCCAAATTCAAGATGGTCAGTTTACATATATCATTTCAACGGATGTCGCTGCACGTGGGCTTGATTTAGAACAATTAACGGATGTTATATCTTTAGGTATTCCAAATGATTTAAGCTTCTATACGCATCGAGCTGGACGCACAGGACGTGCTGGGAAATCAGGTAGAATGTTTGCATTCTATTATGAGAAGGATATTGATAAAGTTAAACAACTAATTAAGAATGGTATTAAGTTTAATCATAAGGCGCTTAATAAAACTGGATTGAGAGATTTAAAACCAGTCGATTATGTTCATAAACATAAAGCTTCTGAACTTGATTTAGAAATTGCGAAAATTATTAAGAATAAACCAAAGACTGTAAAACCTGGATACAAGAAAAAGATTAATTCTGAGATTGAACAACTAAAACGTAAGAAAAAACGTGAAATGATTCAAAAAAGTATCAAGGAACAACAAAAGATTAAATCAAAACTAAAACAAATCGAAAAAAGAAAACAAGAGGATTAATGACTCTTGTTTTTTATCATAACTTGAATTTCTGCTTTTAATTCTTCTACAATCTTTTCTTGTGGAACAGATCTTACATAAACACCTTTCTTAAAAAGTAAGGCTTCTTTATGTCCACCTGCAACTCCGATATCAGCTCGAGATGCTTCTTGAGGCCCATTAACTGCACAACCCATAATCGCAACCGTAATGTCTTCATTTAAGGCATCAAGATATGCTTCCATTTCTTTTACAATCGGTAACATATCATATTGTATTCGACCACAAGTAGGACAAGCGATTAAATTCGCTACTTTATCGTATAAATCAAAGTTCTTTAATAATTGTTTTGCGACTTTGAGTTCTTCACTTGGATCATCACTGACTGAGATACGCATTGTATCACCTAATCCTAAATGAATGAGTGTTCCAAGAGCAGCAGACGATTTAATTGCGGCGGATAATAAGGCACCAGCTTCTGTTACACCTAAGTGTAGTGGGTATGGGAATATTTCTGCAGCTTTTTGATAGACAGCAATTGTAAGAGGTACTTCAGATGATTTAAAGGATAAAACAATATCCTCGAATCCATTTTCTTTTAATAGATTTACATGATATGTAGCACTTTCAATCATTGCATCAACACATGGTTTACCGTATTTCGCTAGAATATTCTTTTCAATAGAACCTGAGTTGATCCCAATACGAATTGGAATTTTCTTTTGTTTAGCCGCTTCCACGACTAATTTTATATGGTCAGGATTTTTAATGTTTCCTGGATTAATTCTAATCTTATGTATTCCATTTTCTATCGCAATTAAAGCTAATTTATAGTTAAAATGTATATCAGCCACAACCGGTATATTCACCTGTTGAATGATTTCTTTAATTGCCATAGCATCTTCTTCATCAAGAACTGCAACACGAACGACTTCGCATCCGTTACCTGCTAAAGTTTTAATCTGCATAACGGTAGCTTCAACATCCTTCGTTTTAGTATTGGTCATCGATTGAATAACAATTTTATTCTGTCCACCGATCTGAACGTTTTTTACCATCACTGGTCGAGTATCTATTCTTTTCATAAGCTCCTTTACTGAGTTTAATCTATGTTAATTTAAACCTAAATGCATTATAATACAAATGTTCATGAAAAAGACAACACACGCACAAAATTTCCGTGTTAAGCATAAAACGGAAGATTATATAAAGAAATTTAAACCAAGACTTAATTTACTCACTATTATTATTTTGGCTCTTTTTCTTTTGATATGGATTAACCTGTTTTTAGTACAGATTGTTCGAAATGATGAATATACAGCTAAGTTATTAAATTTTACGAAAACATATCAATATATTCCATCACCAAGAGGTGAGATTAAAGATCGTAATGGTGAAATATTAGTTGCGAATCAAGAACGATTAGCAATTATCTATTTTCCTCCATTAAATATATCCTCTTCTGACGAATGGGACTTATCGTATCAGTTTGCGAAAGACTTTGAAGTTGATATAAGC
>CAYWGS010000031.1:0-14767 GCA_964457525.1 uncultured Erysipelotrichaceae bacterium | reverse complement strand
TCCGTACAGTTCCACAACGCGTTGTGTGAAATCGCGTTTGAATTCAAATTTATCTTTAAACATAGTGCCTCCCTAAAATACCTTTTCCATTCTAACACGTGTGTGTTGATTGGTCACTACTTTTTCATTTCCAAATAAATACCCGCAAACGGTGCAATTCGGACTAAAATACTGTTATCAAAACGGTGGGCTTCATGTTTTTCAGACACAAGAGGCTCAAAGTTGCACATATTACATCCATCATAGATATCTTTTTCTGTATTGATGATTTCGGTATAGCTTCCTTTATAAGGAACACCAATGCGATAGTTTTCATACGAAACAGGCGTCATATTCAAGATTACGATCACGACACTCTCTTCATCTTCACGGTAATAACTGTAGATCGACTGACTTGCATTATCCGCATCGATCCATTTAAATCCATTGTGTTTATAGTCATTGAAACTTAATGCATTATGATATTTATAGATATGCGATAAATCACGCATATATCGATTAAATGTATTATGAGAATAATAACCTAATAAGAACCAATCTGTCTCAACATTCTCATCAAACTCTCTAAAATGAGCTAACTCATTTCCCATAAAGTTTAACTTCTTACCAGGATGTGCATACATATAGGCATAAAGATTACGTGCTTGCGCAAACTTTTGCTTGTAATCACCCCACATCTTATTGATAATCGTACCCTTACCATGCACAACTTCATCATGGGATAAAGGTAAAATAAAGTTCTCTGAATAGAAATAAGCCATCGAGAATGTTAATTGATGGTGATGAAACTGACGGTAAACTGGATCTAAACTGTAATACTTGAGCGTATCATTCATCCATCCTAAATCCCATTTATAGTCAAAACCTAAACCCATTTCAGTGGTTGGATGTGTGACTTTAGGGAAATCGGATGAATCTTCTGCCATCATCATGATGCCAGGATAACGCGTATTTAGATAATAATTGAGTCTCCGTATAAACGCTGTAGCCCCATCATTAACTCCGTTTTGTTTATTTCCATGCCAGAAGATAATATTAGAAACCGCATCAATACGTAAACCATCCACATGATACATCTCAATCCAGAAACTTGCGGAAGACATCAAGAAACTACGAACTTCTTCTTTCCACAAATCAAAGTTTAACGTATCCCATTGGCTATTCGCGTCACTTGAGTTTGGATACTCATAAAGTGGTGATCCATCAAATTGACGTAAGCCAAAGGCATCTTTCACAAAATGTACTGGCACAAAGTCCAAGATAACTCCAATATCATTTAAATGGCATTCATCCACAAAAGTCATAAACTGTTTAGGTGTACCATATCGACTCGTTAATGAGAAATAACCATGCGCTTGATATCCCCAAGAACCATCAAATGGATATTCTGTTAGTGGCATGATTTCAATATGGGTATAACCCATTTCTTTAATATAAGGTATGAGTTTATGTGCGATTTCTTCATAGTTTAACCATTGATGTGCATCGCGTTTCATCCAACTTCCTAAATGCAATTCATAGATATTAAGTGGTTTATCAAAATTCTTTTCTCTACGATTAACCCACATCGCATCACGCCATGGGAAATTATTCAAATTTACAACCAAATTCGCTGATTTTGGTCTTAACTCAGACGCAAAGGCAAAAGGATCACTTTTCTCGACCCATTCACCATTCGCTTGTTCAATACGATATTTATAGAGTGTCCATTCTGCCACATCCGGCACAAATACAGTCCAAGAACCATCATGAAGACGATTCATATCAATCGGTTTACTCCAATAATTGAAAGAACCCAATAATTGCACATGTTTCGCATGTGGTGCATAGACAGTAAATCGAACCCCTGGGGCATTGTCATAATCAAAATGAGCACCATAGTATTTATGAGCATCTAAGCAATGTCCTTCATGAAACGATTCAACGATTTTTTGTTTGTACATATGGACCCCCTATCCCTAGTTTAAACTAGGTGCTTTTTTAATGCTTCGTTAATTAAAACAAACTTATCCTTAACTTCTTGACTACTCTTACCAAGAACACAGAAATAGAACTTACATTTTGGTTCTGTACCAGAAGGACGGATGGCTAACCAAGTACCATCTTCTAAGTAGAATTTAATTACGTCAGAAGCAGGGAAATCGAGTTTTGATTGAACCCCTTTATATGTTTTTTCACCTAATAGATAATCTTCTTTACCAATAACTTTAATACCCGCAAACTCATCGATAGAGCTTGTTCTAAAGTGATTAAGAATGGATTTAATCTTTTGTGATCCTTCACTACCCTTTAAGGTTAGTGATACTTGATCTTCATGATGATAACCAAAACGTTCATAAAGATTATTTAAGACATCGACTAAGGTTAAACCTTCATGCTTATAATAACTCATACATTCCGCAATGAGTAAACATGCTTGAATCGCATCTTTATCACGTACAAATGGTTCTACTAAGTATCCATAACTTTCTTCATATCCAAACACGAAATTCTTTTCATGAGTTTGTTCGTATTTCGCGATCTTCTCACCAATGAACTTAAATCCCGTTAATGTCTTTTCAACTTCAACTCCATAATGATTCGCAATCTTTTCACCAAGATCGGATGTGACGACAGTATTAAAAATAACTGGATTTTTAGGTAATGTATTTAATTGTGTTTTAGTTTTTAGTAAATACTCAATTAAAATAGAACCTGTTTGATTACCTGTTAGTAAGATATATTCATTATTATGTTTAACCACTATTCCAACACGATCCGCATCAGGATCGGTACTTAGTACACCATCCGCATTGACTTTACGTGCTAAATCAATTGCTTTTTCATAGGCAACTTTTTCTTCAGGATTTGGCGACTTCGTATTTGGAAAATCTGGATCAAAGGAACATTGTTCATCCACAAGAATATAAGGATAACCTGCTTTATTAAAGACATCGGTAACAGGAATAAGGGCTGTACCATGTTGCGGTGTGAACACAAGATTAAGATTCGATTTATCCATTTCTGGACGATTTTGAATTTCTAGAACACGTTTAATATAGACATCATCTATTTCATGATCAATCCAATGAATAAGAGCTCTCTGATTATCTGAGAGATTGACTTCTATGGAAAGTTCATCATCAATTTTATTAATTTCCGCAATAACTTGATCGATGAGTTCAGGAATCAACTGACATCCCTTGCGATCATAGACTTTATACCCATTGTATTCTTTTGGATTATGAGATGCGGTGATGACAATTCCACCTTCACACCCTAACTCACGTACCGCAAAAGATAGTTCAGGCGTAGGTCTAAGCGTTGTAAAGACATAGGATGGGATATTAAAGCTTGCTAATACGTTAGCGGATTCTTGTGCAAACTCTTTTGACATATAACGATTATCATACGCGATTGCGACACCCGTTTTATGTACATTAGGGTATTGGCTTAAGTAACGTGCAAACGCTACATTTGCTTTCCGGATGGTATGGACATTGAGTCGATTACAACCAACTCCTAAAAGTCCACGCATCCCTGCTGTACCAAATTCTAAGTTGGTATAGAATGCATCTTTTAATTCTGTTTCAGATAAACGATTCATTTCTTCTCTTAATTTAGGATCTAAATTAGGATGATTCTTCCAATGTTCAATTATTTTTTCCATAGTTCACCTTATAAAAAGAAGATGAGATCATCTTCATTTTATGCATTCTTTATTGAATGACCTTTTGAGTTCTTAATACGTCTTCAATCGTCTTGATTGCTTCTTCTTCGTCTTCACCTTCACAAGAAATCATAACTTCTGATTGAGTTGGAATGCCTAATGACATAACACCCATAATTGATTTCATATTAACTGAACGACCTTTAAACGCAACCTTGACTTCACATTTGAAACGGCTAGCTGCACTAACAGCGACTGTTGCTGGACGTGCATGCAATCCAACTGGATCAATGACTAAAACATTAATTTGCTTCACACAAATACCCTCCTACTTGTTGTTTCTATTTTAGCCTATAAATTCATTAAATACAACAAAAAAGGGCTTTCTATAAAAGTCCCTTTTTTAATAATGTAAGCGTTTTCTTACTTATGATAGGCATGATTATTTAAAATTCGATACGATCTAAAGATTTGTTCTAATACTAATACACGCACTAAACCATGTGGAAATGTATTATTTGATAGTTTCCAAACGACATTAGCACGCTTTAATACGTTTTCATCAACCCCAAGCGATCCACCAATAATAAATACAATATTCTTTGAACCATAAGTACTTGCTTGATCAATCACGTGGCTTATTTCAACGGATGAGTAATATTTCCCTCTTAAATCAAGAAGAACAACATAATCATCATTACTTACTTTATCAAGAATCATTTTTGATTCCTTTTCAATTGTAATTCGATTACTCGCTTCATCATCAAAGTTTGGATAATCTTTAAGTTCCTCTATCACAATCTTTGAATAAGGAACAATACGACGTAGATAATCATCCACCAATAAAGTGATTGCTTTCTCTTTTAACTTACCTACACAAACAATCTTTATCATTTAAGCTTAACATCTACACTTGATGTTTTACCGTTTCTTTCATAACTAATGGATACAACATCTCCAACCTTCTTAGAGTAGAGTAATTTTCTAAACTCTTTGAAACTGGTAATACTGATATTATCAAAGGTTGTTATGACATCCCCTTCTTTGATACCTGCTAATTGAGCTGGACTTCCATCCATAACACTCATGACATAAAGTCCTGCATTTAAATCTAAACGAATTCCATAATAACTCTTTTGATAAACCGCAAGTTCATCTAAACTCACAGCAGAAATCCCAACAACAGGTCGAATAACTTTACCATTTTCTTTGATTTGTTGGATGATTGGCATCACTTCATTAATAGGAATCGCAAATCCCATACCTTCAACTGAACTATCCGCAATCTTCATTGAAGTAATACCAATTAATTCTCCCGCCAAATTAATGAGTGGACCACCACTATTCCCAGGATTAATCGCCGCATCTGTTTGTAATACAATACTATCCCAGTCATCTGAACCATTGTTATCGAGATCAACAGGCACAACACGATCTTTCCCGGAGATGATACCCATTGTGACAGAACCTTGGAATTCTAGACCAAGAGGACTACCAATGGCTAAAGCATTTTCACCGACTTTAACTAAAGATGAATCGCCTAGTTTAAATGGATTAACTTCAAAATCAACTTCAACTTCGAGTAACGCTAAATCGGTAAATACATCCGAACCCATTAATTTCGCTTCGACTTCTTCACCATTCGCAAAGACTACACGAATTTTTGAGGCATTTTCTACCACATGATTGTTCGTAACAATGTGAACTAAACCATCTTTACTATCAAAGATTGCTCCACTACCCGTAGAAAATACTTCATCAAATTGAATCGCTTGAATTCCTACTACCTTTTCAATAGATGTTTCCACAACACGAGTGACATCAGTATTAAACTCCGTCACAACGGTTTGTACAACTGTTCCTTCTGGATTAACCGTAGTATCTGTTTTTTGATTGAAGAATACTTCATAGGTTAAGACACTATTCCAGATGAGCAACGCTAAGATTAGTCCTGTAGTTAATAATTTCTTCATCCTCGAATCCTCCTTGCAATATCTCTGATTGAGCAGCACAACGAATCTTATAACGATTTGGATTTAACCCTTCTTTTTCTAATGCTTCATATACACATTGTAGAGCAAGTGAAGGTAAATTGGCTTCTTGTGATAAATGCGCTAATACAATTTCTTTTGTTTTTTCAGTGACACATTGAGAAATAATGTACGCACTGTCTTCATTACTTAAGTGACCTGTATCCGAAAGTATTCTTTGTTTAGTTGGATAGGGTCGACTGGATTTCATCAATAAATCCACATCATGATTACTTTCTATAATATAATAATCCGCATTACTAATTAGAGTAAAGTCTTTTGACTTAATATACCCTGTATCTGTAATATAAACCAATTTCTCATTTTGGTGTTGAATAATATACCCATAAATCATGTCACAATCATGTGAGAGAACGATTGGCATAATCTCCACATCATTAATATGATGTTTCATGTAGGGCATCCAAACTTCACAATCTTCTCTACCCTCTAATAAGATTGGTGATATTACTTTTCTCACTTCCTTAAATATTTTGAGTTGTGCAATATGATCACTGTGATCATGTGTAATCAGTAATGCATCAACCTGATTCAAGTCTACATCAAGATTGTGAAAAGATTGTGTCAAATATCGCTTTGTCATGCCACAATCAATAACAAGCTGGGTTGAACCAGCTTGTATATATGTGCAATTCCCTTTTGAACCACTCGCTAAAACGCTAAATTTCATATTAACATCCATCTAAGTAGTTACATGGATTCTTCGCACTACCTTCAACATAAATACCGAAGTGTAAGTGAGCGCCTGTTGAGCGTCCAGTACTACCAACATTACCGATAAAATCACCTTTTTCGATACGTTCTCCTAGTTTAACTGGAGGGTAACGAACCATGTGTGCATAGAGTGTCTTCATGCCATTATTGTGATCAATATAGACATGATATCCATTACGCCAATCATAACCAACACGGGATACAACACCACGGTCAGCCGCATAAATAGGACCATTCTTATTAAAGTTATACACAAGGTCAACCCCTTGATGTCCCGCATAACAATACCAACGACACGATACTTTGGAGTCTGCACCAAGTGGCCAACGGAATGTTCCGGAGCCGATACCAGGCACAACCTTCGTACCAATACGTACAACTTCTCGCACTGGTTGTTTAATAACAGTGGATGATACCATCGTACTTTCGGTAATAACACCATTTACAAATGTTTCTTTATAAAGAACATCCTTATACCCTAATTCTTCTTTAGTTTGTACAACACTAAAACCTTCTTGCATGGTGTTGTCTTTAATATAAAGCGTAGATTGTGGATAAACTGTTTCTTTTGCGAGACGTTCTTTATTTACCACAACATTAATTGGAGAGTTAAAATATGTCACATTCAGTTGAGATCCAACTTCAAGAATTTGATTAACTGATTTAATCGTTTCTGAGTTAATTGTCACAACTTGTTGAGGGGCTAAACCTGATTTGTAGGCAATCCCTTCTACTGTATCGTATTCCACAACGGTATATAATTCGATTTCTGTGTTATAGCCATAACTCAAGAAGTACACTATCTCTGAAATCGATTTAAGAATTTCAGATGCTGGTGCGAGACCTCTTTGATAATTCGCTTTCTCCACAATACTAAATCCAATTTCACGTGTACCATAGGTTACCAAAGGTGCAGGTAGTTTATTAACACGAATTAAATCAATCGCTGCTTTTGAAATGAAGTTTTCTAGATATAAATCTTTTGCCTGTTCAAACAATTCTATACTCTTAACATAGATAAATGCACCATTAGAGAACTGTACTTTATCCGCTTCTACAGAAAACAAATCTTGTGTCGCAAGATAATTGAAAATGGCATCATCTTGATTCTCATAAATGAAGTTTGTCTCTACTTCAGAAATAAAGATATCTTGCCCAAATCCTAATTTCGTATTTGGAAAATCAGTCTGATAGCGCTCTAAATAGACCCTCTCTAGAAAAGCGTCTGTATCCGCATCATCACTTAATACCCCAATTAATTGTTCCTTCTGATATACTTTTTGAACTTTTGTATAGGTTTGATTAATCGATAAAATAGCCTGAGGTATGACTGAATCTTCCTGAACCACCTCAAGATTTAAGTTAGCATATGTATTATATTCAATCGTTTCGTTCATTGAAACGATACCAATTGCGATAATGAGTGAGAAAAGTATTGGTAATATTTTACGCATTACGATCCTCCTTGATTTGTATTTTCAGAATAGTTATAGAAAGCATTGATATTAGATTCAAACGCTAAATCAACTTGGCCAATCGGTCCATTACGATGTTTAGAAATCAATACTTCAGTTTTTTCAGTTGCAGGTCTTTCTTCATCCTTTTCATAATATGCATTACGATACAAGAAAATAACCAAGTCGGCATCTTGCTCAAGCGCTCCAGATTCACGTAAATCGGATAGTTGAGGGCGTTTATCGGCACGTTGTTCAACACTACGTGATAACTGTGACAAACCAATAACAGGTACATTTAGTTCACGTGCTAATGCCTTTAATCCACGAGAGATTTCAGACACTTCTTGTTGGCGATTTTCACCATTACTCTTCGAACTACTTGAAATAAGCTGAATATAGTCAATAACGATTAATCCAAGAGGATGTTCCGTTTGGAGCTTACGACATTTAGAAAAGATTTCCGCAACACGAATGGTTGGTGTATCATCGATGTATATTTTGGTTTGTCTTAAATCAGCTGCAGCTTCATTTAAAGCATTCCATTCATTGTTTGAATTCAATTGACCGGTTCTTAAAACAGAACCTGAGATTCTTGATTTAACCGATAACATACGCGTAATAAGTTGTTCCGCTGGCATTTCGAGCGAGAAAATCGCAACAGCTTGTTTGGTAATCTGTGCTGCATTTAATCCAATATTAAGTGCAAATGCTGTTTTACCCATCGAAGGACGTGCTGCTAATATGATTAAATCTCCACGTTGAAAACCATTGGTCATACGATCGAGTGCTCTAAAACCGCTACTGGTTCCAGTAACACTACTGTGTTGTGTACTCATCTTTTGAATGTTCTCAAGTACATCTTTAACCACATCACGAGCGACTTTAAACTCAGATGTTCGACGTGTACGTGTAACATTTAGTAATTGCTTTTCAGCTTTATCCATCACATCGTCTAAACTGACAGATGTATCATATCCATCTTGAGCTATTTGTTGTGCTGTGATGATGAGGTTTCTTAAATAAGCTTTATCTTGAATTAATTCTACATAATACTTTGTATTTGCAGATGAAACAGATGTATCTGCTAACTCTAAAATGAAGTTAATTCCACCGACTGCATTTAACATCTTTAAATCATTGAGTTTCGCTAATAATGAAGGAGGATCAATGGGTTTACCTTCTTCATACATACTCATCATTACACCATAGATACGTTTGTGTGCTTCCACGTAAAAATCTTCGGCATGTAGTCCGAGTTCTACGGCTGTCTGTACACTATTCGAATACGACAACATACTTGAGATTAAGGCTTGTTCAGCTTCTGTACTATTGGGTAATGTTTGATTCATAGGTTTATTGTTCTTTTAATTGAATTTTAATGGTCGCAATAACTTGTTTATGTAATTCTATTTTGATGTTATAGAAACCAAGTGTATTAAATGGTCCTTCATCTAATATTTTGCGCTTATCAATCGTAATCTTATGTTTCTTAATAAGTTCTTCCGCAATTTGTTTCGAACTCACAGAACCAAACACTTTACCGTTATCCCCTGTTTTTACTGGAAACACGAGTGTAATTTCTGCTAGTTTTAACTTTAACGCTTCTGCGTTTTTAATATCTTCTTTTTCTTGTTCAATCTTTTGTTGTTTCTGCTTTTCAAGAATGAGTTTACTTTGAGCAGTTGCTTCAACCGCTAATTTATTACGTACTAAGAAATTACGTCCATAGCCATCCGCAACTTCTACAATCTCACCCTTCTTACCAACATTCTTTACATCTTCTAATAAAATAATCTTCATAGTTCTTCCTCTTGTGCTAACCACTGTTCAATAACAAGTTCTAATTCTAGTAAAACCTGTTCAACACTGGTGTTATCTCTTTGTAATGCAGCTGCGGTAAAATGTCCGCCTCCACTCATTTTTTCCATTATAACATGAACATTAATATTCCCATTCGAACGAGCAGAAATACCCACTGTTTTTTCACTAATTTTCGATACAACGAAAGAAGCTTCGATGTCTTTAATAACTAACAAGTTATTCGCAACCTGGGAAATTAAAGCTCGGTCTAAGATCGTATCATCTTGCATCGATGCGACTACGATCCCCTTACTATATCGACGTATACTTTGCATCAATTTAGTTTTAAGGATGAATTCTTGATAATTATCCTTTAAGTAATTATCGCAAATAATAGGATCAGCTCCAAATTGCTTTAGTAATGCTGATACTTCAAAAGTACGACTTCCCGTTTTAGATCGGAAACGATTGGTATCGATTAAAATACCAGTTAAAGCAAAGTTTGCCTCATTCTCCGTTAATTCAACTGTGTTTTGTTGATATGGAATTAATTCAGTTACCATCTCAGTTGTACTCGATGCGGCAGTTTCCATATAAACGAGGAGTGGATTGAAACTAAAGTCTTGGTTTCTTCGATGATGATCAATAACAACCACTTTCTTTGCTTTATCAATGATTTGTGGTAAGGATGATTGAGATGCTAAATGATGATCGACCATAATAAGTAGTGTCTTATCATTCATTAATGCATAGGTTTCATGTTCCTTAATAAAATGATGATCTTTCTCAAAACTATCCTTTTCTTTCGCATACGCTAATGATAATTTATTCTCTAAAGCTCCATGCATAATAATCGAAACAGGAATATGATATGACCGAACAATCTTACTAACGACAAGTGCCGATCCAAAACAATCAAAATCCATATCACGATGCCCTAGAATAATGACATTCTGAGCATTCACAATTAATTCTTTCAAGGTTTGAGCAATGACACGAGCACGAACTTTACTTCGTTTCTCAATTGCTTCACTACTTCCACCCATATAAATTACATCTTCACCATAGGATTTAATCGCAACTTGATCTCCACCACGACTTTGTGCTAAGGCTAAAGCCCCATTCACCATTTCTTCCAACTCAGGGAATTCAAGGGAACCACGTGCAAATGCCATGGATAAAGTAATCGCAACATCCAACTCACTCGATGCTTCACGAACTGTTTTAAGAATGGAGAATTGTTCTTCCATCATCTGTTTAAACAAGAGTTCATTTAAGACCAGTAACATCCGATTATTTCTTAATCGTTTGATAAAAATACCACGCTCATTCGCCCAGATATATACCGCCTGACGAATTTTACTATCAATTAAAGAAATACGTTGTTCTTCTTCGTACTGTGTTGTTTCATCATAATTATCAAAATGGATTAACCCTAAAACGATTTGTTTATCATCACTTGCCATTTTGGTAATCGTTAAATCCGTAACATCTTTAAAGAAGAGTGTTTGCCCATTTTCTTTACGACGAACTTGATAAATATGATCATTAATCGTAACTTGAACAACATCCACTTCATTATTAAATAATAACTTTGTTTCTGGTAACCAGTTCATAATTTTCTGTCCAATGACATCATACATACGCTTATGTAATAATTCACTAATCCAGGTAATTTCATAATTATGATCGATGGTTAATAAACCTAATTCACCAAAGATAAATGCTTCTTGTGAATCTTTACCAAGTATCTTTGAAATAGTTAAGATTCTTTCATTATGGTATTCCTCAGAATACTCCATAAATACGATTAATAAGACAATATTCACGACGACAAAGAATCCATCAAGCACAGAAAAAGGCAGTCTAAAAATCGTATGACTGACAATTAATGCGATAGATTCGATGGCTAAAACCAACCATACAAATCGTTTTACCTTTTTGTATTGATTAAGCATAATTTATTTTGTGATTTGTTCGACTCTTTTACGAAGATCCGTAAAACAATCAAGAAGTCCTAAACCTATAAAACCATAGATTAGAAAAGTTGGCAAGAGAATAAGTGCAATCATCGCCAAGGTAGGCAAGAATTTACGATTCGTTCTTTGTCCATAGATTGCGATAAGAACAAACGCATCTCCAATAATGATTAACATTGAGATAAACAAGATAACGGTTGAGATCATTTGTAGATTCTCATCCCCTGTTTGATAGAGTAATGTACTGCCAAATAAACCGATTAAAGTAATAATCCCCATCCATTTAGGAAGTTGAATCTGTTTTAATGGTTTCATCTTTCGAACGGTAATATTAAGTCGTTTTAAGAGTGTAACTGATAATAAATGAGTTAATAACGCTTGAATAAATCCTGTAAGTAACAAGATAATTGGAGTTAGTATCAATACTTGTTTAATGAAATTATCCGGTAAGACTAGTCCATCAATCATCTTTAGCGATTCAACGAGTGCTTCAGTATCTTTAACTAGGTCATAACCAATAAAAGCAGCTAAGACATACGTTTCAATAAATAGACTTACAGCGTTGATAAATGTTGCGAATAAAAGTAACCAATCATTACTCTTTCCACTATTAACTCCATAACCATAGGCTAATCCAACGAGTAATCCACCACCAATATAGAATAAGGTAATAACATTACCCAACATTATGGTAAGAAACACAGCCGCAAAGCTTATGATTAATCCATTCTTAAATCCATATCGAATGGTATAGATAAGAATAGGGAGTGGAATGATAATAATAAAATAGGTTTGTAGAATACCTGCAAACTGCAAATTTAAAAATAGGAATAATCCTATGATGGCTAACATCATGGACCCTTCAGTGATCGTTCGTACTTGTTTTTTCATATATAAAGATAAACCTCCACCGACAGTGTGGAGGTTATAATTTTTAGTCGGCTACGTAAGGTAGTAAAGCCATTTGACGTGCACGTTTTACTGCTGTAGCAAGTAAACGTTGGTACTTAGCAGATGTGCCAGTAACACGTCTAGGAATAATCTTGCCATTGGAAGAAATAAAACGTTTTAATAATTCTAAATCTTTATAGTCAATGACAGTGATATTGTTTTTTGTAAAGTAACAAACTTTCTTGCGTGCTACTCTTTGTTTTTTGAATGCCATGAGACGCTCCTTTCGCTAAAATGGAAGGTCATCGCTAGAAATATCTAGTAATGGGCCTGTGTTGAAATCATCATCTGAAACATCGTTATCCGCAAAGTAACCTGTGGATTTCGGTGCTTGTTGATATGAAGTTTGTTGTGTTTCGCTAGAATTGCGAGATCCGATAAGTTGGACATTGTCTGCAGTCACATCCGTCGTATAGACTTTCTTGCCTGTAGTTTTATCATCATAACTTCCCGTTGTAATATGACCTTCAACACCCACTGTATTTCCTTTTTTAGCGTATTGATTTAGGAAGTCAGCGGACTGACGCCAAGCAATACAGCTAATAAATGAAGTTTCTTCGTTTTGTCCATACTTACGATTTACGGCAACCGTAAAGCGTGCATAGGATATTCCAGATTGGGTCTTAAAGTATTGAGGATCTCTTGTAAGATTGCCTACCAATACAACACGGTTAATCATAATTTCCCCTTTTTACTTTTCGTCTAAGTTTAATACTAAGAAACGTACAACATTTGTGTTAATGCGTGCTAGACGATCGAATTCTTTAACCGCTGCCGGTTCAGCTTCAACCTTAATAACACTGTAATAACCCTTCGTCATATCATCGATTGGGTACGCAAATTCGCGAAGTCCCCACTCATCCACATGCTTAACAACTCCACCATCATTTGTGATGATAGCGTGTAAGCTTGTAACAAGCTCTTGACGTGCAGCTTCTTCTAATGAAGCCTTGACGATGTACATGATTTCATAATTTCTCATGTGTTCACCTCCTTGTGGTCAATTGGCCTTTTCAGGCAAGGAGTAAATAAATTTTATCTACTCGTGCTTAAGATTATACCATTCTATAATTAAAATGTAAACTAACACTTAACTAACAACCGAATTATTAAAGTTAATTCTGTTTTAAAAAATTAACAGAATTTAGTGTGAGAAATTTAAAGTGATACGATTATAGTGTTTCCTGTAGAAGAAAGGAGAATAATTTTATGACGCATTGGAAACATTTAAATGAGAATCAACGGAAATTAATTGCGAGTATGTTATCTAAGAAATTGAAGTTGATTGAAATCGCAGATTTTCTTGAGATGGATCCTTCATCGATATCGAAAGAAATTAAACGAAATCGTGTTTTATCTAAGAAAGGAACAGTTAGCGATAAATTTTGTAAACAAACCCTTCGTTTTCCTTATGTCTGTAATAGTTGTATGAAAAAATATACGATGTGTCCGTTTAATCAATATAAATATGACTCGCATATCGCACAGATGTCATCTGATGTTCGTTTAGTCGCTTCAAGACAAGGCTTGAATATGACCAAAGATGATTATCTAACATTAGATAAAACCATTAAAGAAGGCGTTAGTGATGGACAATCAATTTATCATATCGTTAAACACAACCCAGAACTTAAGGCGTCTGTCCCAACCGTTTATCGTTTGATTAATACCCATCAACTCTCCACCAAACGCATCGATTTACCCTATGCCGTCCAATATAAGAAACGAAAATCGTTAAAACAGTACGAATATAAAGAAAATAGTCGTATCGATCGATCGCAAAGAACGTATCTTGACTTCTTAGCCTTTCAACACGATCGTCCTGGTTTATTCCATGTCCAAATGGATTTCTTAGGTTCGATTCGAACCGATAAAAAAAGCATCCTAACGTTGACCATACCGAGCCTTCATTATGTCCTGCTTTTTTTAGTTGAGTCTCCCACTGGGCATAAAGTAATCGACCTCTTCGATCAGTTAGAAACAATTTTGGGCACAAAGGTATTTATCCAACTTTTCCCATTTATCTTAACGGATCGTGACTTCTGTTTTTCCCAATTTAATCAAATTGAGGCATCCCTTTATACCCAGCAGTTGAGAACTCATTTATTCTACTGTGATTCATTCAACTCTTCCCAAAAAGCGAATGTCGAACAGATGAATAAACAA
>CAYWGS010000030.1:9371-14933 GCA_964457525.1 uncultured Erysipelotrichaceae bacterium | reverse complement strand
TGGACCTTTTCATTTGTCTTCTATTCAAAGCTGTTTATTCGTTACAGCCTCTTTTATTTGTAAATACATGTGTTAAATCACTTATTGTTTTATTTGGATATACTCATAAGGATCGGTCATAAGCTTACGGGGATTATCCTTGATAAGCTCTAGAACTTCATCCATGTATTCAGGACGGATTAAACTATTACCTTTAAATGAATATTCTGTACTATAGGTAATGGATTCTCCAATCATTAGGCTTAATAATGGTTCTTTCGAAACACCCATATTAGTGGTGTATGGAAGTATTGCTTTGAGTTGTTCCTCTGTGAGTTCCACATAGGTTGCCTTAAATGTGCCAATCTTATCATATCCACCAAAGCCATTAGAGAACATATTCATGCCATTTGCCACATAGAACTTTTGATCTTCAGTTGATTTTTCATCATGTATGAAGAGGATTGGTTTTAATACCGCAAAATTGGCTAAATCAGGAAAGGTTGTGCCAATGGAATCTAGATAGTTAAGGGTATTAGTATAGAGACTGTTAATTAAGATACTGCTTTCGATACAGTTATTTTGATTTTTATCGGACTTACAATTTTTTACTTTGACATAACCTAAGGTTGTAGGTTGTAAATCATAAATCGATTGTGAAGATAAGCTTGCAAAGTCTTTTTCATAGGCTTGACTGAATTGTTCAAAATCAAAGTTATTCAAACTAATTGCTTTTGAAACAGGGGAGAATGCATTCGTTAATTGAATGGATTTCAAATACTTATAGCTATCTCTTAGTGCAACATTTGGCGCATATGCCTTTAACATCGCTTTGTTATACATGAGTTCTTTTAAACTCATTGTCCACTCATAAGGAATGGTATAGGAACGAGATACAACAGAACCTGAGTTAAGAGTATAAGTAAATCGAAGGGTTAACATACTTCCTTCATATGGACTAATTGCATACGGATAATCTTCGAAGGATTGAGTATATCCTTCTTTTGATTGGATTTCTTCGATGAACCTTGAATCATACATGTAGATATTACGATTTGAGTAATCGATCCACTTATACTCACTTAGAATAATCTTATGCATATTCTGGACAATCTGAATGCCTTTTTCATCATCAATGAGATAGGACATTGAGTCATTCTCATAGTAATTGTCTATTCTAGGAATGATGATGTTATTGTAGTCTTCAAGTCTAAACTCAATGGATTTAATTGTATCGACTTCAGGTAAACGAGTGATATAACCGAATCCTTTAGAGAATAAACCGAGCAAGAGCAATCCAAATCCAATTGTTGCGATAATCAAATACCTTAACAGGCCCCTATATAAATTCTTAAAGCTACGTTGGGAAATGGTATCCATCACGAGGTAAATCACACCAGTGAAGAAGAATGGGAAGATAAAGTTGATTGGATTAAAGAAATTCTGATCAATCGATTCATTGATACTATAGAATCCTGCATACATCAAGAATACGAGTACAACCGATACAAATGCACTGATGGCTGTAAAGAAGTATGGGTTTGTGAATGGGGATTCTGCTTTATCATGTCTACGTATCTTATAGAAATAACGACTTGCGAGAAGGAGAATCACAGAAATAATGAGCCAGTATAATCCATTAAGAATGGAACTATCCCACAAACGTGTTTCTACTTCGAATAGATTTTCAAATAATGACCAAATTGGGAAAATTAATCCAATATAGCGTGCAATGTAATCTCCATTAAACCCGAGTAATACGATTGCACTAAATGCAGTATAAGCCGCATAGGTTAAAATCGGTAAGAAATTAAGCACCATGCCATAGAGTAAACCATCAATACTGGTTCCTGTATGCATGAGAGTAAACACGATAATGGAGAAGATGGATGATACAATCATTAAGCTTGTGATCCAAGTTTTAAGAATATCTAGAATGGTAAAATCAGAAGATAATACAACCAATCCACCCGCAAACCATGCGACAGTGTATGGAATTACCATGATGATAAATGCTGCCACAACATTCACAACAAGTAAATCACTGCGTTTGATCGGTAAAGCGTGATAGGTATCCAAGTGTTTCTTACTATTCATATAGCCTAAAGTAAGGAATGGAATAGAGATTGCGGACACAATCAATAGGATGGATGCGAAGACTTGTCCAAGTCCTCGAATTTCATCTAAGTTTACGCTTGGATTGATTAGTTTAATGGTTAAGAGAAGGATAGGGTATAGAACAATCATCCCAGAACCCATTAAAATCATGAATCGTCTATTACGTTTAACGAGGAATCTTAAATAATCGAGGTTATTGCTTAATCTAAATTGATGTGCCATAGCCATTTGCCTCCATTTCATATACAAAGACTTCTTCCATTGTTATCGGAATTTCTTCGCATAAGACCGGTTGAGTTTCTTTTATTTGTTTCATCTTATCCTCTAAATCCCCTTTGAGAACAATCATATAAACGTTTCCACGCTTATCGAAGTACATTGGATCTAAATCATGTAAGACGTTATCATCGATTGGATTGGTATACGCTAATTGAATCTTATGATATTGATTACGAATACTTTCGATTTCATCTTGAATCGTAATCGTGTGATTATTTAGAAGTGCAATACGATCACAGATATCTTCAAGTTCTCTTAAGTTATGCGATGAAATAATAACCGTCATCTCACGATTCATGAGTTCATTCGCAATAATTCGTTTGAGGTTTAAACGCATGACTGGATCAAGTCCATCAAATGCTTCATCCAACAATAAGATGTCAGGACTACAAGAAAGAGCTAAGATAATACTTGCTTGTCGTTTCATCCCTTTAGAGAAGTCGCTGATTTTATCGGTATCACTTAACCCAAACTTTTTGAGGAGAGAATGATACATACTATCGTTGAAACTAGGGTAGAACAATTCATAGAATTGTCTCATTTCTTTAATGGTGGATTGAGGTAAGAAGAAAGGATCATCCGATACAAATAGGATGTGTTTCTTTATACTTGGATTGTCATACACATCGACACCATTTACTAGGACAGTTCCTTCATCCGCTTTTAGGACACCAGAGATAATACGCAACAAGGTACTTTTACCTGCACCATTGGGCCCTACAAGTCCATAAATGGAGGCTTTTGGGACTTCCCAGTTTATGTTCTCTAGGACTGCTTTTTCATCGAATTGTTTGTTTATATTCTTTAGATTAATCATAATTTGACTCCTTTAAGGATAGTTTGGTTAATCATACGGTCATATTCTCTTTCTTTAATTGTGGGAAACTTAAGATAAACTGTGATCCTTGATTCATTTCACTTTTAACTTGAATCTCTCCTTGATGCATCGATACGATGGATTGAACTAAGGCTAATCCTAATCCTATTCCATCTTGATTCTTTGAACATTGATAATAGGGTTTAAAGATAAGATCTAACTCATCACTTGGAATACCAATCCCATTATCTAAGATACGTATACAATATTTCTTCTGACAGGATTCACATTGTATTTCTACTTTACCACCACATTGGTTGTATTTAATCGCATTCTCAGCGAGATTGTAGAGACAACGATACATTAAGATTGAATTACCATAGGTTTGTGGACTATTCTTAATCGAATAACTAAGTTGGATGTTCTTTTGTGCTGCTAGTACACCTAAATCCTCTATCACATCTTGGATAATCTCTTCCATATTTAATAATTCATCTAAACGGTTCTTACTTGGATCGATTTCGAGTAAGGTATCGAGTAGATTACTCATCTTAAGTACGGTTCGTTCAATAACCTTTAATGTGGATTGATAATCTTCTATCCCTGCATTATCTTGTGCATTTAGGACATCAATCTGAACCTTGATAATCGTTAGCGGAGTTTTGAGTTCATGTGCAATACTTTTATTGTTATTCATGAGCTTTATCCTCATCAAAAACTCGATTCAGTATTTCTAAGAGTCGTTCTTTATGAATCCCTAACTGATATAAGATATTCAAATCCTTCTCAACTTCCTCTAATTTAATTGAAACTAGGTTTGAATCCCCATCCCGTTTCTTCACAAAAGATCCTTTTCCTTGAAGTGAGTAAATATATCCATTCATCTCAAGTTCAGTATAGGCCTTCACAACGGTATTTGGATTAATGCCTAAATCATTCGCTAAATTGCGAACACCAGGTAGTTGTTGGTCAGGAACTAATGCACCACAAGCGATTTGTGCAAGGATTTGTTCGATGATTTGTTGATAAATCGGTGTGCGACTGAGTGAGCTTAGACTTATCATAGTGTCTCCTTAATGTACTACTGTACTATTATAGTAGTACATTTAATGAAACCATGCAAGAACTTCATACATTAACTATAAAATGGAATAGCTTAAGACAAGATTAAGATGAAATGAATGTGCTAATATTAGTATATAAACATAAGAGGTTAATTATGACAATCGAAAAGAAATATCAAGCAATCGCTCCAGAGACGCAACACTTCAAACAAGAAGCTTTTACTTCAATTGAGCATACAGAGATTCGTTGGTTAGGTAATTCGAGTCATCTTATCAATTCTCGAGGGACTTGTATTATGGTGGATCCACTCCTTAAAGGGTTTGATATGCCTTTGTTAAGAGAAACACCAATTCTTCCAGAAGAGGTTCCTCATTTAGATGCGATACTTATTACACATGATGATAATGATCATTTGAGTAAGCCGACGATTGAGATTCTAAAGGATGTGACGGATGAGTTTCATGCGCCACACTTCGTATCATCGATATTAGAAAGTGAAGGATGTAAATCGTTTGGGCATAGTATTGGAGATGAATTTGAAATAAAGAATGTTTCAGTTAAATTAACTCCAGCAGATCATGCGTGGAAGAACGGAATTGTTAAATATAATCGAACCTATGCGTTTGAAGATTATTGCGGATTCTGGATCGATACACCGGATGGAAGTATTTGGGCAATTGGGGATTCACGTTTACTTCCAGAACAGTTAAACATGCCTCAAGCAGATGTGATATTCTTTGATTTCTCAGATAGTTCTTGGCATATTGGGTTTGATAATGCGGTTAAATTAGCCAATACTTATCCAAAGAGTGAGTTGTTATGTTGTCACTGGGGGACAGTCGATGCGCCAGATATGACTCCATTTAATGGTGATCCTAAGAATTTAATGGATAAAGTAGTTAATCCTGAAAGAATTCGAGTAATAGCGCCTGGTGAAGTTTATCGACTAATTAAAAAATAGTCATAATTTTTTAAGGTGATAACGGATTTATCATATAAAACAGAATGTAGATTACATAAGAGGTTCTTAGGAATCTCTTTTTTTCTTGTATAAATTTAAGTATGATATGTTGATAATATAGACAAAATACATCAATAATGATGTATAATAGTTATGATATTATCGATACTAAGGAGTCGATAATGAAATTGTATTTTTATAAGACGATTGGTGGGAAGAATTTAATATTAGAGTTTATTCATACATTAAGCAAAGAAGAAAAGGCTGAAGCTCTCTATATACTAAGTATTTTAGAAGAAGGAAATCAAAAGGTATTTGAAGATATATTTATGTTGAAAAAACT
>CAYWGS010000030.1:0-9361 GCA_964457525.1 uncultured Erysipelotrichaceae bacterium | reverse complement strand
TGTATTTGAGCATTTAGATGTAAAACATTTTACTGATAAAATATATGAGATTAAATTTAGGAAACATAATCGACTGTTTTATGTTTTGAAGAATAATGTAGATTTGTATATATTACATGCTTGTAAGAAACAAAAGAATAAAGCAGAAAAGAATGATAGGAATATCGTGCTAAAGCGCGCAAAGGAAATTGATTAGGAGATAAATATGCCATTTGAAAAAGTTGATATTAAAGGGATTCTAAATGATGAGTTAAAAAATAAAGAGTTGGAAACTCATTTTAATCAAGTTAAAAAAGAGTATGAACTGATTGAACAGATTGTAGTAATGAGAAAGAAACTTAATATTACGCAAGTGGAATTAGCGAAGAAAGCTCAGGTCTCCCAACAAGCAATATCTAGACTTGAGAAAGAGAAGCATATACCTAATTTAGATACTTTATTAAGAATTGTGGATGGATTAGGATTAAGACTTGTATTAGAAGAAAGATAAAAAAAGCACCGAAGTGCTTATACATCGATGCCTAATACTTGTTTAACGATAACTCCTATAACGAATGCGATAGCCGCAACGGAAATGGAGATTGTGGCCATTTCAAGGAAACGTTTCTTGAATGGTAGATCTTGCGCAACCGATACATAGAAGGTAAACACTAAGATAATTAATATAACGATGATTAACATTGTTCCCAATGCCCATAGATAGTGTTGTGAATCAAAGAGTAAATACGGTAATACAAGCATAATAACCGCTGCAATATACATGATACCTGTATAGGATGCGGCTTTGAATGGATGTTCTGCACCTTCACTACGAGAGGATAAGTATTCACTACTCATCATGGAGAGAGTTGCGGAGATACCCGTCACTAAGCCAGATAATGCGATGAGTTTTGTGTTTTGTAGAGCTAAGCTAAGACCCGCTAGAGTACCTGTAAGTTCAACTAACGCATCATTTAAACCAAGAACCATCGAACCAACATATTGAAGACGTTCTTCATCCAACATCGCAATGAGTTCTTTTTCATGGGCTTCTTCTTCCTCAGAGATATGTTTAGCTTCAGGAAGATCGACACTGTATTTCTCATAGAGAGCATTCGCTTTATCTTCTAACTTTTCCATAATCTTAAGTGTGAAAGTAAAGCCAAATACGAAATTAGAGATGGAATAAATCATAAGTTGAAGACGATCCGGTTGGATATCCATCTTAGTGTAGGACTTCCATATTTGATAGTGCTTCATTTCTTCCCCAGCCATTTTTAGGATAAGTGATTTATTGTGGGAATCTTTGACTTTCTTCGCAATCATTTGATACGAGTGATAGCCTGTAATTTCTGCTTTTTGCATCGCTTTTACGACGTTTAGTAATTGTTCATTCATAATTTTAACCTCAATGATAAGTTTACCACTTTTAACTAAATTATGTCATATCACGTGCCTATTGACGTCTATGGTATTATAATAAGGCAAAAAGGTGAACATATGCATATTGTTGTAATAGGAGCAGGACACGCAGGCGTTGAAGCCGCATTATCAAGTGCTAGAATGGGCGTTAAGACCAGTCTTTTAACCATGGACGCGTCTAAGATTGCGGTTATGCCATGTAATCCATCGGTTGGTGGACCTGCAAAAGGAATTGTTGTTCGTGAGATTGATGCCCTAGGGGGTCAAATGGGAATAACAGCGGATAAGACCGCACTACAATTTAAGTTATTAAATAGTACAAAAGGACCGGGTGTACAGTGTTTACGCGTACAATCCGATAAAATAGAATACTCCAAAATGATGCATGATATCGTACACAATACGAAGAATTTAGAGGTTGTGGAAGATATGGTAGAAAGCATTGTGGTCGAAGATGGGGTTGTGAAGGGAATTCAATGTGAGAAACGTGGATTCATGGCAGCAGATGCGGTGATTGTAACGAGTGGAACCTACATGAGTTCTAAGATCTTGGTTGGTAGTACTGCCACAAGTTCTGGACCGGATAATCAACGAACAACCAATAAACTTTCGGAGTCTTTACGTCAATTAGGGTTAAAGACCTTTAGGTTAAAGACTGGAACACCGCCTCGAATTAAAACCAATTCGATTGATTTTAGTCATGGTTTGATTCAACCAGGGGATGAACATTTTATTCATTTCTCTTTAGATACAAAACCAGAAGATTACCCTCAGGAACAGGTTCCGTGTTACCTCATTTATACACAACCAGAAACACATGAAGTGATTAAGTTAAACTTAAATCGTTCTGCGATGTATTCTGGCTTAGTTGAAGGAGTTGGACCTCGTTACTGTCCATCCATTGAAGATAAGCTCGTACGTTTTAGCGATAAAGAACGTCACCAAATCTTCTTAGAACCCGAATCAAGACATTTAGATACAACCTACATTCAAGGATTTTCAACATCAATGCCACATGATGTTCAGGATAAGATGATTCGTTCATTACCTGGCTTTGAAAATTGTGTCATTGATAAATATGCATATGCGATTGAATATGATGCGATTGATCCAACACAACTCTATCCTAGCTTAGAAGTTAAAACAGTATCAGGATTATTTAGTGCAGGTCAGATTAATGGAACCAGTGGTTATGAAGAAGCAGCTGGACAAGGCTTAATGGCTGGAATTAATGCAGTTCTAAAACTACAAGGTAAAGAACCACTCATCTTACATCGTGATGAAGCGTATATTGGGGTTATGATTGATGATTTAGTAACCAAGGGTGTTGTGGAACCGTATCGTTTATTAACCTCACGTGCGGAGCATCGTCTCTTATTACGTCATGATAATGCGGAAATGCGTTTGAGTGAACATGGACATCGTGTTGGACTACTAACAGAAGAACGTTACGCTAAAGTTGTACAAATGAAGAGTGATTTAGCGGAATTGATTGAATTGTTAAAGGCTAAACGTTTTACCATGAAGGATGGGATTTATCCATTCTTAGTCGAAAAAGAATATCCACACTTTAATGAAGGCATTACGGCTTACGAAATATTAAAACGACCAAGAATTAGTATTGTTGAGTTGAACCCATACATCGATCTAGAGAAGTATTCTGTGGATGTTTTAAATATGGCAGAAATAGAAACAAAGTATGAAGGATATATACAAAAAGCAATTCGTGAAGTAGAACGTTTACATACATTAGATAATGTGAAGATCCCTCAAGATTTGGATTATAATGCAATTCCACATCTTTCAATAGAGGGTAAACAACGTATGTCTAAGATAAAACCACTTACATTAGGGCAAGCTTCTCGTATCTCTGGGGTGAATCCAGCAGATATGGTGGTATTGAAGACCTATTTGAATAAAGGTAAAAAGACGGACGCTTAGTCTTCTTAATGGGGATGTAATTTGTTATAATACATCCATGGAAAATGGATTAAGCCAAGAGAATTTTTATCAGTTTTTACTGTCTTCGTATGGAGATAAAGCAAAACATCTATCAGAACAATTCGAAACGTACTTAAAATTACTCGTTGAAGTTAATAAAGTAATGAATTTAACTGCGATTGATCAAGATGAAGCGGTTCGTGAGAAACATTTTATGGACTGTTTACTCATTGAACCTCTTATTCCTGAAGGTTCAAAGGTTGCGGATATTGGGAGTGGAGCAGGATTTCCTGGCTTATGTCTGGCGATTGTAAGAGATGATTGTCAATTTGATTTAATTGAACCGACAGGGAAACGTTGTCAGTTTTTAAAACAAGTTATACAAGAATTGAAGCTTAAGAATGTGAATGTGCTCAATCGTAGAGCTGAAGAATGTAGCGATTTAAGAGAATCGTATGATGTGTGTACGTCTCGTGCGGTTGCGAAGTTAAGTATGTTAATGGAGTTATCGGTTCCTTTGCTTAAAGTAAATGGGAAGATGATTGCGATGAAGGGCTTAAATGCACAAGAAGAGATCAGTGACGCAAAAAATGCGATTAAAGTATTGAAGCTTAGTGATACAATGGTTCATGCACAGAGTTTACCGAATGCGGGTCAACGATTTAATTTAGAATGGACTAAGTTGGATAAAACCCCGAATCAGTATCCTAGAGCGTATGCACAAATAAAAAAGAAAGTTCTATAATATGAAACAAACTCGAGATATTCCTTTACATAAAATTGTATCCAATCGATACCAACCACGTTTAACTTTTAATGAAGACGCAATTAAAGAATTAGCCGAATCCATTAAAGAAAATGGGTTAATTCAACCCATATCTGTACGTCAAAATGGTGATACCTATGAGATTATTGCAGGAGAACGTCGTTATCGTGCGTTATGTTACTTACAGGCTGATTCGATTCCTTGTTTTGTCTTAGATGTGGATGATAGTCAAATGGCTGAAATGGCGTTGGTTGAGAACATTCAACGTGAAGATTTATCGGCGATTGAAGAAGCTAAAGCATTTGTGGTGATGTTAGAAACACATGCTTTAACACAAGAGAAGATTGCGACTAAGATTGGTAAGTCTCAGTCCAGTGTTGCGAATAAGATTCGTTTACTTCAATTACCAGAAGAGATTCAAGCTGCGGTCAGTGATCATAAGATTACGGAACGTCATGCGCGTGCTCTTCTTGGAATGGATGAGAAGAAACAACTGGATGTTTATAAGAAAATCACGGAACAAAACCTTAATGTAAAACAAACGGAAGCATTGGTGGAACATCATAAGGAAGATAAGAAAGTGAAGAAGAATGTGACTCGTGGAATTACTCGTAATTTACGTGTTGCGCTCAATACCGTTCATGCGGCGGTACAGATGATTAAGAAGACTGGAATCGTGGTCGAAATGGCTGAGAAAGACTCAGAGGACCATGTTGAAATAGTATTGAGGTTTCCGAAGTAGAAAGAGGTTAATATGGGTAAAATTATTGCGATTGCGAATCAAAAAGGTGGGGTTGGTAAAACAACCACAAGTATTAATCTTGCGTCAGGACTCGCTTATTTAGGCAAGAAAGTTTTACTGGTTGACTTTGATCCGCAAGCAAACAGTACCCAAGGGGTTGGGGCAGCGCGTGAATCCATTCATCACAGTGTGTATGATGTGGTGATGTCTGATAAAACCGTTGACCAAGCGAAGTTGAATTTAAAACAACCTCCATTACATCTCATCCCTGCCACAATTGATTTAGCTGGGGCAGATTTAGAGATGGTGGAATATAAAGTAGGTCGTGAGAAGTTACTTAAGAATAAGTTGGATGCGGTTCGTGATCAATATGATTATATTGTGATCGACTGTCCTCCTTCTTTAGGTTTACTCAATACCAATGCATTAACAGCAGCTGATTCAGTGATTATTCCTGTTCAATGTGAATATTATGCGTTAGAAGGATTAACACAACTCTTATCAACCATTCGTTTAGTACAGAAATTGTTTAATACGAAGTTGATGATTGAGGGGATCTTATTAACCATGTTTGATGCTCGTACGAAGTTAAGTGTTGAAGTCCAACAAGAAGTTCGTAAGTACTTTAAAGAAAGAGTTTATAAATCATTTATTCCTAGAAATATTAAATTATCCGAAGCCCCTTCGCGTGGACAAAGTATCTTTGAATACGATGTTCGTTCTGAAGGAGCACGTGCGTATGCCGCATTGGCGAAAGAAGTCATCCAACAGAATGAAGGGGTGAAATAATGGCCGAGAAGAAAAAAGGTTTAGGGAAGGGATTAGAGGCAATCTTTGGGGAAGATGTGACGACGGTACTTGAAGAAATTCAACACAGTGGACATAATTCAGAAGAGATTGAAGTTAAATTAATTCATCCAAATCCTTATCAACCGAGACAACATTTTGATCAAGAACGTATTGATGAACTTGCGATGTCCATTAAAGAACACGGTGTATTTACACCCGTTTTAGTGCGTAAGGCGGTTAGTGGTTACCAACTCATTGCGGGTGAAAGACGTTTACGTGCGACGAAACAAGTTGGGTTAGAACGTATTCCAGCGATAGTCCTTGATTTCGATGACCAACAAATGATGGAAATCTCACTGATTGAAAATATTCAACGTGAAGATTTAAATGTTGTGGAAGAAGCGAGAGCGTATAAAACCTTGATTGATCGTTTAGGTTTGACACAAGAAGAATTGGGTAAGAAAGTGGGTAAGAGCCGTGTGCATATTACCAATACCTTACGTTTATTCCAACTCCCTGAATCGGTTATTCAAATGTTATACAATCAAGAACTCACTATGGGTCAAGTGAAGCCTTTAATTAGTTGTGAAGATAAGGCTTTAGTTGAAAGTATTGCGAAACGTATTGTGAAAGAAAAATTAAGTGCTCGTGAAGTTGAAGCGCTGATGAAGAAGAAGCCTAAACATGAGAAGGTTGTAAGTCATCGTTTTGATTATGCCGAACAACTTCTTCGTAATAAATTGCAGACAAAAGTAAAAATAGAAGGATCAAAAATACAGATTCATTTCGATTCGGAAGATGATTTGAATCGTTTGCTTGATCTCATGGACGCATTGGAAGATTAATATGATACAAGATACGATCGTTTCACTTTCTACCGCATTAACGACTCAAGCGGTGTCGATTATTCGCTTAAGTGGGGATCGTGCGGTTGAAATAACAGAGAAGTTAATTCATAAAGATTTATCAAAACAGGACCATAGGATTACCTATGGTTTTGTGCATGAGCCCATTACGAATAATGTAGTGGATGAAGTCATTATCTTAGTGATGAAGGGACCACGAAGTTATACGCGTGAAGATATTGTGGAAATACAATGTCATGGTGGGGTCTATGTGACTCAGAAAATCTTGGGTTTAGTTTTAGGATTAGGTGCTAGACTCGCCTATAATGGTGAGTTTACCCAAAGAGCCGTTATGAATGGACGCATTGACTTAAGTCAAGCTGAATCCATTAATGAGTTGGTGTATGCGGATAGTGAACAAAGTGCACAACTCGCAATTGCAGGATTAAAAGGATCGTTGAAGTCTCTGATTGATCCACTTAAAGAAGAGTTATTGGGTATTATTGCGCATATTGAAGTCAATATTGATTATCCAGAATACGATATTGAAGAGATGACACGAAAAACCTTACTTCCACTCTGTACTGATTTTAAACATAAATTAGAAGTCATTGTACAAGAATCGAAGTCTGGAGTTGAGATGAAGAATGGGATTAAGACGGCGATTATCGGTAAACCAAATGTAGGGAAATCATCCCTTTTAAATGCTTTGCTTAACGAAGATAAAGCCATCGTAACCGATATACCAGGTACGACACGTGATGTGGTAGAAGGAACAGTCCGTCTTAAGAATGTCAGTCTACATCTTCTCGATACGGCAGGAATACGTCAAAGTGATGATGTGGTTGAGAAGTTGGGGATTGATAAGACGTATAAGATGATTGAAGAAGCGGAACTCGTTCTCTTCTTAGTGGATGCACAAAACGAAATGGATGAGGAAGAAAAAGAGATCTATCACAAGATTGATCCCAATAAAGTATTACTCGTCTATAACAAATCTGACCTTGTGTCTAAATCCAATCGCTTAGAGATTAGTGCGATGAATAAGAATATTAAGGCACTCATTGATGTGATTAATGAGCGTTATGAACCTCACCAATTCGTGTTTAAACGTCCTGTACTCAGTACACAACGTACAATTGGTTTAGCCATTCAAGCATTATTCGCAATGAATCAAGCGATCGAATCAATTGAGATGGAGAATGAAATTGATTTAATTAACATTGATTTAAGAGAAGCGTACCAAGCTCTTCATGCGATTGGTTCAACTTCTTCGGATACAAATATTAACGATGAGATATTCAGTCGTTTCTGCTTAGGTAAATAACTATGGAACTTACACTTAAACGAATTATTGCTTATTGTATCGATGGATTAATTGTGGGACTCCCAAGTCTACTTATTTCACTTGTATTAGGTTTTGTACGGCTTGTGTTAAGTTTACTTCCATTTATGGGTTTCTTACGTCATCCATTTTGGGCATTCTCAGTTACTTCAGTTGTGGTTTATATCGCATATGAATCAATTGGACTCATGGTGTTTAAGACAACGATTGGGAAGTATTTTATGAACTTAAGAGTTCGTTCAATTGATGGGGATGTCTCAAATTTTAGATTTATTTTACGTACGATTGTGAAAGCATTCTTTGCCCAATCATATTTGTTTATCTTAACAATTATTTCATTACTCATTATGATCTTTAGAGATTCACATTCATCACTCCATGATATGCTCGCAAGGACAGAAGTTTATGAGATGGATTGATACGCATGCACATCTAGCAGAGGATGAGTTTAAAGACGATATAAATGAAGTCATACAAAGAGCTAAAGACAATCAAGTTGAGAAGATTGTTTTAATTGGTTGTGAGCTTGATGGGGCTGAAAAGGCACTCAAGTTAGCACATGAAAATGATATGTTTGATGTGGCGATTGGATTTCATCCTGGGGATGTATTAAGTCCTAAGGATTATGATCGTATGTTTGAACTCATGCAAGATGAGAAAGTTAAAATAATTGGAGAAATTGGATTAGACTTCTATTGGGATAAGGATCCTGAAACACATCGACTCCAAGAAGATCTTTTTATCAAACAAATTGAATGGGCGAATCAACTCAATAAACCGATTAGTATTCATACACGTGATGCGTCTAAACGTACTTATGAAATTCTAAAGGCACATCCTGTCAATCGCAAAGGCATCATGCATTGTTTCTCAGGTAGTTTAGAGATGGCTCGTGAGTTTATTAAGTTAGGGTACTATATCTCTCTTGCAGGTCCTGTCACATTTAAAAATGCACATACGCCAAAAGAGGTCGCAAAGTATATTGATATTAATTACTTATTGATTGAGACCGATAGTCCATATTTGACCCCTCATCCTTATCGAGGGAAACGAAATGAAAGTTTCTATGTGGTAGAGGTCGCTAAGACGATTGCGGAACTTAGAAATATGTCTTTGGATGATTTGAGTGTTATCTTAGAAGATAACTATAGACGATTAGTCGATTAAAAAGGGAGAATTCTCCTTTTTATTTTTCATCCTTGATGTAAGGGGCTCCAAAGATAACCGATATTCCGTGGAACATGGATACAAAGATCGATACAATCGATCGTAAGACTTTATTTTTAATCATCGATTGATTTTGATAAGCAATTTTGTAATAGCGAATGGTATGAAAGAGTACAATTAAAAAAGTAATTAGGATAATCACGTCAATTATTTGTGCAATTGTTTGAATCATATGTCCCCCATAGATTGTTAGTTTATATATAACATAGATTCTCCATAAAGTAAAAAAGACGGAAACGTCTTTTTATAATGCATCAACGGATGATTGTGATTTAAGAGAAATAATTTGAATTAATAAGCCAACA
>CAYWGS010000029.1:0-15722 GCA_964457525.1 uncultured Erysipelotrichaceae bacterium | reverse complement strand
CTAATAAACTTAATTCAATTATTGAAAATGAGTTTAATCTAATCAATTAAAATGCAAAAACCTCATATAAACTTAATAGCTAAATGAGGTTTTATTTATTGATATAGAATATGAAGTTGATTAATCAATACGGAAATACTGGTGTAAACAATAATTTGTTCGTCTCTAAATCTCTACTCCATTGTTTTAGTCAAGCGTATACAAGAGAGGCATGGACACCAGAAGTGATATGAGGGATACCATCTCCAATGATGAACTGAATGACAGGTCTGTACTTATCATCATAGAACTCTCCGAAGTACCATTCTCTATCTTCAAATTCTTCAGTCCATGTATGTTTGAAGTCTAGACCTACATTCTTCTTAGTAGGGTTTGTGGTGGTGTTAATAAGTAGACGTGAATCCTCAAATGTTAGAGGGACATAATTACTAACCTTAGAAATCTCTTTAGCCCAAATATTGAAATTCTCATAACACTCTTTATCAGGAAAAGGGAAAGGATCTCCAAAATCCATATTACCTCCAACACATAATAGAGGTACTTGAATATCTAAACATTTGTTATAGGATTCAGGTGTTATTCGACATAAACTGTTATACATCGCATTACTACCAGGACATGGCGCAACAGCCGCAATCATCTCAGGCCAAAGTGTCGCAATTGACTCAGACGCATCTGAACCAGAAGAATAACCAGATACATAAACTCTACTCCAATCAACGGGGTAGTTTTTCTTTTTAAGTTCATCCATAATACGCTTAAATTCTGTAGGAGCTTCTTCATTTGAATAACCTCCATTGAATGGATAAACCGCAATAAACTGCTCTTTTTGAATAAGCTTAGAGAAACCAACCGTCTCAGCTTCATAAGGTGTTCCATTACCACCATGAGAATAATAAAGGACAGGATATCGTTTTGAATAATCCATATCAAGTGGAGTATGAACTGAATACTTGCCTAATGTATCTTGATCAAATAATTCTTTCTTTACTCCGAATGATTCCCAATATTCTATAACTCTTGGATCCATTTCATCTTTATAATCATTTAATATCTTACGATTATTCGCATAAGTTAAATAGGATTCAGTAAAGTGAAACGCAATAGGATCAAATCCTTCCACATAAGGTTCTCTTTCTTTACCTTTTTCATCTATAATTGTGATTCTTTGTCGATGTCCTTTTTTAAGATATGTCATAAGAACCTCCTGGTTTTAATTGTTGAAATTATAACATTTGTTATGAAAAATATTTGTAAAGAATTAATAAATATTTCTTAGGAAATAATTAATGAGATGCGTATCTTATATTAGGAGGTTTTTAATATGATTGATGATCGAATGAAACAAATTATCCAAGAGATAAAAGACTCAGGGATGAAAGAAGAACTAGATAAGAAGTATTATAACTTGATGGGGTCGATGATCTATAAACAACCTTTTCTAGATGCACTCAATAATCGTGATAATAGTAAGTACTTTTACTTTGTGATGATGCTGAATGTAATGGATACACATTAATAACACACTTTTGTCATAATTTATGCATATAATATCAGTATGAAAGATAAAACAACGATCTTAATAGCGGATGATAACCCACAAATAACATCGATTCTAGTTAGTTATTGTAAGAAGGAAGGCTATGAAACTGTCGTGGCAGTAGATGGTTTTGATACGCTTAATAAATTGAATAGTGATATCGATTTGGTACTACTTGATGTGATGATGCCGAAACTCGATGGGTTTTCAGTGTGTAAAGAAATACGACGTGAAAACAATGTGCCAATTATCATGATTACGGCTCGTGGTGAAGACTATGAGAAGATTATGGGACTTGATATCGGGGCAGATGATTACGTGGTAAAACCATTTTCTCCACTTGAAGTCATGGCTCGAATTAAAGCTGTACTCAGACGCTTAGATCCAGGTAGTACGAAACATCTATTAACGATCCATAATCTATCGATTGATATGAGAGCCTATCGTGTACTAATCGATCAAGAAGAAGTATCACTCACACGTAAAGAAATCGAACTACTCTTTACACTAGCAAGTCATCCAAGTGTTGCGTATTCTAGAGATCAACTCTTAAATCAAGTATGGGGATATGACTATTATGGAGATAGTCGTACGGTTGATTCCCATATGACACGTTTAAGAAGTAAATTAGACTTAGTTAAACATCCACATTGGGACTTAAAGACTGTATGGGGTGTTGGATATAAATTTGAGATCACAGAGGATAAAGTATGAGTCAAGGGATTACTCGAAAACTAATACTTTATTTTATCTTGGTTATTTTATCCTTTGCGATCATCGGGATTGTTTTTGGGTTCAACGTACGTAAACAAACCAGAGAATCCATTGAGGTCAGTTTACTCAGTCAATCCACTTTAATCGCGAATGTAATAGCGGAGAATCGAACCTTTGATATTGAAGAGAGTGTTGTACAATACTACCTTTCAAGTATCGATGTTAAGGATTTACAAGTTTGGATTGTAAGCCAAAATGGAGATATCAATACCATTACTGAAACCCGTATGGGAATGGGGATGATGCGAAACTATCACAATCTAAGTAAAGGGACACAAGAATTACTATCTCAAGTACTCAAGGGTGAACAACTCATCAGTGATCGTATTAAAGGTGTATTCCAAGAAGAGAATGTTACAGTTGGAACACCAATCCAAATCAATAATCAAATTGTTGGGGCACTATTTATTTCGGCGTCCTTATCTTCGATTGACGCCTTAAGTACCGCAAGTATACGAACAATGATGGTTGCGCTTATTATTGGGATCTTCATCGCGATTGTATTAGGGTATCTCTTATCCATGAACTTTATCAAACCGTTAATGAAAGCCAACGCGGCTATTAATACACTCGCATCAGGACAATATAATATTGAAATCGATGAATCCAGAAAAGACGAATTTGGACTCTTATCTAAGAACATTAATAGCTTAGCCAAACGACTAGACGATGCCTCACGACAAAGTGAAAACCTAGAGAAGATGAGACAAAACTTCATTGCGGATATCACACATGAATTAAGAACACCGGTAACGGTTATTCGTGGACTTGCGGAAGGGATAAAAGATAAAGTCTATGATATCAATGATAGTCCAGTGATAAGCCAACAAATCATCCATGAAACAGTGGGCATGCAGCGATTGATTCAAGATCTATTAGACTTATCCAAACTTGAAGATCCAGATTTTAAACTCGATATGCGTAATTGTGAACTCCATGAAGTACTAAGTGATGTAAGTCGAAGTGCTCAAGCGATTCTAAAATCGAAGAAACAAGAACTTGTAAGTGATATTGAAGAAGGAATGTGGAATATCGTTGGGGATCATCAACGTTTAAAACAAATGTTCCTAGCTGTTATTGAAAATGCATCTAAGTTCTCAGATGTGCAGAGTTCAATTCATTTGAGTGCGAAAAAAGTTGATAACACAGTAAGCATATCCATTAGAGATGAAGGAGTTGGAATGAGTGAACTTAAACAAAAAGAACTCTTCCAACGCTATAAGAAAGAAAGTCAAAACAATCCAAATGGGAATGGTTTAGGCTTACTTATCGTCTCAAGAATAGCGAATAATCATCATATTGATCTACATGTTATGAGTGAAGAGAATAAGGGTACAGAAATCACATTTACAATTAAGTTAGTATAAAAGGCCCCAATTTAAATGGGACCTTTTAGATATGATATGAACTATATTAATTCATCTACTAAACTACAGAAATACTCCTCACTCCAAATATCTATCTTAGAAGGATACTTTAAGAAGTTTATAACATCCTCTTTAGCAAGCGAATAGTCAATTTCATTAAATCGAGCTTTTAGTTTTAATTTAAGTTCGTCAAGTGTAAGTTCTTCACCTTCACTAATGAATCCAGAATCAATTAACCTCGCATTTAAGTGCTTCAAATTGATTGGTACTTTCTTTGATACATAAAAAGTGAAGTCATATAAATCACGTCCTTTAACTCTACTCTTCCAAGAGCGACATAATACCGCATGTGTTTTACCAGCAAACAAAGAAGGTAAATCATAAAGTACAACCTCATAGGGTATCGGTAACTGTTTATACTTATGCTCAACTTGTGCATATTGAGGCGGATAAATATCTACTTCGAATTTAATTTTTACGAGTTCATTCTTACCTATCTTGTTCGTCAAAGATTCATTTTCAAAGAATTTCAATATTAACTCTTTTGTATTCCCTTTAACAAATGCGGATTTAATTGTAGAATCGATAGCTTTATCTTTAATACTGATTTCTAAGTTCAATCCATATGAACTTAACTCATTAGCTAATCCAGGTATATATTTTTCAAAATTAAATTTAGTGTTAACTTGAACTAAAGAGAAATCTAAATCTTCTGAGAATCGATCTAAACCGTAGAAAATTCTTAATGCAGTTCCACCATAAAAAGCAGCTTCGCTAAAGAATCCAACCCTAGATAAACCACATAAAACAATTTCTTGAATGACTTCTTTTAATGCATTTCTTCTATCTTGATCGTTTTGTATTTGATACTCATTTATCATTTGTTGTATTAGGTTATCCACGCTTTATAATCTCCTTTTCTAAAATACGGATAAGTAACTTACAATTCTTTATATGATAATATTGAGCAATTTCCATTATTAGTTTTAAATCTAATTCAAAGAAAGAATCTTCATCAATTCTGATAAAATCAAAAAGCAAAGATCTTAGTTCTTTTTGATTATTACAAGGTTCATATGTGTATAGTAAATCACAAATTGCTTTTTCTGGCCTTGCAATCACAAAGCTATATCCATTCTCTTGATATAAGACTGTCGCAATAGGGAAAGCTAAATTAGGAACATCTCTATACGAATAATAACCAAAATGATTATTATATTTTTTTCTACGTCTTTTATTAAATGTTGCACATGTAAACTGATAAACTGCTTCAGGAATTAATCCGTGAAAAGCGAGAGCATACTCAAACGATAAATATGAAGGCCCATAAATGACAGAAGCTAAGTAGTAACCAGGAATAGAAGGGTCAGTTTCATATAAACCTCTTGTAATAGGGAAAAGCTCTCTTTTCTTAACCATTAAAGAAATTTTAACCATTGGATTTTGATAATTCTTTAATTCTTCAAGAAGAATAGCAGTTGATTTTATCATATTCTCTCCATTTAATATAATAGTAATGTATTATCTGGAGAAAATCAATTAATAATATATATGATAAAAGCAAACTTGTAAAACTTAAACTAAAGAGATTCTTATGTACAAACAATTACGATCATATCTAATCAAACCAAAACTCTATGAGAAAACAAGTCAACTATTCTGGAATGATCCACATATCTCTAAGAGTATGTTAGAAGCGCATCTTAATCCAAACACGAATGCGGCGAGTCGTAAGCCAGCCTTTATTGATGCGTCAGTAGAGTGGTTGAAAACATTAATGACTATGGATACTCAACTGTTAGACATAGGATGTGGACCAGGTTTATATACAAAACGATTATCGGATGCTGGTTATAATGTATCAGGTCTAGATTTCTCTATTAGATCCATCGAATATGCGAAATCACAAGATAGTAAAACGAAGTATATTCATTTGAGCTATCTAGAAATGGATTTTACAGAACAATATGATTTAATCACACTCATCTGGTGTGATTATGGAGCACTTGTTTATGAAGATAGAGTTAATCTATTAAAACGAGTCCATCAAGCACTCAAACCAGGTGGAAGATTTATCTTAGATGTATTTAGTGATAGTTATCATCAAAAGCTTGTAGAGAAGACGAGTTATGAGGTTTGTGAGAACGGAGGATTTTTTAGTGAATCTCCATACATCTCATTAAACTCACTGCATACATATGAACCCAATGTGAGTAGTTCCAGGTATGTAGTGGTGGAAGAAGAATTAGTTAAAACGTATAACATATGGAATACCTGTTTCTCACGAGAATCCATCAAACTAGAAACAGAATCAGTTGGATTTAAGTTAGTAAGTATCTATTCGGATGTATGTGGGAAAGAATTTAGTACAGAATCGGATACATTGTGTGTAATTTTAAGAAAATAGTGTAACGTTTCGCGGGGTTCAACGGTTTATAAGTGTATACCGTTAACAGAAAGGGAAACATATGACACTCAAACAAGTATACGACCAGTTTATGGATGTGGCAGAATATGGGCATCTGCATATAGAAGCATTTAAAATGACGAAGGAATTGTATATCAAGTTGTTAAATTCAGACTTAAAAAAGACCTCTATGTTGGAGGTCTTCGTATTAGTTTACATTACAGTAATCCTTGCCAAGTAATGATTCATGGTTACCCAATATTTATAACCAAAGAGTTTAAGGAAATGTATGCTTTTGAAGCTATTCCGTTTATTACAATCGAAGAAGAGTATCTAATCATGAAGAATAAAGCGTAAAGACCTGTATACTTTATGATTTTTTATTATGCTTTTAAATTACGAAGGATAGTTTCAGTAAGAGGGGTATGAGCATACTTAAACGCTAAGATAACACTACCAATATCAGGACTTGAGAAAGGTGGGATTAGTTCAATATTATGCTTAATCAATATTTCTTTAAGAGGAATTAGAACAGGATCACCACTCTTAAACACACCACCTTGATAAGAAGCTAAAACAGTAGAACTAAAGTTAAGTTGGTTTTTAATTGCGATAATAATGCGACTCAGTTCAACAGCAGCTTCATTTAAGATTCTAAGTGAAGCAGGATCATTTTGATGCGCTAGTACACTGACTTCTCTCGAAAGTGCCGCGACTTTAGTACGATCGAAATCCCAATCTACAACGGTAAGCTTAAGAATATCTGAATCATTCACAAAATTAAACTTCGTTTTGATGTGTGAATATAACTGTGTTTTGTTAGAACGCCCATCACTTTGCATGGTAAATTCTTGAATGAGTTTACAACCAATCCAGTATCCACTGCCTTCATCTCCACCAAAAATATGATGCCAACCACCACATCTTAGGCTATTACCATCGTTATCAAGGCCAAGACCAATTGAACCAGTACCTGCGATGAGAACAATACCTGTTTTATCCACAAGTCCACCTGCGTAGGCATTCTCTACATCATTACCGATTGTTGTTTGAATGGGATAAAAGACTTCATTAACGGCTTGGATGATATGTTCACTATCATCTTCAATATCACCATAACCCGCAACAGATGCGAAGATATGATGAATGGATTCTTTTGTACAAGCAGATTGATTTAAACAATCTTGAAGTCCAGCTTGCAAAACACTTTTTAATCCATCATAACCAACTTGTAAATAATGACTCGCACTTTGATTACTTTCAGCTAATTTATGACCATTCTCATCCACTAATAGAAACTTTGTTTTAGTGCCACCACTATCAATACCAAGATAACATTTCATACTAAATCCCTTTCGTTGAACCACGTACAATGAGTTTTGTGGGTAAGAATATACCATAGATACTTTGATCATTTTTTTGAATCATTTCCAATAAACGTTTAACCGCTACTCGTCCAATTTCATCACTTGGTACATCCACTGTTGTAAGTGGAGGAATCAAGTAAGATGAGAAATTAAGATTATTGAATCCAACCACTGCTACATCTTCAGGACATCTTAAGTTATTTTGATAGATTTGTGCAATAACAACTTGAGCAAGAGAATCACTCCCTGCAAAGATTGCGTCTGGACGATTTGGTAATTGAAGAAGTTCATTCGTTTGAATTGCACATTGTTCTAAATCCCAGTAACAATCTTTAATAATCGTTTCATCATATTCAATGTTTTCTCTACGAAGGCATTCACGATACATAATTAAACGTTTCGTATCAAACATATCAATATTCGGTGCACCACCACCAATATAAGCAATACGTTTATATCCACTATTGAGTAAATGTTTCATGATTTTCTTGGTGGAATCAAAGTGATCAAAACCAACCGAATTAAACATGTTCTGATAATTATCAATCGTAATAATGTGCTTAACATGTTGCTTAAGATCTTCTACGATATGTTTCGGCAACATTTCCGTAATAATAAGTCCATCTAACTTCATCTCATGAAGTTCTACGAGTTTTGATGGTTTCTCTAATTCATCATAATTGATTAGATAAGATAGATTACAATTAAGCTTTTTTGCTTCCGTCTCAATCGCAGAAGCCATGGTCATAAAGTATGGGTCAGAATACTTAACTGCAGTCATCGCCATAATACAACCAATGCGATATTGTTTCTCTGATTTTACTTTCTTTGGAACAACATAATTAAGTTCTTTAACCGCTCTAAAGATGTTTTCTTTTGTACTGTCAGGAACCTTAAAACTTTCATCATTTGATAAGACTCTGGAAACGGTCGTAATCGAAGTTCCAGCCTTCTTAGCAACATCTCTAATATTTGCCATATGTGACCTCTAGTTGTTTACTAAACAAATTATAGATGATTTTATTAAAATAATCAATAAAAATGTCTTGAAAGCCTTTACATCTAAAATTATGTAGACTACAATGATAGTGTAAACACGTAAACAGATAAACTGTTTAGTAAACAAGAGGTTCAAAATGGGAAAGAAGTTTGTGTTCATTGGTGCAGGATCATTGGATTTCACACGTAGTCTTGTTAGAGATATTCTTACGTTTGATCAATTTAATGACTGCGAAATTAGTTTAGTTGATATTAATGAGAAGAGATTATCGTATGCTTACCAAGGCATCATGAAAATCATTGAAAAGGGACATTATAACGCAAAAGTCACCTACACAATGGATCGTAGAGAAGCCTTAGTCGGTGCAGATGGTGTCGTAATTACGATTTTACAAGGTGGCGTTGAAGTGTGGAGACACGACATTGAAATTCCTAAGAAATATGGTGTTGATATAAACGTAGGGGATACTAGAGGCCCTTCAGGAATCTTCAGATTCTTAAGAACAGCTCCAGTCATGTTAGATATTATTCGTGATGTGGAAGAACTATGTCCACATGCGATCGTACTTAACTACTCCAACCCTATGGCGATGTTAGTTAGTTTCTTACAAAAACAAACGTTCGTTAATGTGACAGGACTCTGCCACAGTGTACAAGGTACAGCTGAAATGTTAGCAGGATGGATTGGTGCAGATATTAAAGATATTAAATATGTATGTGCGGGTATTAATCACCAAGCCTTCTATACCGAATATAAATGGAAAGATGAAGATGCGATTCCTCTATTAAAACAAGCGATCTTAAGAGAAGAAGTCGCAAATGAAGAACCCGTTCGAATTGAAATGTTCAGACATTTGGGTTACTTCCCAACAGAATCCAGTGGACATAACTCTGAATACAATCAATGGTTCAGAAAACGTCCAGACTTAATTGAAAAATACTGTACCTTCGGGACAGGTTGGAATCCAGGCGAATATGCTTATATCCTAAATGAATATCTCGACAGAGAAACTACTTGGGAAAAAGAATATAAAGAATGGTTAGAACATGGGGATATTGAACTTGAAAGAGGCGAAGAATATGCATCGAACATCTTTAACGCAATCCTTGGTGACCACACTCCATTCTTCTTCAATGGTAACCTTCAAAACAAAGGTTATATTCCAAATGTAAGAGAAAATGCATGTGTTGAAGTTCCTGTTGTCGCAACTGAAAGAGGCATTCATTCCATCATGCCAGTTACATTACCAGAACATTTAGCACTTATGGTGGATCACTCTGCTCGTATTGAAGAATTAGCAGTTCAAGCAGCGATTACAGGTGATCCAGAAAAAGTATTCCACGCGATTTTATTTGATCCATTGACTTCAAGTGTACTCAGTATGCAAGAAATCAAAGATATGGTTCAAGAAATGTTGGATAAGAATGCGGAGTACTTAAGTTATTTCAAATCCTTAAAGATTTGATTATTACCCAGGCAATTACGCATATCCATGCGTTGAAAGGAAAAATGAATGAAGAAATTAGCATTGTTACTGATGAGTCTACTTATGCTTTCGTCTTTAGTCGGCTGCTCTGGTAGTAATACCAACGACTCTGAGACCATTAAGTTGACTTTCTGGGGCCACCAAAATGAGCCTTGGAATGAATCCTATCGTCAAATAGGAGAAAAGTTTACAGCAGAGAATCCTGGTATCGAAGTTTCATTTGAATTCTTCCCATACGATCAATTCGAATCGAAAGTACAAACTTCTTTAATCTCTAAAGAAGGTGGTGCAGATATCTATGAAATGTGGGGCGGATGGGGAGTTGACTTCGCATCCACTGGTGCACTAGCAGTTATGCCAGATGCTATGGCAAAAGATGTGATCGATCATGTATATCCATCTACGATTGGTGCATTAATGTATGATGGTAAATTATACGGATTACCACTTGAATTTAACATTGAAAATGGTGGTTTATTGGTTAATAAGACTTTATTAAAAGACGCAAACATTCCAGTTCCAACAACTTGGGCTGAACTTGTAAGTGCTGGTACTAAGTTAACTAAAGAAGAAGGTGGAATCTTAACTCAAAAAGGTTTTGACTTTGTGAACTGGGATTCTGTTCCTTATATGTTCTTATCCATGATCTTATCCACAGGTGGCCAATATCTTGATGCGAATGGCAAATTCACCCTACAAACTCCAGAAGCTAAAGCGGCTCTACAAGAACTCTATGATATGGTTGTTGTGGATAAAGTAACGGACTTAGAAGGGTTAGTTGGTGGTGGAGATTTAGAAGGTTATCAACAACTATACGCAGGTCGTAATGCGCTTGTTCCACGTGGACCATGGGTTATTTCTGAAGGAACATCCAGCTTCGGTTTAACATTAGGTGTAGACTTTGACTATGTTGAAATGCCTTGGTTTGGTGATAAAGCTGCATTCGCTGCTGAAACAGGTTGGGCACTTAGTGTTAATGGATCATCCAAACAACAAGAAGCAGCATACAAATTCTTAGAATACTTCTATCAAGATGAAAACTTGTTAGCTCATAATGTTGCGGCAGCTCAAATTCCAGCAAAAATTAGTGTTGCACAAGATCCTGAATTATTAAACTTAATGCCTTTCGCAAAACCACTTGTAAAAATCTTGGGTAATGCACAATTTATTGGATACTTTAATACCGATCAATTTAAAGAAGCAGTTAATAATACATTTGTCGATTTAGTCATGGGTACAACTCCTTCTGTTGATGAAGCTTTGATTTCATTGGAAGAATACTTAAATACCAATGTAGTTAAGTAGTTTATAAAAAGGATGGGTAGTTTCATCTATCCATCCTTTTCTCAAAATAAGGAAGTTAGAAGAATGAAAAACAAAAAATTTATTTTACTCGTATTAGTTCCTGTTTTTATTCACATGTTCCTATTTAGTGTTGGCCCAATAATTGCAGGTTTTGGTATTTCATTGATGGACTATAATCCATTAAGAGATTCAAATACCTTTGTTGGACTAAAGAACTTTAAAGAACTATTCGCAGATGAAGTACTTGTCAAAGCACTATTCAACACATTGATGTTTGTTGGAATTACAGTAGCGCTTAACATAACTTTATCGCTTATGATTGCCCAATTTATTAGTATGTTTAAATCAAACAAAATAAGAAGCTTCTTTAGAATGGCTTTCTTTCTACCTTGTGTTGCGCCACTTGTCGCATCCAGTGTTGTTTGGGCAAGAAGTATTTTTCCAACCGCAACAGGCTTAGCTAATATGATGCTTAAAACCATCGGATTCGATCCTGTAAACTGGTTAGGGGATCCGAATATCTTAATGTGGTCCATCATCGTATTTACGATTTGGGTCGATATCGGATATAACATTATTTTATTTAGTGCAGGGATTGATTCCATTCCAACTAATTTCTATGAAGCCGCTGAAATGGATGGTGCATCCGCATGGCACAAATTCAGACATATTACACTTCCTCTATTAGGAAGAACAATGACGTTTGTAACAATCATGACACTCATAAGCCATTTCCAAATGTTTGCTCAATTCTCTGTCATGGTATTAAAATCAGGACCTCAAAACTCCGGTTTAGTCTTAACAAGTTATATCTATAAGATGGCATTTGAGATTAAGAATATGGGATATGCATCTGCGATTGCAGTACTCTTATTCGTAATCATATTTATTATTACCATCATTCAACAAAAAATTCAGAAAGTCGATTGGGATTATTAAGATGAAAAAGAAGATGAAAGTAAAACCAGTTTATATCGCTATTTTTATTGGTTTATTCCTATTATCCCTTTTCATGATTCTACCTTTCTTCTGGATGTTGTCGAACTCATTGAAGAGTACGAAAGAATTATTGGTTGATCCAAAACATTTAATTCCAGTTAACTTTACCATCAGCGGTTATATTAAAGTTCTAACCAAGTCTCCATTCTTCTACTGGTTTAGAAACAGTTTATTTATAACCGTTACGAATACTGTTGTTATTTTATTGAGTAGTACGATTGTTGGGTTTGTATTCTCTAAGTTTGAGTTTAAATTCAAGAAAGTCTTGTTCATGCTTGTTCTCGCAACTATGATGGTTCCTACGCATACTACAATGATTCCTGGATTCTTACTCATTAATGCATTAGGTTTATACAATACAGCAGGCGCATTAATCGTTCCATCGTTTGTGAATGCATTCGGAATATTCTTGAGTAAACAAGCCTGTGATGATATACCAAATGAATTAATCGAAGCAGCTCGTATGGAAGGTGCAAGTAACTGGAGTATTTATCTCAAAATAGTCCTACCTCTTTTAAAACCGACCGTCGGTGCATTAACCATCTTTACCTTCTTAAATTATTGGAATGATTATCTCAATCCACTCATTATGATCAATGATATTAAGAAGATGACCTTACCACTCGCATTATCCTACTTCTCATCGCAACACACAGCAGACCTATCCGCAACGATGGCAGCTTCTGCTTTGATTATGATGCCAGTTATTATAGTGTTCTTAATGTTCCAAAAACAATTCATTAAGGGAATTGCGACAACAGGTATGAAGTAATGAAAGATTTAATGTTAAGTGAGTATCAACCGATATCACAATGTGTGACAAATGAAACACCAATCTACACAGCTAAATATAAAGTGATTGATATCCATCAACACTTAGGGAAGCTTGTGTTAGGAAATGATTACAAACAAACCTATAATCTATCCAATTATCGAAAAGAACTTGAATCTTTAAACATTCATCATGTGGTAAATCTCGATGGTGTTTGGGGAGATGAGATGATTGAGATGATTCAGCATACAAAGTGTATGGATGATATATTAAGTCTATTTGTATGGATTGATGTATCAAGAATTGATGAAGAAGATTTTCAAACAACCATTAAAACACATCTACATGATGCATACTCAAAAGGGGCACGTGGCATTAAGATGTGGAAAGTCATTAGTTTAAACCAAAAGGATCAATCAGGGAATTATATTCGTACCGATGATCCAAGACTTGATGTTGTATATGACACAGCTGCAGAACTCAATATTCCTGTACTGATTCATATCGCAGATCCAGTGGCCTTCTTCCTTCCAATCGATCAAACCAATGAACGATTCGAAGAACTCATTGAAAACCCAGACTGGGCATTTGGTAAAGAAGGACAGATGACATTTAATGAACTTATGGATATGCAAGATTCTATGATTGAGAAACACCCTCAAACAAAGTTTATTGTGGCACACTTTGGTTCGTATGCAGAAAATCTTAAACATGTATCCGAACGATTAGATCGTTATCCAAACATGTACATTGATATTGCGGCTCGAATTGCGGAACTAGGAAGAGTTCCCTATTCAAGTAGAGCGTTCTTTATTAACTATTCCAACCGTATTTTATATGGTACCGATTGTACACCTTTAAACCTTCAACTACAGAAAAAGTATTTTAGATTTCTTGAAACATGGGATGAATACTTTGAGTATCAAGAAGAAGGTGAACAAGCTGGACAAGGTCGATGGAGAATCTATGGAATTGGTTTACCCGATGAAGCATTAAAAGATATTTACTATCGTAATGCTTGTCAATTATTGAATTTAGATATTAAGCAATTTGAAGAATAAACATAGTAAGAAAGCAGAAGGAAGCATATGAAGCATTTAAATACAAAAGAAGATATCAAAGAAATCGATGCCTGTAATACCGGTAAAGAAATCTTTCAACAACCCTCTACATGGCTAAAGACATTTGACGTCATTCAATCAAATAAAAGTAAAATCAAAGATTTCTTAAATGAATTGGGTCGAAGAGGAAGCTTTGATATCATTTTCATGGGTGCTGGAACAAGTGAATACATTGGGAATACACTTGTGAATTATTTCAATAAGAACTATGAGTTTAAGGCAAGAAGTATTGCGACGACGGATATGATTCTAAGCCCTGAGTTATACATCAACCCTAAACGAAAAACACTTTTCATTTCATATGGACGCAGTGGTAATTCACCTGAATCCGTTGGTGCTGTACAAGCAGTTAATGCCTATACAGAACAGGCTTACCATTTATTTATTACCTGTAATAAGAATGGTGCTCTAGCGAAATTAGCCTATATGGATGATCGTGTACTTGCGATTGAACTTCCGGATGAAACAAATGATTTAGGTTTTGCGATGACCTCAAGTTTTACCAACATGATTACCGCAACACTCCTTTGTTTCAATATCAATGAATTGGATAAGTATGAGACGTATTTAAATGAATGTGCTCACTCTGTTCAATCCAATCTAACTAAAAATGCTTCAAGAATTAAATCATTAATCAATGAGTATAATTTTGAGAGAATTGTTTATCTTGGTTCACAGAACATGAAAGCATTCGCTCAAGAAAGCGCATTGAAAATCCTAGAGCTTACTCAAGGAAAAGTTGCGACTTTATATGATACTTTGACTGGCTTTAGACATGGACCTAAATCATTCATAAACGCCCACACGTTAATTGTTATTTACTTAAGTGATCACGAATTAACGCGTAAATATGAACTTGATTTAATCAATGAACTAAAGAGTCAACAGAAAGGCTATAAGATTCTAACCATCAGTAACGCCCCTTATGATGCGAATGTAGATTATGCCATTCAGTATGACTATACCGACATACCAAGTGAATTTATTGGATTGAAGATGATTGTCATTGCACAGTTAATTGGATTCTTTAAATCACTTTCCTTAGGTATTACGGTAGACAATCCGTGTCCTACAGGAGAAGTTAATCGAGTCGTAACGGGAGTGACAATTTATCCAGTCAAACCTATTCTTTAGTAATAAATAAAGTTTGAATAAAGCTAAAAAAAGACTTCGTAAGAAGTCCTTTTTTATGACCGTTATTTAACTAAACTAAATCCACCCATCCAAGAAATCTTTTCACGAATCGCTAGTGTAATTTGTAAGAAACCAAGTGCTTCTAATTCACGAGCACGTTTAAGTGATCCCACATCTACTAAATCTAAATGACTACCATGTAAAGCGTTGATAAGTGTTTCTTTTGCGATATTGTCATCAGACGCAAGTAACACTGTTGTATTTTTATCGCCTGCTAGAGTAGACGCAAAGTTTGTATTAAATACTTTAACAAATGATGCTTGTGGCGCAAGCTTTACAAACTCTTCCGTTGCGGAACTGTCTGCACTGACCAATAAGCCATCCATGGTGCTAAAGTTTACTGGATTTGTAATATCAATAATAACCTTGCCTGTTAATTCTGATTTGTTT
>CAYWGS010000028.1:0-15778 GCA_964457525.1 uncultured Erysipelotrichaceae bacterium | reverse complement strand
TTTATAATCAAAGGGTTTCTGAGTTTTTATTCGCCTTTAAGTGTCAAAGACAGGACATTATACACTAGAATAGGTTATCAATCTTCTACTAATTAAACCAAAACTCAATTTTGAATAAAAAACCTAGTAATTACTAGATTTTTTCGCAACAACTTTTCTTATTTTGCTTATGTAAATACATCCGTTTATCTGCAGCTTCAAGCAACTCATTGAGATTAACTCCATCCTTCGGATAGGATGAAATACCAAAACTAAAGTTAAAATAAACAAGTTTCTCATTAATTGCCATTGGACTATCATTTAACTCTTTTTCAATATCAAGAATCTTCTTATGCAATGCATTAGAAGATGTCCCTAAGAATAATCCAATAAACTCATCTCCACCAAATCGAGCAATCACATCACTCTTACGTGTTTTGTTTTGTATTTCAGAAGCGATACGCTTAATCACTTTATCACCTGTTGTATGCCCAAATAAATCATTCACAATCTTCAAATCATCCACATCAAATAGAACTAAATGGAACTTCTCATCATATCGACTTGCACGACGTTTATAGGCTTGGAACTGTTCCTCAAAGTAATGACGATTATAGAGCTTCGTAAGTGGATCAAACATCGCTAATCTTGATTTCTCGATATAGGATAATTGATTTGAAATCGCTATCTGCACATTCGTACTAATGAACTCCATGGACGCAAAGTCATCATCATCAAACGCATTTTCTTCAAGTGAATCTAAGTTTATCATCCCATATAGTTCACCATTAATGTAAATTGGAGCAGTAATCTCAGACTTGATATAGACATTTTCACCTGCATAGGTTTTAACGGGATAGAAATGATCATCCATCTCAAGTTTCTTAATATTCGCAATTCGATTCATTAATCCATCTGTATTTCGATATAAGAATGAATCCACAATGGGTAATTTAAATTCTTCAATACTCTTATCAAATCCAATATAAGAAACTACCTCAAACACATCTTTATTCTTGATAAAAATAGAACCCAAAGACGCATTCTCCAATGCTTTTAATGCATTTGTTAAAATAAGATAAAAGGTACGCTTTAAGTCTGTTATATTAACAATCGATTGATTGATTTCTAACATATACTGTCTTAATTTAGATAAACGTAAAATCTCACCATCATTTTGTACTTTATCCACTTTATCAATGATATAAATTATTACTGCAGTTTTACTCTGATATTCAATTAACTCACCAAATACATTAAGCCAAACTTTCTCAAGTTTAGGATTAAGAAGAATTAATTCCATTCTTTTTGTTTTATGCGCATCATTAAAACTATGAAATAAATCAATATATGAAATATTATAGTTTTCTTCACATAACATCTTCTTTACTTTGTCATCATAATACAAAGGACCATCTTGATTAAATATCAAAACTGGAAAAGGTACTATATGTGTAAGTGTGTTCAGAGTATGCTCATCGATGCACTTTAAGTTAAAATTCATGTTTAACCTTCTTCATTAATTATTTAAACTCTCTACATTCATGTGTAATTTTACAATTTATAACAAAAGAATTCAATCTAATATTGTTAGTTTAGATTATTGATTGTATACAAGACCCATTTTATCAAGCTTAGGGCGAACAAAGTTCATGATGCGATCAAGAAGTGGACCAAACATGACCATTCCTATTACAGTCCCAACACCTACAGTGTAATTATCTTTAAATACAAACGCAACGACAAGCGCAATGATAATGGCTATGATATCGACCCACTGACGAACTTTACCAAAATTAAGGTTATATCGATCAGAGACGACTAAACATGCCCCTTCAAGTGGGAAACTGATAAAATTCATCGCCATGATATTCGCAACACCAACCACGATGATTAATACGGATACAACATAGATTGCTAAGTTAAGGAAATATGAATTAATCACTAAGTTAGCATATACATCGTATAACATAAAGTTCACAACATTACCTAAGAGAATTGCGACAAAAACTTGTAGGATTGATATCGGTTTAAACTTCTTACCTAACATCAATAATTGAACCACAACACAACTAATATTCAGTAACATCGAGAATGTTCCTATTTTCATACCGATAACGGTTGAGACACTTTGTGATAAAGCATCCCATGCCCCGACACCTACAGCTGCTTTAATACCTAAACTTGCGCCAATCCCAGTTATTACAATATTGATTGAAATAAACAAGAATGTCAAAATCGTTTTCTTCATTTTTCTATTCCTTTTCTTTAATTAAACTTCCAATAAACTCTCAGCCGCAATCGATTGATCCACATTTTCAGGATTTAAGTTCGATAAATCTTTTAATACTCGAATAAAGAAATACCCTGTTAAAACTGCCGCAAGGAAATCCGCAAAAGGTGCGGCATACAATAAACCTTGAACACCCCATAACTGAGGGAAAATTATAACTGCAGGTATTAAGAAAATGATTTGTCGAGTTAAAGTTAAGAACATTGCGGACTTGGAACGACCAATTGCTTGGAAGAAATTCGCCGCAATAATTTGGAAACCAACGACTGGCATCATAAAGAACCATGAGCCAATGGCCATTGTACTAAATGCCATTAAATCTGCTTCACGATTAAACATCGATACAAGTACTGTTGGGATTAATCGAGTTGCCAAGTAACCAACAAGAACGATAGACGTTGCGACAATAATCGCTAGTTTTACAGCTTCTTTTACACGTTCGAATTTCTTCGCCCCAAAGTTGAAACTAATGATCGGTTGTACACCTTGATTCAATCCTATTATCGGCATTAACATCAACGTCTGAATACTATTGATAATACCCATACCAGATACCGCAATATCACCTCCATAAATGAAGAGATTACGGTTAAGTAACGTATTTAAGAGTGAACTAGCGAGTTGTAATAAGAAACCCGGCATACCAAGGGATACAATACGATTTACAATATTTGAATCTAAAATAAGATTCTTTATATGTAACTTCGCTTTACTATGTTTACCTAAGAAGTGATAAACAACCCATATTGCAGAGAATGCTTGAGCAATTACTGTCGCAATCGCTGCCCCTGCCATTCCCATATTGAATCCAAAGATGAATACAGGATCAAGCACAATATTTATTCCTGCACTTATGAACATCGATAACATTGCGATTCGAGGACTACCATCCGCACGAATAAAGTGATTAACTCCCATACTTAGAATTTGAAAGACAGATCCAAAGAAGATAATTCGCATATATTCAATTGAATACGGCATAACCACATCACTGGCACCAAATAAGCGAAGAAGTGGTTCTAAGAATATTTGACCAAGGATCATGTATATAATCCCCGCCACAACCATCAATGTGATTGAATTACCGAGTACTTTCTCTGCTTCTTCTTCCTTTTTTTGACCTAATCGAATGGAGAATAAGGTTGCGCCACCAACACCAAATAGAACGCCAATAGCCAACATAATAAGCATAAGTGGAAATCCAATGGTAATTCCTGCTAAACCATTCTTTCCTAAATCAACCGCATTCCCTATATAAATACGGTCTACGATATTGTATAAAGCATTTACCATCATTCCAACGATTGCAGGAATTGAAAATTTGATGATTAATTTACTTATTTTTTCTTCTCCAAGTGGGTTTACAAATACCATTTAAAACGCTCCATTTCTATTATTCTATTTAAGATTACTTAATTTATTTAAATATGTACCTTATTATAGAAACACAAACCATATGTGTCAATGAATATAAACCACAATTAAAGCTGTCATACGACAGCTTGATTAATTATAAAACTTCACCGTTCGATTCAATGACTTTCTTATACCAATCAAATGATTTCTTCTTAGAACGTTTTAATGTTCCATTTCCCGCATCATCACGATCGACATAGATGAATCCATAACGTTTGCTCATTTCACCTGTACCGGCTGATACAAGGTCGATACAGCCCCATGTTGTGTAACCCCATAGTTCTACACCATCGAGTTCAACCGCATCCATAAAGGAACGAATGTGTTCTCTTAAGTATTGGATACGATAATCATCGATAACTTCACCATTTTCAGTTAATACATCTTTAGCACCTAATCCATTTTCTACAATAAACAATGGTTTTTGGTAACGATCATACAACATATTCATGGTAATTCTTAAGCCAAGTGGATCAATCTGCCAACCCCACTCAGTTAATTGTAAATAAGGATTCTTTAAGCTTGAGAAGATATTACCTGCCGTTGTTTTATTCACTTCAGGATCTGCACTCGCTGTACGACTTGCATAATAACTAAAGGAAATGAAGTCAACAGTATTTTCTTTTAATACTTTGATATCTTCTGCAGTCATACCAACATCAATCTTTTCTCGTTCAAAGTGTTTCAATGCATATCTTGGATATTCACCACGTGATTGAACATCGATAAAGAAATAGTTTTCACGATCTGCATTCATCGCTTTAAACACATCATTTGGATGACAAGTATATGGATAATAATTACCCGCTGCTAACATACAGCCTACTTTGTTTTCAGGATCAATCTCATGCGCAATTTTAGTCGCATAAGCACTTGCGACAAGTTGATTATGTGCTGCAGTGTATTTGATTTGTTCCTCATTATCACCTTCTTCAAACACAATTCCACCACCAATAAATGGCGCATGTAAAATCATATTGATTTCATTGAAGGTTAACCAGTATTTTACTAAACCTTTGTAGCGTGTAAATAAAACAGTGACTAAACGTTGATAGAATTCGATTAATTTACGATTTCTCCAACCACCATATTCCTTAACTAAATGGATTGGACAATCAAAGTGTGTAATTGTAACAAGTGGTTCAATTCCATATTTATGGCATTCCTTGAACAATTCTTCATAGAACTTCAAACCTTCTTCATTTGGTTCTAATTCATCACCCTTAGGGAAAATACGTGTCCAACCAATCGATAAACGATAGGTCTTAAAGCCCATTTCTCCAAACAATTTAATATCTTCACGGAAATGATGATACATGTCAATTGACTTAAGTGCAGGATAATAATGTTCTCCATCTACTTCTAACATTTTCATCTTACCCGCTAATACTGGGAATCGATCTTTACCATGTGGAGTAACATCCACATTCGCTAAACCTCTACCCCCTTCTTGATATCCACCTTCACATTGGTTAGCCGCAGTTGCGCCACCCCATAAAAAATTCTTATCGAGCATAAATCCTCCTTGATAATTGGTTAAATTTAGTATAACACTTCAATATCAAAGCATTTAATCAATCTTAAAACAATTTCATGAAACACTGTTTCAAACAATCTCAAAGATATCGAGTTTAGCACCCTCAATATAATCTTCTTTTAACTCTTGAAGTTGTTTAAAGTGATCCGATTGTTTATGGCGTTCAAACCCTTCTTTTGTTTTCCAAATCTCAAGTAAGAAGATTTGATTCTCAGTCCCATACGGAATGTAATAATCGTATTTTATATTATCTTCTTCCGTTCTTGATTTGGACGCAATTCCTAATTGATTAATCAAATCATAAAACTCATCCCGTCTACCCTCTACAACTGTATACAAGACATGTAAATGTAACATAAATCCTCCTTATTTCTTTGGGGCTAAGCCATGATAACGTAAGAAAGCCATCACATTATTATTCACGAGTTTCTTTGTAAATAACTCTTTATACTCAACGGTTTTATCTTTACCTTCACTACGCAATACTTCGAGTTGTTCTGAGATGGTGATTTGATTCTTTTCAATCTCTTCATAGAAGGATTCAAATTTAGCTAAGCGATCAATCACTTCTCCTGTAATATACTCTCCTTCAATTTTTACATCTTCCAATGAGATCACATTTTGATCATTTACTTTCTTAGTATATTTATTCATACGACTCCTTATTAATCAAATTTAAAATTGTTTCTGACATTTTTTGAGACATGATTGGACTCTCAATTAATCCTTCCTCAATGCATTTTGAGAAGTGTTCTATCTCAAACGCAAATTCACTATTGAATTCAAACTTTATCGTCTCTTCCGGAAACCCATATCGTTCAATAAAGTAATAATTACTCTTAGAGAATCGCGGGCAACGTATCTTACCTTCTGTACCATAAATGGTGAAATGATTATCGGTTTCTACCCCTATACCACCTTTTACACTGACCAATCTTTGATTCGGGAATTGTATAAGCATATGGGTTAAATCATCGGATCCCATTTCATTTAGAATCTTCATCTTAACCATCTTTAACACATTTAATCCAAACAAATAAAGCGCAACGGTTAATGGATAAACACCAACATCAAACATTCCTCCACCCATTTTACTTGGATCAAAAACCCAATGATCATCTTGTGGGAAGCGATAGGTATATGAACCTTCCGCATACATCACTTCACCAATTGCTTTTTCTTCTAATTTACGCTTAATATCAATCCAAGTTAGCGTAAATACTGTCTTATTCGCTTCCATTAAAACCAATCGTTTGGATTTCGCTAAATCAAACAATTCATTTGATATCTCTGCATTGGGTACAAAGGGTTTCTCGGAAATGACATGTTTATTATGATTCAAACATAATCGGATGTGTTCTTCATGCATGAATGGTGGTGTTGCGACATAAATCGCATCGACTTCAGGATCATTAACTAAGGATTCATAGTCTCCATAAACCTTTATAATCTGATATTCGTCCGCAAATACTTTAGCACGATCATATTCTCTTGCGGCACAAGCAATAACGCTTGTATTACTGGTTTCTAATGCACCTTTCACAAAACGATGCGCTATTTTCCCGCATCCAAGTATGCCTATTTTTATCATAGTATTACCTCTTTCTATATTTTAACATGCTTCAGTTAAATTTCTATGATATCCCATGAAATCTCTGTTATAATAGTTGCGCACGCAACGATTGGAGACCTATGATACCGATAAATAAAACCATAAGTATAATTGAACGTTCAAACATACTTTATCGAAATGAAGTTTTTAAAGAATATGGATTAAAAGGATATCAAGCAAATTACTTATTAGAGATCAATCGTCATCCTGGTATATCTCAGGAAGAGTTAACCAAGACGATGCATATCGATAAAAGTAATGTCGCTCGAGGATTAATTCATTTGAGTGAACTCGGTTATATTACACGTATTCAAGATGAAAATGATTTAAGAATATTACGCCTATATCCAAGTGAAGAAGGCACAAAACTCAGTAAAGTAATCTCTACGACCTTCAAGGAACAGCGACATTTCTTATTACAAGATTTTAATGAGGATGAAATTACATTACTTATGAGTTATCTTGATAAACTCAAACATCGGGCTGAAGAATTATTAGAAATTGAGAAACAAGTATGAAGAAAATATTACGCTATCTAAAACCCTATCTTAAACAAATCTTTGTTGGTTTAAGTATCAAGAGTAGTGCCACAATCATGGAATTATTCCTTCCTTGGTTATTAGCCTATGTGATTGATAAAGTAATCCCAACAAAGAATATTACGACAGTCGTAATCTTTGGATTACTCATGTTTATCAGTTCTCTATTAGCACTATTAGGTAATATAACAGCCAATCGTATGGCAGCTCGTATTTCATCGGATGCGATTGAGAATTTAAGAAATGATAGTTATGCAAAAATACTGAGTTTCTCAAATCGTACGGTTGATCAATTTACCATTCCTTCGCTTATATCACGCATGACAAGTGATACGTATCATATCTATCGTATGTTTAATGTCATACAAAGAATTGGGATACGTGCTCCGATATTGCTTCTTGGTAGTATCGTTATGATGTTATTTATTGATCCATTTTTAGCTTTCGTCTTAATCGCATTATTACCCGTTATTACAGTAGTCGTTATCCTAATTTCAAAAGTCAGTATTCCCTTCTATGATCGTCTTCAAAGTTCACTGGATCAACTGATTCGTGTTGTAAGAGAAAATATTACAGGTATTCGGGTCATTAAAGCGTTGGCAAAAGAATCGTTTGAAAAGGATAAATTTGAAAAAGTTAATAGAGATGTATCCAAGAAAGAAAAAACTGCAGGATATATCATCGCTTCACTAAATCCACTCATGAATCTTATTTTAAATCTTGGATTGGTTTTGATTGTTTATATTGGTGCAAGTCGAGTTATGCAAGGATTAAGTAAGAGTGGTTCGATTATTGCATACCTATCCTACTTTAGTTTGATCCTAAATTCTTTCTTAGCGATTAATCGTATTTTCTTACTGTTCTCTAGAGCCAATGCCAGCGCAAATCGAATCATGGAAATTCTTGAAAAGAATGACTATGTAGAACTTCTAGAACAAACCCCTGTTGAAACTGAGAATCATATCGAATTTAGAAATGTTCATTTCTCATATAATCAAACAAAAAATGACATTGATAATCTAAGTTTCAGTATTAAACGAAACAGTACCTTCGGTATTATCGGTAGTACAGGTTCTGGTAAGTCTACAATTGCTCAATTATTACTTCGGTTTTATGAGATTGATGAAGGACAAATACTTATAAGTGGCCAAGATATTCGTAGTTATGATTTAAATGAACTTAGAAGAAAGTTTGGTGTTGTCTTCCAACAAGATGTCTTATTCTCATTTAGTGTAAAAGAGAATATTCAATTTGGTCGAAATATGGATCTTGAAGCCATTACTGAAGCCTCTGAACTTGCCCAAGCAAGAAGCTTTATTGAACAGTTAAACGATCGTTATGATGAACGTGTTCTTAGACAAGGCGCAAATTTCTCAGGTGGTCAGAAACAACGTATGCTTATTGCACGTGCCTTAGCCAATCATCCTGAAATCATTGTTTTGGATGATGCCTCAAGTGCTTTAGATTACAAAACGGATGCGGAACTTAGAGCTGCGATAAAAGAACACATTAATGCGACAACCATTCTCATCACCCAAAGAGTTAGTACCGTTCTCAATGCGGACTGTATTTTAGTGATTGAAGATGGCAAAATGGTTGGATTAGGAACACATGAAGAATTAGCACAGAATTGTGAACTTTATAAAGAACTCATTCAATTACAGTTAGGAGGTCTCTAAGATGACACGTAAATCAATTAGTCCATCCGTCATTGAGAAACCTCAAGATACTAAACAAACACTCATAAAGTTATTCTCTTATGTTAATGATGTTAAGTGGTTGTTTGTTGTGGCGATAGTACTAACCATTAGTGCCAATGCACTTCAATTATTAGGTCCATTTTTAACAGGGAATGTCATTGATTTGATATCTCAACCAAGTGATCAAGTATGGAATATGGTAATTCAGAATATTTTATGGATGTTAGGGGTGTATGTATTATCCTCTGTTCTTATGTATGCTTTATCCAGTTTAATGATTTATATCAGTCAAAAGATTGTGGTTAATATGAGACAAGACTTATCCGATAAATTCTTAGATTTACCGGTAAGTTATTTTGATAAACATCAGATTGGTGATATGTTAAGTCGAATCTCCTATGATATTGATACGATAAATACATCATTATCCACCGATCTTGTTCAGTTATTTGGATCATTTATTGTGGTTATTGGGGCATTTGGTATGATGTTGTGGATATCACTCCCCCTACTCACTGTATTCTTTATTACGATTCCTCTTTCCATCCTAACAACCTCCTTCCTCACTAAACGTACTCGTCCTTTATTTAGAGAACGTTCACGTAAATTAGGTGATATGAATGGATATGTAGAAGAAACACTCTCTGGCTTAAAAACGATAAAGGCATATTCCCAACAAGACACCATGTATTCTAGTTTTAAAGAGAAGAATTATGAAGCATCTGAAGCCTACTATAAAGCGGATTATTATGGAAGTATTGTGGGTCCTACCGTTGGTTTTATTAATAATATTTCATTAACCCTTATCTCCGTGTTTGGATCAATTCTTTATTTAGTAAATATGATTTCGATCGGTAATATTTCTTCATTTATCTTATATTCTCGTAAGTTCTCAGGACCGATTAGTGAAGCTGCTAATATGATAGCGGAACTCCAATCTACTTTAGCTGCAGCAGAACGTGTATTTAGAGTACTGAATGAACCGATTGAAGTCGATGTTCAAACATCCATTGAACTTAATGATGATGTACAAGGTGATGTACAGTTTGAACATGTTAATTTCAGTTATCTTCCAAATAAACCGGTATTGAAGGATGTTAATTTAGAGGTTAAAGCTGGTAGTTTGGTTGCGATTGTTGGACCAACAGGCGCTGGTAAAACAACCCTCATTAATTTAATCATGCGTTTCTATCAACCTGATTCTGGAATAATACGAGTAGATGGGAATGATATTTCAAAATTAACACTCAATCAACTTCGAACCAAGTTTTCAATGGTACTTCAAGATTCTTGGCTATTCCATGGATCTATCTATGAAAATCTAATCTATGGAAACGAACATGCGACAAAAGAAGATGTCATACGCATCGCAAAAGAAGTTCATATCCATAATTTTATCGAACGATGTAAGGATGGGTATGATACCTTGGTTACCGATGATGGTGTTAACTTATCCAAAGGTCAAAGACAACTCATTACCATCGCACGCGCAATGTTGGCGAATAAACCTATGATTATCTTGGATGAAGCCACATCAAATGTAGATACATTAACTGAAAAACGAATACAATCAGCGATGAAAAAACTCATGGCTGGTAAAACATGTTTCGTTATTGCGCATCGATTAAGTACAATTATTAATGCGGATATCATTCTTGTCGTTCACGATGGAAATATTGTCGAACAAGGTTCTCACGATGAACTGATGTTAAAGAAAGGTCATTATTATCATTTATATATGGCACAATTCGCATAATAAAAGCGGTTCAGTTCGAACCGCTTTTTGTTTGAATTAGTTTGAGTATGGTATTTGGAACTTCCTTAATATCAATATCTAAGGCATAGGCAACTTCTTGATTAAAGAAATTTTCTGCTCGTTCGAAATACTTTGTATCCACGAGTGGAAATGATTTATGTTTATCTTGTGCTCGATTTTCTTCTTTGGCTACATAGATTGATTTGATTACCTTAGCCCAGTTCTCTGCTTCCCATGAATCAATCAATGCTTTAAATTGGACTTCTCGATGTCTTATATCCTTGATCCAGTCATGTTCTAAATCTTTCATGAATTCGATTATCTTAAAGACTTCTTCTTTAGTCATAATTGGACGAATTATGTTTGTTGTATCAACTGGAATCTTGATAATTGTACTGTCACATTTATCGTAAAGCTGATGTAAGAAGTAATATTTTCTTGGCTTCTGATTCATGATCGATAGTGACTTTATATCCACAATTCGACAAACACCATAATTTTGGTATGAAACAATATCATTTATCTTGTACATAGATTCCTCCTACACATCTATTATAAGCCATAAAAAAATTTCACATAAGTGAAACTTTTTATTCAACCGCTTTTAATGACTCTACAAGCTGTATACGACGTATCTTTACTTCTAAGATTAAGTTAGTAATAAACGTAATTACAAACGCAATACTAACTGAAATTATAATACTTTGTGGTTCAATCACATCTGGCATATAAAACTCTTGAGTAGACACCATATGTGATATCCATTGGGATAAGAAGATACCCACAGGAACACCAAATAGTGTCCCTAAACTCAATAATACATAGTTCTCCGTATTGATTAAACGTTTAACTTCACGATGTGTGTAACCCAATACACGGAGTGTTGCGATTTCACGTTCTCTCTCAACAATGTTAATGGATGCTAGGTTATAGATGACGGTTGAGGTTAAGGCGAATGACGCAATTAATATGATAAGGATAACTTGGTTTAACATCGATAACATTTCATTGGATTTGTTTATGATATTAATCTTTGAATCAACAGACTCAACTAATTCTGTATCGATTAATTGTTCTTTTATCGATTCACTATATTCGGATTGTGTCTTAATGTAAAACTTGTTTGTTTCTGATTCAATACCTAATCGATTAAATTGATCAATACTCATCGTAACAGTTTTACCCAAATACTCATTATTAATATCCGTAATAATTAAAGAATAAACTTCTTCATCGATCTCGAAACTCAAAGTATCCCCAACTTCTAAATCATTCAATATCGCAAAGCTTTGTGGAATAATCACAGTATTGGATTCAATTTCAATTAAGTTGTTCTTAACATCCTTCATCTTCAAGAGTTCTTGATGATTCTCTAATGCCGTTAACTGAATAATCTGATCCCCAAAATCTGCACTGACTTGTTTATATGCTTCAATATTACTTAATTTAATTGGTAAGTCTGGTATCTCTCCAAATGGTATTTCATCTACTATTTGAATACTTGCATCAAAATCATATGAACCAACTGTATTCTTAATCGTTAGATTCGCGGAATTCTGTAAGGTAATCCCAATAATCAATAAAGCAAGTGCTCCAACAACCCCAATAGAACTCAATATGATTTTAACTCTACCAACCGTTAAGTTACGTATCATCAACTTGTGTGCATAGCTAAACTTACTCCAAATTGTCTTATTCTTTTCCAAGAATGATCGTCGAGCATTCTTAGGTGGTTTAGGTCGTAAACCTTGTGAAGGTGTCTCCTTCAATACAGAACGAAGCGCTAATAGAATTGCGATACTCGCAAAGAATAACGATAATAAAATCGCATATAAGCTTAGGTCATGATAGAAGGTAATTGGTATTGTAGGAATACTAAAACGAGTTGTAAATATGTTCAATAAGACAACTGGAATTAACCAATTACCAAAATAACCAAAGATAAGTGATCCACTAAGAGCAGCTACCCAACCATACAATAGGTAACTTAATCGAATCGTTTGTGTCGATAATCCTAAAGCCTTCATAATCGCAACTTGTGTACGATCATGTTCAACCATCTTTGACATTGTGATTAGAATCAATACAGCCGCAACCACAAAGAATAACGCTGGGAAGATTAAAGTCATTACCTTAATCGGTCTTAAGATATTCTCTAACATCGCATTACCTGGATAAGTTGCACGATCCAGCCAATACACAAATCGATCATCTTGCTTAATATCTTCTTCAATTTTATCCGTATGTGTTCCAGATACTAAGATTTCATAATAATTAAGTACAGAATCATCAAGTTTCTGATACGCATCCGCTTTCTCTTGATTAAATTCTTCTAAACCCTCTTCATATTCTTTAAATCCATCTCTAAGTAATTTCTCAGCTTTTTTAAATTCTTTATCCGCTGTAACATATCCATCATCAATCTTTTTTAATCCATCTTCGATTTGAATTAATCCATCATTGACTAATGCAATCCCTCTTTGAACTTGTTTCTGTGATTCTAAAAGAGAAGCTTGTTGAGTATAAAGTTTATCTAATTCGACTTGTTTCAAACTATTAATTTGATCAATATTGGTTTGGACAAGCAATACAGCCGCATCCCATTCTGTTTGATTGGGTAATCCAGGATTATCATTTAATGTTTGAAGTTGTTGATGTAGAGGTGCTAATAAACCATCAAAATATGCATTGGTTTGAGTAATTCCTTGATCAATCATGACTAATCCATTCGCAATATCCACTTTATTTTGATTGAGCAATATTTGTTGGTTATAAACTTCATCTCTCTTATCGAGTAAATCCTGTTTATTCTGATCAAGTTCTGCATAAACATCAATCTTTTCACGATTAAAATTCTTTTGTTCACGCAAAAGTGTTTGATACGCATCATCAAGTTCAATTTGTGCTTCTTTTAATTTATCTTTAATCTCAATTTCTGCATCGAGATAATCATCTGTTTGTCTAAGCATTTGGATGATTACTTCTTCACTAACATATATAACTCCAACCCCAGACTTATTACTTGCGCCATCGGAGTTGTCTTTTGATTTATAACTAAATTCTGGACTTTGGAATAATGCACTTACGGTAAACTCATAGTCTTGATTGAGTTTAACGTTAAAAGTTGAACCAAGTTCAAGATTGTTTTCATTTGCGAAACTCTCATCCACAATGACATGTGTAGAATCGATTCGTTTATTACCACTTATGATTTGTACTTCATTAATCTCTGTTTCACTTAAGAAAACATAATGAACGGATTGACCATTTAATACACTATCAGTTTTGAAGGTATAACGGCCTTCTAAACTTAAGTCAGGGTATTGTTTATTGAGTTCATCTATTTCGGTTTGATCTACCCCATCAACATAAATCCATGCATTGGCGAGTTTATTGGTAGTATAGTAATCATCAACCCATGTGTCTAGAATACGAATTGTACTTAATAATCCAGTGAAAATTAAACTACCGATCGCAATAATAAGGATAATCGCGAGAAACTGAGTCAATGTATTACCAATGATTCGTATCGTACGCTTAATTAAATACTTCATTGCCAATCAATCTCCACTACACGTTTACGATTTTCTACAATATGGATTGAATCAATGATTCCATTACGCACATGAATAACTTTATCAGCCATTTCTGATATCTGAGCGTTATGTGTAATAAGAACAATTGTTTTATTAAAATCACGGTTTAGATCATCCAATAAGCTTAAGATACTTCTACCCGTCACATCATCAAGTGCACCGGTTGGTTCATCACACAATAACAACAAAGGATTTTTCGCTATAGCGCGTGCAATCGCAACACGTTGTTGTTCACCCCCAGATAGTTGAGTTGGGAAGTTATTCATTCGATGACTTAAACCAACTTTTTCGATGATTTCTTTTGGATCTAAACTATCTTTTTTAATCGATGAGGCAAATTCCACATTCTCTAACGCTGTTAGATTATTGACGAGATTATAGAATTGGAAAACAAATCCCACTTTATTTCTACGATATTGTGTGAGTTCTCGATCATTAAAGTCTTCGATGTTCACATCTTCCACAATAATATTGCCAGAGCTCGCACGATCCATTCCACCTAATAGATTTAGGATGGTCGACTTACCAGCACCCGATGCCCCCAAAATAACAACAAACTCTCCTTCGTTTATCTCAAAATCAACACCTTTTAGTGCTTGAATTTTTATTTCACCTATTTGATATTCTTTTGTTACGTTTTTAAATTCTAATATTTTTCGCATATGGACCTACTCTTCTTATTAAGATACTATTTTAAACCTCATTGAGTACTTAAGTAAATTAAATAATTGTTAAGATTTCAACATTAACTAAAAACCTTTGGTTTGTCCTTTGTATGGAGCTTCCTTCTTTAAGATAAATTCTTCCACACTCGGACCTTTAAGTTGTTTCAATCGAATAATACCATAGATATAACTAATACTCATCACAAATAGGGTAAAAGGAAAGCCTAATAATAGATTGATAAAGCCTAAGTTGATATTCGATCCTAGTAGATTACTAATTTGGATCATTGATTTTAACCCAAAGAAAATAAACCAAATAAAGCTAACTTCTTGATAGGCAGGCTTAATATCATTTCTCCAAAACCAATCAAGTGGCCATGAACGTGTTAAATGACTCGCATATGCTGCAATTGGTTTATGTAGGATAAATGAGATTAGACTCGCTAAAGCAATTAATAGATTGGTGAGTAAATCAGGTAAGAAATAGGTATTTGGATTATTGGTTAAAATGGCTAAAATACTAGCGAATAAAAGCGAGACTAAGCCAAATAAACTGTATTTAATATTATCTTTTAACAATAATCTTCGTATTAAAGTAAATAGGACAAATATCAAAGATCCTGCGATTGCGATAGTAAGATTAAATTGTTGATTAAGAATAACAAAAAGAATCGAAGGTAATAAT
>CAYWGS010000027.1:0-15909 GCA_964457525.1 uncultured Erysipelotrichaceae bacterium | reverse complement strand
CGTAAATGATCGAGCATTCTTACCTTTAACATAATGAAGGTAAAACACATAAAAAACCTTTGAATGATATCAAAGGTTTTTTATTTATCTTGGATTCTGATGATTCTATTGTGGATGAATTCATCAATAATATGGTGAACATCTTGTTTATAGATTAAATCATCTAAAATACGATGATTAACATTCTTTAGAATAATCAGTCGTTTATTTTGATGATAGATCGAATCATAAGCATACTCACTACTTCGAATTGGAATCGTTTCATCACTTGTGCCATGTATGATTAAGACAGGGCAACTAATGTGTTTGATTGTTTCTTTATGTCGAGCCACAATCTCTCTAAAAGTAGTGGTAAATTGGTCTGGTAAAGGAGGATAGTCTGATGAACTAACTTCAGTTTTCTTGATAAGATTACGGGCAACACCTTCCACTGTATCTAAAATAGCTTTAACAGTGATGTATTCAAAGGCTGGTGCGATCAAAACCAAGCGTTCAACCTTGTATTTTGAAGCAAGATAGGATGCGATGACTCCACCCATTGAAAACCCGATAAGATAAACTCGTTTATTACGATTTATAAGTTCTTGAAGTGGTTTCTCTACACGATTGATCCATTCATTTGGATCAATGTCATCGAGTACTGTTTGATCAAAGATTTCAGGAATAATAAAGGTATAACCTTTATTTTCAAAACTATAGCGTAATTCATCAAATTCATGTGTTCGTCTAACCCCAAATCCATGTACACAAAATATAACAGGCTTACTTCTTTTACGTATAAAATTATCAAACCATTTCATATTGATCTCCCACATATTTATCATAGTCTAGATTCTAAGAATTTGCACCATGTTATAATAAAATAAAAAGGTGGAAATATGAAAAAAATAGCGTGGATTGGAACAGGTGTTATGGGTAATGCGATGGTAAGCCATTTAATTAATGCAGGATATTCTTGTGCACTTTATAATCGTAGTCAAGAAAAAATGTTAAACCTAAAAGATAAAGCAAAATTGTGTTCATCCATAAAAGATGCGATACAAGATGCGGATGTAATCTTTACGATGGTGGGTTATCCGAAAGATGTGTATGAGGTTTACTGTAGTGAAGAAGGTATATTGAATCATTGTAAAAAAAATGCCTTATGCATCGATATGACAACTTCAGCACCTGCTTTAGCGGTTGAACTCAGTCAAATCGCAAAATCTAAAGGCGTTCGATTATTGGATGCGCCAGTATCAGGGGGTGATATTGGGGCAAAGAATGCGACACTTTCAATTATGGTTGGTGGAGATGAATATGATTATAATGAAGCTCTTACTTATTTTAAACTTATGGGAAAACAAGTGACGCATATTGGTCCGCATGGTTCTGGTCAACACTGTAAGATGGTAAATCAAATAGTGGTCGCAGGAAATATTGCGGCTGTGACTGAAGCGATTTCATATATTCAATCTAAAGGATTAAAAGAAGATTTAATCTTACAAGCGATCTCTGGAGGAGCAGCAGGTTCTTGGCAATTATCGAATAATGGCCCAAAGATACTAAAACAGGATTATAATCCAGGTTTTTACATTCATCATTTTATTAAGGATTTAAAACTTGTTTGTGAAGAAGCTGAAAATGAAAAACTAGATTTAACCGTAGTAAAAGATGTTTTATCAAAGTATGAATTATTGGCAAATGAAGGATATTCTCTACTTGGTACTCAAGCATTGATTAAAGCATATACTAAGGAGTAATAAGTTTTTCTAGTAATTTAGGATTAAATTCTTCTGATGTTTCATGAACTAAATGACCATCATTAAATAGTTCGATAGAGTTTATTTCAACATACTTCTTTATTTCATCAATCGAATCGACACTTACCCAAGTGTCTTTTTTACCCCAAAATAGATTTATAGGAACATTCTTAACACTAAATTCACTGATTAAGAAATTATCTGAAGTTTGTACAAAATCAAGTAGAGCAGAGATTGTTCCCTTTGTTTGAAGAGGTTCTAAATAATATCGTATATCCTCTTTACTCGGTGTGCTCGACATTGCACTTTCTAAAATATTCGCAAATTGCTTTTCGTTGATCATGAAGTATCTTAAGGCGATTTTTAGATACTGTCCCAAAGGTGTTTTAAGTAACCAATTCGGTCGATCGACATCACTTGTTACAGCTCCTGCAATTAAGTTTAATGTCTTGACATGAGAGGGTAGTAACTCTGTCATTGCAAGAACAGTTGATCCACCCATCGAATGACCGACCAAATGCCATGGATCATTATTGGTTTCTAAATCGATTTGATTAAGTATTTGCCATATCAATTGGGCTCGATTCATTTGTGAATGATCAATGTTTCGAGCTTTACTGCTATATCCGAATGCAGGTAAATCGATGGATATGACAAAATAGCCTTGTTCATTCAAAAAAGGTGCATTGTGTCTAAAACTAGCTGTAGAAGCACCTAATCCATGAATAAACACAATCTTACCTTTTGGATGATCAACAGGATAAATTTGGGTATGAATACTTATATTATCAACTGTAAAAAAACGTGAATTTGAATAAGGTTTTTCTGGAATCTCATGTTCAAATTCTACCGGAATAAAATAGGGAAGTATCAGGAAGAATAAAAGGATTACTAAGATAATTCTTAACCATTTCTTTATCATATTAATTATGTTATCGCTTATTTATATCAAATATGCAAATCACTTGCTTATCCGTTAAATAGAAAATTTTTAAACATTGTATTATTCATTAATTGGTAATTGTACCTGGATTCACACAAAAAACAGTAAGATAAATAATGAATAGATTTGATACAAACACAGTATTTCATTAAAAATGGTATGATTTAGCAAATGTAGTACGTGTGTTAGTCATCGGGATGACAAGAATATAAAGGAAATAACCTATGGAGGTCTTATGTTAACTTTAGCTTATATTGGAAGTGGAAAGAGTGTTCATCGTTATCATTTACCATTTGTTTTACAACGTAAAGAATTCAAAGTTAAGACAATCTATTCTCCACATGCGAAAAGTACGAAATGGGAAAAGATACAAAATGTTAATTATAGCGAAAATGAAGATGATGTTTTCTTAGATCCTGAAGTAGATATGGTAGTTGTATGTTCAGGGGTAGATACTCATTTTGACTATGCACTTAAAGCACTTGAGCATAATAAACATGTATTAGTAGAGAAACCCTTTACGGTAACATTAAAACAAGGTGAAATACTGTTTGAGACCGCAAAATTAAAAGGATTATTTATTGAGTGTTATCAAAATCGTCGTTATGATAGTGATTTTCTAACCGTTCAAAAAGTAATAGAAAGTGGAAAATGTGGTGACTTACTCGAACTCGAAATGCACTTTGATTACTATCGTGCAGATGTTGTGAATCAAATACAATCTTTACCATTTCATCAAGGTTATTTCTATGGACATGCCTGTCATTCGCTTGATCAAGTTGTATCCTATTTTGGTCAACCAGATCGAATTGTGTATGATGTACGGAATCTACTTGGTCAAAATCGTATGAATGACTATTTCGATATTGATTTATTCTATGGTAATTTCAAAGTATCCATTAAATCAAGTTTCTTTCGCTTAATCGAGAGACCTTCTTTTGTTCTCTATGGTAAGAAGGGTGTTTTTATCAAACAAACCAAAGATCGCCAAGAGGAACATTTAAAACAATTTATTATGCCTGATAATCATTATTTTGGCATTGATACGGAAGAACATTATGGCATCCTAACAAGCATTAATCAAAATAATCAAATTACAGTAGAGAAAGTGATGAGTGAAATCGGTGATTATGGGAGAGTTTATGATGCGATCTATCAACACATTGTTTTGGGTAAGGACAGAATCGTGAAGCCTGAAGAGACATTATTTGTAATGAAAGTACTCGAAACAGGAAAAGATGCGTGTTATCCTAAATAATTAGGTTTACAATAATTACATAAATGATAAAATATATCTAATGAAACATATCACAAAAGAACAATTGAGTATATTGTCTGATCTAAGTCCACTTAGTCCTTTTTTGTTTAATCGAGATGAAATTGTTTATTTTGATAAAGAACTTCCAGATATTATTGAACGACTGATTGAACTTAATCTATGGTCACAATATTATGAAGAATTTCTTAAAAAGAATAATAGCGATATTGAAATTAATATATCTAAAAACCAGAATGAACAAAGATGGGTCGTTTTAAAAGGACAAGTTGTTATTTTTGAAGGAAGAGAATTAATCCTAGGCTATTGCCGTGAGGTTTCGAAAAGAAAAAGAAAAGAATTTGAACTCGATCGTGAAAAGAAACTTAGATCTTTAATGTTGGAACTAACGCAATCCATATTTATTGCGAATAGTATTTCTGAAATATTTGATTTAAGTTTAGTCAATGCGATTAAAGCCTTAGAAAAATCGAGTTATGGATCCATTATGCTTAAACAAGGTAATATGTTTCAAACAGTATCTTACTATGGATTTAGTGCAGATATTCTAAACTTAAAGTTACCATGCGAAAATACTTTTTTAGCACGTAATACAGATAACAAGATGGATCGTTTTGTGCGAATTAATCTAGAAAACCTGGGGAATCAAACTAATTTTAATCTTAAAGATGAAAATAGAATCTTGATTGGATCTACATTATCGGGTCCAATCATTGTAGAAGGACAATTGTATGCGATTATTAATATCGATTCCCTTGAAAATAATGCATTTGATGATAATGATGTTCAAATGATGGAGTTCATTCGTAATACGGTTGAAGTTGCGATAACAAATCATAAGTTGTATCAACAAAAGTTGTTTTTATCACGATACGATAATCTAACTCAGTTATATAATCGTCATTATTTTGAAGATCAATTTGAACAGAATCGTAAAAGAGCTGTTCGTTATGAAGAAAAATTCGCTATTGTGCTATTCGATATTGATTATTTTAAATCGATAAATGATCGTTATGGACACTTTATTGGTGATCAAGTCCTTAAACATGTTTCTGATTTATTAAAGTCTAATCAACGAGACAGTGATGTTTTAGCACGTTTTGGTGGGGATGAGTTTATCGGTATCTTGTTTAATTCAAATGTAGAAGAGTTAAATCGAAAGTATTTTGAATTAAATGAGATGTTAACTGAAAAAGATCTAAAAGTTGATGATTTAAATATTGCTTGTTCATTCAGTTTCGGAATTGCTCAATATCCAAATGATGGGGAAACCTTAGATGATCTTGTAAAAGTCGCAGACTTTGAAATGTATCGAAATAAACGAACTCGACGTGAGAAATTACTATGAAAAGAGATTGGCGTACATTCTTTGCGAGATTGTTATTTATAACACTTATCCTATCCATTGTTTATACAATTGTTCGAATTATCCAAACACCTGCTGAATTTACGAGTGATTTTGAATTTATTAAAGTTCGCAGTGACTATGTTTTGATGTTGTTGCAATGTCTACTTGGACTCTTTGTAATGACATTTCCATCCATTATTAATAAACGTTTCTCAATCCAAATTCCATCAATTGTGGAAGTACTTTACTATATCTTTTTATATTGTGCGATTTACTTAGGCGAAGTAAGAAGTTTCTACTATCTTATTCCATTTTGGGATACGATCTTACACGCATTTAGTGGTGCAATGCTTGGAGCTCTTGGATTTATTTTAGTAAGTATGTTAAATCGTGAAGTTTCTCATTATGTACGACTTAGTCCATTTTTTATCGCATTGTTTGCTTTTAGTTTTGCGTTAGCATTTGGTAGTCTATGGGAAATCTATGAGTTTTCAATGGATGTTATATTTAAGACAAATATGCAAAAATATATTACCTATGAAGGAGTAGTTCTAGTAGGGAATGAAGCTCTTCTTGATACTATGAAAGACATTATTGTTGATTCGATTAGTGCACTTTCTGTGTCAATCTTTGGTTATTTCTATTTAATCAATCAATCCAATAAGTTATAAAAAAACACATTTGCATGTGTCTATACTTCGATAATATTAAATCCTGCTGCTTTCTTTAATCGATTCATTAAGGCAAGCCCAATTTCATCCTCTGAGAAAGCTTCCGCAAAGATAATGTCTACACCTTGTTTATCGCATTCACGTAATCGATCAAATAAATGATTTGCCAGTTCATCTGGTTTTTTTATACTACCTAAACTGAGAATGAGTGTATGATTATACTCATTTCGATTCTCATCACAAGTAATAACGGCGCTTTTTAAACCTTTTTGATCGGCACTCATAATTTCATTTTGGATTGCCATAATCATATGCTCTCGAGAACCTCGATAAATTGTTAGTTGTGCACTCGGTGCATAATGGGTATATTTCATTCCAGGTGATTTTGGCTTATCAACTGTTTTATGAATACTATCATCGACATGTATTTTACCAATAATCGATTCAATTTGAGATACAGTAATTCCACCCGGACGCAACAACGTTGGTATCGAACCACTCATATCAAGTACAGTCGATTCTAGACCAATGCGACTTTTAGATGCGGTCACAATCATATCGACGCGTCCCATCATATCATTTAAGACATGTTCCGCTTCGGTAGGACTTGGTTTACCTGAAATATTAGCACTTGGAGCCGCAATTGGGACACCCGCTAATTCAATTAACTTTAATGCGATTGGATGATCTGGCATCCGTATGCCAACCGTATCTAAGTTTGCACACACTGATGCAGGAACTTTATCAGAATGCTTTAATACAATCGTTAATGGACCTGGCCAAAAGGCTTGGATTAAACGTTTTGTTTGTTCATTTAAAGGTTTCTCAATTAATAACTCACACATCTCTAAACTCGATACATGGACAATAAGTGGATTATCCTGAGGACGACCTTTAGCGATAAATATCTTCTTAACAGCATCTTCTGATAAAGCATTTGCCCCTAATCCATAAACTGTTTCAGTCGGGAAAATAACCGTTTTATTCTCACGAATAAGTTCAGCGGCTTGTTTTAATTCATTTGAATCGAAATGTTCAATATCTAATTGAAGGGTAATCGTTTGTTTCATACTTGAGACATTTTAGCGCAAAACCAATAAGAATAAAAGTCATTATGACAATAGAGTATTATTTACAAAGATTTCCTCTAAGCTAAATGTATCCCATTCATCTAAATTCCCATTTCTAAAACCCTTATAGAACCAATTCTGACGCTGTTCAGATGTACCATGGGTAAAGTTATCAGGATTCACTTGACCAGTCATTGTTTCTTGAATGCGATCATCGCCAACTGCACTTGCCGCATTCATCGCCTCTTCTAGATCGCCTTCTTCTAAGTAACCTAAGCCTTGTACACGTTTAGCCCAAACACCTGCACAATAATCCGCTTGAAGTTCTAATCGAATGGTGAGTTGGTTGTATTCAAGTGTACTCATTTTTGATCGTAATGATTGATATTCTTCAAGAATTCCCGTTAAATTCTGGACATGATGCCCCACTTCATGCGCAATAACATAGGCCATCGCAAAATCACCAGGCGCATTAAACTGTTCTCTTAATTGCTTGTAGAATACTAAATCAATATATATCGTTTGATCTTGTGAACAATAAAAAGGCCCAACGGATGAAGTCGCATAACCACATCCTGTATTCATTGAATCTGTGAATAAGACTAAATTAACGGGTTGATAAGTCATATCATATTCTTCAAAAATATCTGTCCAAACCGTTTCTGTATCCTTTAAAACAACAGAAACAAATTCTCCCATTTCAACTTCTTGAGCACTTAGCTCTGATTGACTTGGCCCCTGGTTTAATAAAGAACCGATAAGAGCACTCGGATCTCCACTAATCAATGTATATACTAAAAGGATGATGATTCCAGCACCACCAATTGCACCTTTGCCCGATATTCTACGATCACTTACATTACGACTTCTTTGTCGCCCTTGCCATTTCATATTCTTCCTCCAATCTTGGTGATTTTTGTTGATAAATAATTATAAGTCAATATAATTATAACTATGATTGTACTCAATAACCTTAAACTCGATCCACGTCAAATTGATCGTGAACAAATCCAAAATGAACTCAAACAATTCAAAGAATCCGGTGAAAAGAAAGTAACGGTTGAATGGTTTGATGATTCTATGAACCAACAAGAAGCTTTAGATAAGTATTTACCTGTGGTTAAATATGCCCAAGAAATCGGTCTAGAAGTTCATTGTTTAATGTCTCAACACATGTCTGAATCACTCGTTCGATACAAGAAACTCATGTTTGTGGATCCTTTGTTCTTATTAAAGTTTAAGTTCAAAGAAATTCGATTTACGATTCCGTATTATAGACCAGATTTAATGCGATAACCCATCCTTGGATGGGTTTTTATATCTCTATATTACGACCAACAGAGATATAATCAATCTTGTCTTTCATTAATTGTTTTAATGTATCAAATGCTTTTGTCCCTGTACAATGCCCTGTAAAGAAACAAGCCTTTGTTTTTAAGAGTTCATTTCCTAATTCTAAGATTCGTTTATCATCTTCATATACATCTTTAGTTAAATTGTATAAATGGAAACCACCAAAAACATGCGTAACCGATGATTTTAAACGACTGTTTACTTGTTCTACGATATTTAATACACCATTGTGTGCACAACCTGCCATTAAGACAATATGATTATTTTCTCGTATTACTAAATTCTGCTCGTGTAAGAATGGATCTTCTTTAATATCAAATCCTCTCTTCTCTACTAAGACATTATTACCAAGAGGACTTAGTTTAATCTGTTTAATTGAAGCGTAAAGAATGAGTGACTGATCAATAACATATGTATCTCGATCCACAAGTTTAATCTGATTTTTATCCATAAGGGAAGTATCCAAACCAATATAATGAAGTTGGTCTGAGTTCTTAGAATAATAAGGATTAAATGCATTCGCTTGGATATAAACACGAGCCTGTGAATTGAGTTCAAGAAATGCTTTAAGACCGCCACCATGATCATAATGCCCATGTGAAATTATAACCGTATCAACTTGTGTTAGATCAACACCTAAATTCTTAGCATTCTCAATGAATGCACTACTTTGTCCAGTATCAAACAGTATTTTGTGTCTTTCAGTTTCAATGTAATAGGACAAACCATGTTCACTCTTAAGGTCTGATTGATATGAAATATTATCGATTAGATTAATAATACGCATGATGATACCTCCGAGTTATATTTCTTAGATACTTAGTTCTTTAAATTTATTATATAACAATCGCATTGACAAGAAAGTTGAAGATTTTTATGATAGTGTTAATTAAGGGAAATAGGGGGATAATATGGAAAACTCGGAAATTAAAAGATGTAATCGTTGCCAAAAATGGGTTTATGATGGATCACCAATGTATCCAAGTTGTACTCAAAGGCATAATGAAGTTTACAATCATTTTAGACCTAAAAAAGAAGACAATGTTAAAGAATCTAATTACTCGATACAATCGACATTAATTAAATATTTCTTAGGATTTGTTCTTGGATTTGCATTAATTTATAGTATTTCAAATCTCAGACTTTTAGATATCAATAGTTTTCCTGAGAATTACTCTGTCTATGAAGTAGATAATGACTTATATAGAAATAGAAACTTATGTAATGTTCAAATATTCACAGATAAGAACTTTGGATACTTTATAAGTATTGTGGATGTAGAAACAAGTAAAAATGTCTTATCGTTTTTTATGCATCCAAATAGTGAAGTTAAGTTTGCATTACCAGTAGGAAGCTTTAGGATAGTATATGATGCAGGTAAAAAATGGAATAATGATTTACTCTATTTTGATTCAAAAAGAGATTACACAATTTCGGACTTTATCTATATTTTTGAAGAAAATAAGACATACTCGTTTCGCTTAGAAGGTAAGGAAGAGATTAGATATCAAGATACTCAATAAAAGTTTATACTAAAGGTATCAGAGGAGGTCAAACATGAAAACAGTACAAAGGTTAAAAGATGCTTTTACCCATGGAAGATTAGAAATGTTTGATGAGACAGACAAGTACGTAATAATGAGTGATTGCCATCGTGGAAATGGTAATTTAGCAGATGAATTCACAAAAAATCAGAATACATTTCAATATGCTTTGAGTTACTACTATCAAAATGGTTTTACTTATGTTGAAGCAGGTGATGGGGATGAACTGTGGGAACATCCTCGGATAAAGGATATTAAAAATGCTCATTTTGAGACATTTGAGATTATAAAACGATTTCATCAAAGTAATCGATTTATCCTACTGTACGGGAATCATAATATTTATTTAAAGGATCCTAATTATGTTAAGAAACATCTCTATACCCAATTAAATGAACATTCTCAAGAGCGAATTGATTTCTTAAAAGATATTCAACCTGAAGAAGCTTTAGTTCTTAAACATAAACACACAGGTCAACAAATCTTTATTGTGCATGGGCATCAAGGCGATTTCTCAAATGACCAATTTTGGTATTTAAATATGTTATCACTTAAGTATTTTTGGCGATATTTACATGCGTTAGGGGTTCGTAATCCTTCTAGTCCGGTAAAGAATGAAAACAAACGACACAAGATTGAGAAGAATTATGTAAAATGGATTGAAAAATACCGGATGATGTTAATCTGTGGACACACTCATCGACTTAAGTTTCCTCGTAAAGATGATCTTCCGTATTTCAATACAGGATGTTGTATTTATCCTACTAGTATGACAGCAATCGAGGTCGAAAACTGTAATATAACAATGGTAAGATGGAAAATACAAGCGAACGACGATGGCTTATTACAGGTTGAACGCAATATAATACATGGTCCAAAACCTATTTCTGACTATGATATACGATAAAGAAAACGGCTAGTGATAGCCGTTTTATATGAATAAATGAGTTATTAGGATACGCAAACCAATAAACAAAAGGATTGAACCACCAAATATTTCAGCCTTATGGTCAAGCCACATAGCACTTTTCTTTCCAATTAATACACCAATACTTGAGAATGCAAATGTTATAAGACCAATAATAAGGGATGTGCGAACAATTGAACCACTACTGAAGGCAAAACTAACTCCAACGGCTAATGCGTCTATGCTCGTAGCAATGGAAGATCCAAGTACGGAACGTATGGACATTCTTGGCTCAATTTCACAGTTGATTCCATCCATCTTTAAACCATCAAGAATCATCTTAATTCCTAAAATAGACAGAAGAATGAAAGATACCCAGTGATCAAAACGAACAATTAAAGTGCTAAAACTAACGCCTAAGGTATAACCTAGCCATATCATGAATCCTTGAAAGAAGCCAAAGGATATACCAATGATGAAGGATACTCTTGTTCGAGAATCTTTTGTACATAAGCCTTTTACAAGCGCTACCGTAAATGCATCCATTGATACAGCAATTCCAACTAACAAGATATTTGATATTTCCATGTTAACCTCTTTTAGTAAGATGATTGATAAATGAGTTAATACTCATACAAAACATAACAATTTTAGGTAAATAATCTAAGAGTGTCAAGGTGTATAGGAGTAATACTAGAATAATAAACCAAATAATTCTATAATAAAAACAATAGATAGGGAGAAATTTATGAGTCAATCCGTTGAATTAATTATCGGGCAGTCAGATAAGAAAATAATCTTGCATACAAAAATGGCTAATCGTCATGGATTAATTGCTGGTGCAACAGGAACTGGGAAAACAATCTCTTTAAAAGTATTAGCTGAACAATTTAGTGAACAAGGTGTTCCTGTATTTCTAGCGGATGTTAAGGGTGACTTAGCATCACTTGCAGAAAGAGGAGTTGAAAATCCTAAACTATTAGAACGTGTCCAACAATTAAACTTAAACCCATTTGAATTTAAAGAATATCCAGTTCGATTATGGGATGTATTTGGTGAACTAGGACATCCGTTACGTACGACTGTTTCAGAAATGGGACCACTGCTTTTAGCACGAATCTTGGAATTAAATGATACACAAGCAGGCGTCTTAAATATTGTATTTAGAGTTGCGGATGAACAAGGCTTATTACTCATTGATTTAAAAGACTTACGAGCAATGGTTCAATATGTAGGGGACCATGCGGATGAATATACAACACAATACGGGAATGTTTCTAAACCTTCGATTGGGGCAATTCAACGCTCACTCTTAACTTTAGAAGATCAAGGTGGTAATAATTTCTTTGCGGAACCTGCATTTGATATCTTAGACCTCATGAAAGTTGATTCCTATGGAAGAGGAACCATAAATGTTCTCGCATCTGAGAAATTAATGATGTCTCCAACCCTATATTCCACATTCCTATTATGGTTACTATCCGAGCTCTTTGAAGAACTACCTGAAGTCGGGGATGTCGATAAACCTAAACTTGTATTCTTCTTTGATGAAGCACATTTATTGTTTACGGATGCCCCAAAGGCTCTATTAGATAAGATTGAACTCGTCGTTCGACTAATTCGTTCAAAGGGTGTTGGTGTTTATTTTGTAACTCAGAATCCAATTGATATTCCAGAAAAAGTATTAGGTCAATTAGGGAATCGTATTCAACATGCGATTCGAGCATTCACACCAAAAGAACAAAAAGCAATTACTGCAATGGCAGAAACATTCAGACAAAATCCAGAAATTGATATCCCTACAGTTATAACAGAACTTAAAACAGGGGAAGCACTTGTATCGATGTTAGATACAGAAGGACGTCCAGAAGTCGTACAAAGAGCGATGATTTATCCTCCTCATAGTTTAATTGGTACTTTAAGTGAATTAAAAAGAAAAGACTTAATTGAGAATTCTCCATTCCACTTTAAGTATTATCAAGTCATTGATAAAGAATCTGCATTTGAAATGTTAAAGTCAAAGGTAGAAACCCAATCTCAATTTAAACAAGAAGAAGTTAATCAAAAGCAATTAGAAAAGGAAAGAAGACAAGCAGAACTTGATGAATTAAAACTTCAAAGAGAACGTGCCAAGACTGAAAGAGAAATTGCGAAGGCAAAAGAAAAACAAGCCAACCAAGTTCAAAGAATGGCAAAGTCCTTCTTGGGTACAATGAGCAGTTCTATTGGACGTGAAATTGCACGTGGTGTATTTGGATCACTGACACGAAAAAGATAACTTGTAATCAAATCAATCGTTTGATATAATCTTTTTTGTTAAAGGGAGTAGATGCCCATTAGGGAGATTCGTTCCGTCAAGACGATGTGTAGACATCCGGACTAATCATAACTTTCAAGACTTTAACAATAAAGGCTAAAGTCTTTTATTTTGTGAAAAGGAGAATCATGGAAAACGAAAAGTGGTATCAGAAAAGCTTAGAATCGATTCAACAGACGTTTAATCTTGAAAAAGGATTAACGGATGAACAAGTCATTCAAAACAGAGAAAAGTATGGACAGAATAAGTTAGATGAGGGTAAGAAAGATAGTTTATTAAAGTTATTTATTAATCAATTTAATAATTCTATGATCATTATTCTGATGGTTGCGTCTGTCATTTCATTCTTTTTGGATGAGAAAGCCGATGCGTTAATTATTTTAGCCATCGTATTATTAAATGCGATTCTGGGTGTATTACAAGAAGATAAAGCGGAAAAAGCATTAGCTGCACTCAAAGAATTAGCAGCCCCATTGACTAAAGTTATTCGTAATGGGCAAGAACTTCAAATTGATTCAAAAGATGTCGTAATGAATGATATTGTCATTTTAGAAGCAGGGGATCAAGTATCCGCTGACTTAAGACTGATCAAATCCAGTAGTTGTCAAATCCAAGAAGCATCCTTAACAGGTGAATCTGTACCGGTTGATAAAGATGCGACATTGAATATTAGTACTGATGTACCTCTTGGGGATCGTAAGAATATGGCTTATGCATCTTCAAGTGTAACCTATGGTCGTGCTATTGGATTAGTTGTTGGGGTTGGTATGAATACAGAAGTTGGTAAGATTGCGAACTTACTAACATCAAACAAGAAAGAAAAAACACCACTTGAAGTAAAACTTGATGAGTTGGGACGCATCTTAGGGATTGGTGCTCTTATCTCAGTCGTGATTATATTTGGTATTGGTGTAATTAACGGAAAAGAACTCTTAGAATTATTCATGAGTTCTGTATCCTTAGCCGTAGCTGTTATTCCTGAAAGTTTGCCGGCTGTCGCAACGATTGTTATGGCGATGGGTGTCCAACGTTTAGCTAAACGTAATGCGATAATTCGTAATCTATCCAGTGTAGAAACACTTGGTGGCGCAACGGTTATTTGTTCAGATAAAACAGGAACACTAACACAAAATAAAATGACTGTTACGCATTATTGGTTAGTCAATGAAGAAAATCAACCTGATCTATTAAAAGCCGCAAGTTTATGTAACGACTCACGACTTATTGATGGTAAATGGGTCGGTGATCCAACAGAGACTGCCTTAGTAGAATGGGCGATTAAACAAGGTTTAAACCTAGAACATACACAAAAACTCTATCCACGTGTGGCAGAAGTACCATTTGAATCCAATCGTAAACGTATGTCTACCGTACATAAACATAAAGAACATTTCACTGTTTATGTAAAAGGGGGCGTGGATGAAGTCTTAAGCCAAGTAACACATGTGATTGATGGAGATCATATTCGACCAATTACTCAAGAAGATTTGAACTTAATCCAACAAGAGAATGCGAATATGGGGAAAGAAGCATTACGTGTCCTCGCGTATGCTAAGAAACGTATACAAGAGAATATTAAAGATGGAGATGTCACGGTTGAATCTCAATTATGCTTTGTTGGTTTAACGGGTATGATTGATCCACCTCGTGAAGAAGTCAAACTCGCGATCCAAGAATGTCGATCAGCTGGTATTCGTCCAGTTATGATTACGGGTGATCATAAAACTACCGCAGAAGCAATCGGATTACAAATTGGATTGATGTTACCGGGAGATAAAGTCATTACTGGCGTTGAACTCGATAATATGAGTGATGATGACTTGTTCAGTCAAGTAAAGAGTATTGCGGTGTATGCGCGTGTATCACCTGAACATAAGATGAGAATCATTGATGCTTGGAAGAAACATGGTGAAGTTGTTGCGATGACAGGAGATGGTGTAAATGATGCACCAGCTCTTAAGAAATCTGACATTGGAGCCGCAATGGGTGTTGTGGGTACTGAAGTTGCTAAAGGGGCTGCAGATATGGTCTTAGCAGATGATAACTTCGCAACGGTTGTAAATGCGGTAGAAGAAGGTCGTCGTATTCGTGATAACATTACTAAAGCAATTACGTATCTCTTGTCGTGTAATGTTGGGGAATTGTTTACCTTACTTATCGCCGCAATCATGAACTGGGCAACTCCATTACTTCCTATTCATATTCTATGGATTAATCTTGTAACAGACAGTCTTCCTGCTTTAGCATTAGGTGTTGATCCAGCTGAAGAGGGCATCATGAATCGTGAACCAAATCGTGAAAAAGGATTACTCAATAAGTCTATGGCATTTAGAATTGGTTACCAAGGGATCTTAATTGGGATTCTAACCTTAATTGCCTTCCTCTATGGTTATGGTAGTTTAGGTATGGAAGGATCACTTGCACAAGGACAAACAATGGCATTTATTGTCTTAGCATTTAGCCAACTTGTCCATTCCTTCAATATTCATTCGTCTCAAAAGAGTGTGTTTAAAACATTCTTCAAGAATAAGATGTTAATACTTGCGACATTTACGAATGCACTTATGATGTTTGCGGTTCTATTTATTCCAGTTATACGTGACTTATTTAAATTAGTTGCGCTTGATTTACATCACTGGGAAGTCGTAATACTACTCATGTTCTTCCCATTAATTGTGGTAGAAATCATGAAGTTACTAAAGCTAAATGGACAAAAGTAGTTTAGGGTAAAGTTTATC
>CAYWGS010000026.1:0-17021 GCA_964457525.1 uncultured Erysipelotrichaceae bacterium | reverse complement strand
AATTTAGAATAATCGCTTGTAATATAGAAGAAAATTATAAACCCAAGCAGAAACAAGAAAACTAAAGTAGATAAAACTTTTATTACTTTTTTCTTTCGCTTTAATTTTTTTTCATTGATTGAATTAGAAATTAACTCATCAACAGATGGAATATCCGTCATACTATCTCCAATTAAAGAATTCAACTTCAGGAACAAGTTCGATATTTAAATTTTCTTTACTTAATTGTATCGCAAGATTAATTAAATCGAATACATCTCTAGAAGACGCATTATCAACATTTACTATAAAGTTACTGTGCACCGTAGAAAACATCGCTCCACCAACTTGTTTACCTCTTAAACCTAATTGATCAATTACTTGCCAAGCAAAATACCCTTCTGGATTTCTAAACACACTGCCTGCACTCGGTAAGTTTAAAGGTTGTGTTTGACATCTTCTTGTTTTTCGATCATTCACAACAGCTTCTATTGCTTTTACATCACCATGTATTAAATTAAACTCTGCTTTTATAATAATCCAGTCTTTATGATCACAAAAACTCGTATGTCTATATGAGTAATCAAGTTCATCTTTGTTCATCCAAACAAATTCATTATTTTTATACACATAAACACGATTAAGAATTTCGTAGGTATCATGTTTATAAGCCCCAGCATTCATATAAATAGCGCCACCAACAGATCCAGGAATACCTGTAGCATATTCAAATCCAGATAATCCTAATTGGCATGTTTTATAAGCTAATGCGATTAAACTAACACCTGCACCCACTGTAACAAACGTTTCTTTAATTTCGATGTTATTTAATGCTTGATCAAACTTTATAATTACACCATTATAATCATTATCAGAAGCTAAGATATTAGAACCCATACCCCACATCTTAAAATCAATACCCTTTTCTTTAAGATAAAAGATGGATGTTTGGATTGATTCAATTGAATTGGGATAAAATACTAACTTAGCATTACCACCAATTTTAAAACTTGTTAATGTCTTAATTGAGATATTTTCTTTTAAAATCCCTAAATCACTAAAAAAAGTCTTTAAATCATGCATTATGAACTTCCTCTAATATCCAACGAATAAAATCTTGAGCCGCATTGGGATGACCTAATAATTGAGCATTCTTTTTCATTTCATCCAATTCAGATTGATTCTCAAGTAGAGAAATAATGAGTGCTGAAAGCTTTTGACTATCTAGTTCTTTTTCTTCTACAAGAATACTTGCTTTCTTTTCTTTTAAAGCTTGTGCATTAAAAAACTGATGATTATTAGGTACAAACGGACTCGGAATAATAATCGAAGGAATACCTGTAACCATAATCTCAGCAGCGGTTGTTGCGCCACCACGCGTCACCATTAAATCAACTTCTTGCATAACAGCTTTTTGATCAATATAAGGAACAATCTTTATGTTCGAAGTCTCATCATTTTGTTCAATAAATGATTCATAGTGTTTCTTACCAGTAACATAAATAGATTGAATATTGTTCTTGTCTAAAAGTTCAAGTACTCCTCCCATTATTTGATTAACTGATTCAGAACCTAATGAACCCATTACAAATAAAACTGTTTTCTTGTTTGAATCTAATCCATACGTCTTTTGAATATCGATTTGGTTATTTTGATTTAAGAATACATATGTACGAGGATTTCCTAATAAACGAGTTTTTTGAATTGGAAATTCTTTTAGATTGTTTTCATAACTCGCCACAATCGCATCTACGTATCGTGCTAAAAATAGATTAGCTTTACCGGCTATTGCATTTTGTTCATGTAAAAATGTTTTGATACCAAGACGTTTTGCCTCCATAATAACCGGAACACAAACATATCCACCAAAACCAATCACAACATCTGGTTTATATTGTTTTAAGATTGCTTTAACTTTTTGTCTTTTAAAGAATAATGTATACAATGCATATAATTTTTGAAGAATATTCCCTTGTAATCCTTTCGTGGATAAACCTTCAAATGCATAACCATGTTGAGGAATTAATTCGGACTCCATTCGTTCATGATTACCAATAAAAAAGATCTCATGACCTGAATCTTGGTCCTTAAGTGCTTGAGCGAGCGCTAAAGCCGGATAAATGTGACCACCAGTTCCCCCTGCAATTAGACATACTTTCATTTGAAGTCTCCTTTCGCTAAGTAATTATACCATAAGCATTATACCCGACTTATGATAAAATATTTCTATGAAATATAAATGTTTGATACTTGATCATGATGATACAGTTGTAAATAGCAGTCAAAGTATACACTACCCTGCTTTTTTACATACTTTACAGACACTTAGACCAAATCTTCCTCCTATCTCATTTGAAGATTTTAATCATCATTGTTTTGTTTATGGATTCTATCACCTTTGCACTGAACGATATCAATTCAATGAAGAAGAAATGGAAATAGAATATCGAATTTGGAAATCACATACACAGAATAGTCAAGCTAATCCATTTGATGGTTGGAAAGAACTTCTAACTCAATATAAAGCGCTTGGAGGAAAGATTGTTGTTGTTTCTTATTCTGAATCAAGTGAAATAAAACGAGATTATCTGGATCACTTTGGGATTATTCCTGATTTAATCTTTGCGCATGATCATGGGAAAGATAAACTAAAACCAAATCCTTATCCAATTTATCAAACCATTAAAGAATTTAATATAAGTGAGAATGATATTTTAGTCATCGATGATATGCCAGTCGGATATCAAATGGCGACAAATGCGAATGTCGATTTTATCTGGGCACAATGGGCTTATTTTGATGAAAGATTAAATGATTACATACAAAAAACATCAAATAAATCATTAGAAACAGTTCGTGAATTATATGAAATAATTGGATTAGTCTAATAAAAAACACAAGAATTACTCAAAGAGTCCTTCTTGTGTTTTTAATCCTAAATGTTCATATGCTTTTAATGTAACAACTCGACCTCTTGCGGTACGATTTATAAATCCAATTTGTAATAAATAAGGTTCATAGACATCTTCAAGCGTCATCGCTTCTTCTTGAATACTAGATGCTATTGCTTCTAAGCCTACTGGACCACCTTTAAAACGTTCAATAATTCCCTTTAAGTAACGAATATCAACATCATCCAATCCTAAATTATCGACCTTTAATCGATCTAAAGCGTGTTTTGCAATGTCTATGCTAATTTTGCCTTCATTTAATACTTGAGCAAAATCTCTAACACGTCTAAACAAGCGATTCGCGATACGAGGTGTACCTCGACTACGTTTCGCAATCTCTAGAATTGCTTCTTCATCGATTGGTGTTTCTAGAACTCTTGATGTTCTATGAATGATTTGTCCTAATTCAGATACTGAATAGTAATCTAATTTACTAACAATACCAAATCGATCTCTTAGGGGAGCTGTTAAATCACCCGCACGAGTTGTAGCACCAACTAAAGTAAATGGTGGTAAGTCTAAACGAATTGATCTTACAGACGCATCTTTTCCAACGACGATATCGATTGCATAATCTTCCATTGCTGGATACAGTACTTCTTCTACCATCTTAGGTAATCGATGAATTTCATCTATAAACAAGACATCACCTGCTTCTAAAGTACTCAAAATAGCGGCTAAATCACCTGAACGTTCAATACTTGGGCCACTGGTAATACGAATATTACGTTCCATTTCATGTGACAGAATATAGGCTAACGTTGTTTTACCAAGCCCTGGAGGACCATATAGTAATACATGATCTAAGCTTTCAGAACGATTCTTTGCGGCTTGAATGAAAATTCTTAAATTCTCTTTTAAATGCTCTTGACCAACATACTCATCTAAAAACTGAGGACGTAAATTCATGTCCTCATCTTCTTGCATTATATTAGACGATAATAATCTTTCTTCCATTACTTACCTCTTTTTTTACCTAAAATCTGAAGGGATAACTTTAATAATGCATCCGTTGATTGATCTGGATTCTTTTCAAGATCTTTCACAAGTGGATTAAGCTCAGTTTGTTTATAACCAAGTGATTTTAATGCATCAAAAGTATCGGATAATGTTTTAGATATCTTACTATCTTCTTTATGCTCTGACACTAATTTTCCCTTTAAATCAAGAATAATCTGAGAAGCAGTCTTAGCTCCAATACCAGGGAGTTTCTTTAAGTAATCTAAATCACTTAATTCAATCGCTTGAATTAATCGATCTGTATTACTCGACGCAAAAATGGAATTAGCTGTTTTACAACCAACTCCTTTTACGCTTATAAGTTTTATGAACAAATCATAATCTGTTTGACTTAAGAAACCAAAAAGACTATGTTCGTCTTCACGAATATATTGATGGGTATACAATAATACTTCTTCATTGAGTTTTAAAACCTCAGGATGAGCAAAATAGATTCGATAGCCTATTCCACCACAATCTAGAATAACCCAATCTAAAGTAAAACTATGAACTTTTCCTTTTATAAATGCAATCATGACATTATTATATCACAACAATTAATCCATAAAGATGAACTGATAGTCTTTAATAACAATAATATCCCCATCTTGAACGCCTTTAGCTCTAAGCGCTTGGTCAACACCTAAATGTCTTAATTGACGCGCAAAACGTTGTGCACCTTGTTCAGTGGTAATATCGGCACGATGGAATAATTTTTCGATTCGATCACCAAACAATTCATAAGTATTTTCTTTAATTTGACGAACTTCAAATGGAATTTCTTCAATAAATTTGTAATGAACAGATTCATTCTGAATTTCATCTTGAATAAAGTTACTCGTCTTTTCAAGTAAGTCCGCAACGCGATATAAAATCTTGTCTAAGCCTTCAGAAATAAGTGTAATGGTTTCAAATACTTCAATATCTGGATATGCTTCTTTGAATCGAATTAAATTCTCTTTAGCATGTTCAAGATCCATCTTATTCGCCACAATTACTTGAGGTCGTTCAGTTAAACGGAATTCATATTGAGCTAATTCTTCATTGATTATTCTAAAGTCTTCAATTGGATCACGATGATCTTCTGCACCCATATCAATGATATGAATTAGTACACGACAACGTTCAATGTGTTTTAAGAATTGATGACCTAGACCCTTGCCTTGATGAGCTCCTTCAATTAGCCCTGGTAAATCAGCTAATACAAAAGATCTTCCATCAGGTACTTGAACAACACCAAGTTGTGGAATAAGTGTTGTGAATGGATACGCCGCAATTTCCGGTTTCGCTTTACTTACAACCGATAAGAATGTAGATTTACCAACAGATGGAAATCCTACAAGACCAACATCCGCTAATAATTTTAGTTCTACTTCTATTTCTTTTTCTTCACCTAATTCACCTTTTTCTGCGAAATCAGGTGCTGGATTACGGCTTGTCGCAAAATGCCAGTTACCCCTACCACCTTTACCACCATTCGCTACAATTGCTTGTTGACCATCTTCAACTAAGTCCGCAATTATAACATCATGCTTTATATCTTTAATAATCGTACCAATCGGTACTTTTACAGTGAAATCCTCACCGGCAGCCCCATGTTTCTTTTTATTTAAACCGTTCTTACCATCTTCAGCTGAGATATGACGATTAAAGCGTAAGTCTAAAAGAGTAGATTTATTGGAATCTGCAATAAATATAATACTTCCACCGTTTCCTCCATCGCCTCCATAAGGACCTCCTAATGCAATATACTTTTCACGTCTAAAAGAGGCCATTCCATTGCCACCATTACCCGCTTTAACTTTAATTTTGACTCGATCTATAAACATTGGCTAACCTCCCGATAAAAAAATCCCTAAACGGGATTTTATGCTTGTGGATAAACAGAAACTTTTGTTTTGTCTTTGCCTAAACGTTCAAACTTAACGATACCGTCTACTTTTGAGAACAAGGTATCATCACCACCACGTCCGACATTTGTACCAGGATGAATCTTAGTACCACGTTGGCGATAAATAATCGAACCAGCAGTAGCAAATTGACCATCTGATAACTTAGCACCTAAACGCTTCGAGTGACTATCACGACCATTTCTAGTCGATCCTACCCCTTTTTTAGAAGCAAATAATTGGATATTTAACTTAAACAACATGACTACACCTCCTTAATGTGAATGTATTTTTGTTGATTCTCTTGAACTGTCTTTAACTGTATGATTAACATATTTAACAACAGTTCCAAATCACTTGTGTTTTGTAATACTTTAATCTTAATCATTGCATCCGGATATTCAGTTAATTCTAACTGCACGTCTTTTGAGGCTAATTCATGTAATGCATTGAGAGCACCTGTTCCGATACTGCTTACCGCTGCACAAACTAAATCATAACCTTTAGGACCTGAATCCGCATGTCCAGAAATTGTTATTTCTTGGATAAATTGATTTTTTCTTACAACTTCAACTTTAATCATAATTAAGCTTCGATAGCTTCAATGACAAGTTTTGTGTAAGGTTGACGATGTCCTTGTTTACGACGAGTAGAACCCTTCTTAGGTTTGTATTTGAAGATTACAATCTTCTTTTCCTTACCTTGTTTTTCTACTTTCGCAGTAACAGTAGCACCTTTCACATAAGGTGTACCCACCTTCGTTGATTTTGCATTGACAACTAATACTTTGTCAAATACAACAACTTCTCCTGGCTCAACACAAAGCTTTTCTACGAAAATACTTTGTCCAACTTCTACTTTAAGTTGTTTGCCACCTGTTTCGATAATTGCGTACATTTCTTGCACCTCCTTCAGTTTTTTTGAGACTCGCCGTGTACGGTGACCAAATTAGGCACTTAAAAAACCTTAACGTGCGGTTGCATTCCACTTAGGAAATACAACGTAGTAAGTATATCATAAATACAAAGGTTGTCAAACATAAAGAAAGAGATAAGATAAACCAATCATAACAACGATGGATGGTAAGAAATTAGCTAACTTTAATTTGGTAATATTTAACATATTTAAACCAATTGCCATGACTAAAGCAGATCCCAATGCACTAATATCTCCAATCACAATCTCGTTTAATAGTGGCGCTATAAATGAGCTAAAAAGCGTTATAAAGCCTTGATAGATTAGAATGACAAAAGCAGAAAATGCGACACCTAAACCAAATGTAGATGCATATACAATCGAAGAAATAAAATCTAACAATGATTTGGTATAGAGTATTGTTTCATTTGATTCTAGACCACTTTGTATTGACCCAACGATTGCCATTGCCCCTACCCCAAATAAAATACTTGCCCCAACAAAACCTTGAGCAAATTTACCCTCTTCATTTTGTGCAAATCGCTTCTCTACCCGATGCGCAAAATGATTAATCAGTTCATCTAAATCAATTATTTCTCCAATCAATACACCTAACGCAAGCGCTACAATAAGTTTTAAGGGAGATTGGTAGTTAATAACACCTTGTAAACCAATTATGATAACACTTAACCCTAAAGCTCCCATAATGGCATTACTTTTTTCTCTAATAAATCCATTCTTTAAACTAATCCCAATCAAGGAACCTATAATAATGCTTAATGTATTTACAATCGTCCCATTCATACCTATTCTCCTACATTTATAATCGGTGCTTCAACGATTGTTTGTTCAACGCCATTCTTAATAAACTCTAAACAAACACTACTCGCTTTATGTTTAATACTATGATGTATAAATCGAATACGTTTTAAACCAAATCGATATGAATTAAAAATCGTAATCGCTTCAGATAATCGCTCAGCCTTTATAACGATCGAACATCTACCTTTATCCTTTAATAAAGGAAAAGCATGTTGAGCTAGTTCATCAAGCGTTAAAGTACCATCAAAATTAGCGTAATCCGTTTGTGTATCATCTTTATGATAAGGTGGATTACAACTAATTAAATCAAAGTTTAAACCATTAAAATCTTGTAATCTTGAACAATAAAATTCTATATTATTCAAATCATTTAACTTAATATTTTCTTTTGCTAATTCGATCGCTTCTTCGTTAATATCTATCCCAACACATAAATTATGTGTCTTTAACTTCGAATATAACGCAATTACTCCATTATTGCATCCTACATCCAGTACCTTATCATTTTTTCGTATGTTCAAGAATTCGCATAAGTGAATTGAATCGGATGTCATCTTAAAGTGATTCGTATCTTGCATTAACTTTAAGTCTGTATTTGGTATATAATCCATTGTTCTCATAAGACATGTGATGGTTTTTTAGCATACTTCATTTCGAACCAAAAAACACTTCCTTGATTTAATTTACTAATAACTCCATATTGATACCCATGACTCTTTAAGATAGCGGATGCGATACTTAAGCCTAAACCTGTACCAGCCACATTACGATGATGATGTTTATCAATCTTGTAATATCGATCCCAGATATAAGCAATATCTTCTTCCGCAATACCAATACCATGGTCAATGACTTCAACTCTTACCACTTCTTCTTCACATAACACTTGAATAATGAGTTGTTTATCTTTACCAATAAACTTTATGGCATTATTCATAAAGTTTATAAGTACTTGTTTTATTTTTAAAGGATCACCTACGACAATAACCTCAATCGGTGAGTAGACCTGTACTTTAATCTTTTCTGATTGAATTAAACCATCGAGTAAACGTAAGGATTCATTAACTAAATCAACAAGATTAAAATTCTTCAATTGTAAATTTAAAGCATTTGATTGAAATTGAGAAAGTTGAGTCATATCTTGAACTAAATGATCAAGATGTGTAACTTCATCTAAAATTACATTTAAATGTTCTTCTCTCTTCTTTTTATTATCACCTGATATATCCTTAATCATTTCTGCATACGCTTTAATCATGGTTAATGGTGTTTTTATATCATGAGATACGTTTGCGATTAAATCTTTTCTTAATTCATCCATCTTCTTTAGCTGACCAGTGGTATAATTTAGAGTCTCAGCTAATTCTGTAAATTCAGTAAATTCACCACTTTGGAAATGAACATCATAATCACCATGAGCCAATTTGATCGTTTCTTTCTTCAAATTAATAATCGGTTTAGATAAACGGCTCGAAATAATTAATGAAACGATACTAAACAAGATAAATACAATTACTGTTACATAGATGAATTGTTGTTGAAGGATGGAAATGGTTGAATCAATTGGTAATAAACTTGAATTTAAGAAGATGTAATATGAACCCAAAGGTAAACTAATTTTTTTCCCATAGATAATCATATCCTGTTGAATGACAGAGTTATAAACCGTTAAAGAGAATTCACCTTCATTTGAATTATCAACTAAATTCGTATAGTTTTCTATTTTCTGAGTAAATCCAATCGCATTTGAATTTAAGATACAACCCAAACCTAAAGCATCAACTTGATAGAGTAGTTGCCCTTTATTGTTGTAAACTAAACCACAGACATTATTCTGAACAGCACCAATATGTACCTTTAAACTAAATCTATTTTCTTTAATGCTATCTTCAATGATGACTGAAACATCTTTAACTTGATTGATCTTCATTTCTTTGAAATAAGCACTTAATAATACGATTTGCATCACCCACAACATGACTAAAACACCTAACATTAAGGTGAAAAAATAAAGCCATGTCTTAAATCGTATATTTCGAAAATCAAATTTCAAACTTATACCCCGTTCCTCTAACCGTTACAATAAACTTACGATATTCTTTTAAATTATGTCTTAACATCTTGATATGTGTATCTACAGTACGATCATCTCCAAAATAAGAATAATTCCATACCTTCTCTAATAAAATCTCACGATTTATAGCTGTATTTTTGTTCTTTATTAAGTAAACCAACAAATCAAACTCTTTTGGAGTCAATGTTATCTTTTGTTTATTGATATAGACATCTCTAGCATCAATATCAACTTCAAGTCCTTCAAACTGATATTTATTATGCTCTTTGTCTGTATTCCGCTTAAGAACCGCATTAATCCGTGCCATTAATTCTTTAGGACTAAATGGTTTAACAACATAATCATCGACACCTAAATCAAAGCCATGCAATTTATCATACTCTTCATCTCGAGCGGATAACATGATTACAGGAATGTTTTTAATTTTTTTGATTTCTCTACACGCAGTAAATCCATCCATTACAGGCATCATAATATCTAAAACGATTAAATCATAATCATTTTGATTCACCATTTGTAGTGCAACATGACCATTTTCAGCTTCTTCAACCTCATATTCATGCATTAACATGGCATATTCTTTAACCACTTCTCTAATCTTTGCTTCATCATCTACGATTAGTAATTTAGCCATAATGTCCTCCTTATCGTTCTATCATATCAATCTTTTTAACTAAACACGACTTTTCTTTTTCAACTAATCCTTCAACTTTTACCAAAGCATTAATCTTTAATTGATCCGCAATCATTTGATATTGATTCGGCATAAGCACACAATCCATATCTCCACTTTCATCATACACTTGAATAAAAGCCATTAAACTGCCTGTTTTAGTACGATGTTGTTTAATTTTTTTAATCATTGCGATAAAACTTTGATTAGTATTAGATATGTTTAATAATGCTATAGAATTTAGGTTATTATACTTCTTCTTAATATAAATTAATGGATGATCACTCAAATAGAACCCAATAACTGCTCTTTCATTCTCAACACGTTCTAATGCATGATCAGGCACTACAATTAAATCAAGTGGTTTTACAAGAGATGTATCAATTGAAATTTGTTGGTTCTTCTCTATTTTTATCATATCTGCGTAATTCAGTGCATCTTGTAATGAAGCCTTCATTGTATTACGACTTAGATTAAACTCATCCAGTGCACCTGCATCAATCAATGATTCAAAATTTACTTTTGAGATACGATGTGTATTCATTCTAACTACGAAATCATAATAATCTTTGAATATTCCTTTATGTTGTTCTAATAATATTTCTTTACTTAATACCGTTCCAATCCCTTTAATGATTTGTAAAGGAAAGCGAATTGAATCATTGTCTAGATAATAACGATCCCTACTTTTATTGACCGAAGGACCTAGAATGCCTACATTATGATTCTTTGCTTCTTGAAGATACTCGAATGTCTTCCCTTCACTTCCTATAACACTATTAAGTAGTGCAACAAAGAAATAATCAGGATGGTTTGCTTTGAGATATGCCATTTGATATGAAATCATTGCATAGGCAACACTGTGTGATTTATTAAATCCATAATTCGCAAACTTAAATATTAAGTTATAGATCTCTTTCGCGATTGTTTCCGGATAGTTATTCTTAACACAACCTTGAATAAATGCTTGTTCCAGTTTGGTTAATTCATTCGCATTTTTCTTGCTCATCGCTTTTCTTAATAAATCCGCTTTTGCGAGAGAAAAACCTGCTAACTTTTGAGCAACTTGCATGATTTGTTCTTGATAAATCATGATGCCATATGTAGATTCTACAATTGGTTTAAGTTCAGGCACTATATATCGAATTTCGCTTGGTTTCTCTTTAGCATTGATATACTCAGGAATATTCTCCATAGGACCTGGTCTAAATAAAGCAATCGTCGCAACAATATCTTCAAATCGAGTCGCTTTCATTTGTCTTAGTAAGTTTTTCATTCCTTCAGATTCAAGTTGGAATATTCCTACGGTATCGACGTTATGAACCAATGATAGTGTCTTTCTATCATCAAGTGGTACTTTCAAGATATTAAGCGATATATTCTTTTCTTTTTGGATAGCTTGTACAACTTCATCAATAATGGTTAAGTTCCTTAATCCTAAGAAATCCATTTTAATAAGTCCTAATGACTCAAGATACTCCATTGTAAATTGAGTGGATAACATATCGGATTCAATTTGTATCATTGGAACAACTTCAGATAGATTAACACTACTCATTACAATACCAGCCGCATGTGTTGAAATATGTCTTGGTAGTCCTTCTAATGCAGAGGCTATTTTAAAGAGTTTTTGATAACGTTCATCTGAGTTTATAAGTTGTCTAAAACGATCACTTTGATTATATGCTTGAGCTAAAGTGATTTTTAAAGTATTGGGTATCGTTTTACTTATCGAATCTAAATCACGTACACTTATTTCCATCACACGACCAACATCACGTAAAACCTGTTTAGCCGCAAGTGTACCAAAGGTAGAGATATGTGCTACATGTTCTTTACCATATTTATTAAGTACATATTGAATAACTTCATCTCTTCGATTATCTGGAAAGTCAGTATCAATATCTGGTAATGAGATACGTTCAGGATTTAAGAATCGTTCAAATAGTAAATCATACTTTAAGGGATCAACATGTGTGATACCTAAACAATAGGAAACAAGTGATCCTGCTGCAGATCCTCTTCCTGGTCCAACATAGATGTTCTGTGTTTTAGCAAATCGGATAAAATCCCAAACAATAAGAAAATAATCTTCATATTGCATTGACACAATAACATCCAATTCACTTTTTAATCGAGCACGATAAGCCCCAATAGACTCATTCCCTTCAAGCCGTTTCTCAAGACCTGCTAAACAGAGCTGTGTTAAGTATTGAGATGAACTAATCCCTTTTGGTGTATCAAACTTTGGTAAATATGTCTTTTGAGATTCCCATTTCAAATCACATTGAGACGCAATCGTATCACTCATCTGACAATCTTCTTTACCATAGAGTTTAAGCATCTCGTCATCTGATAAAAAGTATCTAAAACTTTCTTTAACTAAATTCTTGTCCGATAAAAGCATTTGTTTATCAATTGCTCTTAACACTCTTAGGTTTTCATCTTCTTCAGCTTCGGCATAATAAACTCGATGACATGCGGTAGTTTGTACGGATAATTGATTTAATATTGTTCTTAATCGTTGATTTTGTTTAGAAGTAAAACGATCTTCTTGGCGACTTATGCCAAGAATAAGATTTGGAAGTAATCTCCAAAGTTTACGAGCTAATTCCTCAATATCTTTATCATTTCCATTGAGTAAGGATTGGTCAAATAAACTATGATCTGAGTAAAGTATAAGAAAAAGATTATTTTGAAATTCAAGAACTGTTTGAATATCTATAACTTTTGATTCGGTATTTACTAAGCTTGATAATTTGAATAATGCTTTATAGCCTAAGTCATTTTTTGCTAAACACAATAAAGGAAAATTATATTCACTATAACTAACCGATATTTCAAGACCAATAATAGGTTTTATATTTACTTTTTTACACTCTAAAACGAACTCCATAACTCCGTGCATTGTATTCACATCTGTTAATGCGACAGATTCAAATCCGAGTTCTTTTGCTTGATGAACAATCTTTTGGACTGTCATCGTACCGTTTAATAATGAATAAGCACTTCTTACACAAAGATGAGTACTCATTGAGTCCACCTTTCTATCTATGATTGTATCTATTATACCAAAGCTCCTAATAAAAAGAACAGCAACGCTGTTCTAATAGTTATAGTTTAAATTATCAAACTCATTGACTTCCATTACATTTTGACTGATCAATGATACATTTAGATCAACAGAATCCAATGCTTTGGTTAACGCAAGTTCAACACTTAAGTCAGAAGATGCGACATATAATATATCACTACCTTCTAAGATCATGTAGTATTGAGTTGTTCCATCGATTATCGTACTAGTAATAGATTGAACGATTCCACTAACTCTATTTTCTACATTATCGACTTCATCAATTAAATTCTTTTCAAGAAGTTGTTTAGAATATGATTCTTTAGTTTCTTCAACCGTTGAACCTACACCTACAATTGAATAATCCTGTACACTTACCATTGCATACAGTTTTACTAATCCTTCATAATCTTTTAGAGCCATGAAGTACGTCGGTAAACCATCGATATTAAGTAAAATTGGGAACGTAGATGTATAGTTTAAATGCTGTACCTGTCCAACGGCAGAATTCATTGCGGAATATTCATCTGCACCACCAACCTTAATATAGGTCGCTTCTTTGTTGCTTAAGTTAATTAGTGAAAAACCTACAATTGATCGATCACTTCCAACAGAAGTTAAACCAGAGAATATATAAATTTCATCACCAATAGAAACATAGTTAAATCCATCTGTTGTTTGAATCATATCTTTTTGTCCAAACAAAGTATTAAACCAACCATTTACATAATAACCCCAATTATCAATTTGATACCATGCAAGATTAGCGGATTGTATATGGTCAATCCAATCAGGCGCTTCATCAACTGAATACTTTTCCATCTCTCCATTCACTGCATTTACAACAATTAATCCAGTTGTATCCCAACCACCAAACCAACCAATCGTTGGTTCTTTATATGTAATAATGTAGTATGGGTTACCTGCATCATCAATTTCAAAGTTCATACTTTCAAACATTTCATTACGATATTTAAATCGAACATGACGTAATAAGTCTTCGTTAAAGAATGCAGAAGGAACATACTTCATACCCTCTTTGAGATCAATGAGTTCTACATCAGTCGGATCGTTTACATTTACAGAAACATAGGAAGGAACACCAATATTACGATTTTGAATCCATTTATAGAAGTCTTGGTATTCTAAACTAGATACACGATAAACCGTATCCTTTATATTTATTAGCAAATACTCATTACTAATATCAAATTGAGAACCTAAACCTTGAACTCGACCAATTTGTTTGTCACCTAATTGCTTTGCTGTATCTTGATCAACTAAAGGCATCTTATTTATATCTATCGCATTAAACTGATTACTAAAATCGCTTGTGTCCGTAATTTTAATTTGATTACGATATTTTTTAGCGTTTAACATTTCACTACTTAATAAAGACATGACGATCATAAATGCAATTAATAAGAACGCTAGTGTATAAGATCCTCTTGTTATTAAATCAAAACGATGTGAAAATGCAGAGTACAGACTTCCAAAAATGAATAAATAAATAACGATAAGTGTAATAAAACCAACATCATGATAGTTATATGCAGGTAATGTAACATAATCTACAACAAAAGCAATTATTGCTAAAATAATAAAAGCTCGAATCAAAGACTGAGTTTGACTTTGAGCTCTAAGTGTTTTAGGCATTTCAAATCCACTAAAATTTTTCATAATTCTCCTTTTATTCGTAATCTTAAATCATTGATACATGATTCTAAAAGAGTATTATCTAATTGCTTAACAGCAGCTGCTAAGCGATGTCCTCCACCATTATAACGTTTCGCAATATCATTTACGGTTAATCCTCGTGAACGAATGCTTCCATTATAATGAACAGATCCATCTTCTTCTTGTTCAATAAATAATGCCCAAATTTTGAATGATCGAACCAAACCCAATTCGTTTACTTTTTCCTTTGCTTGTCCAGCTGTTATATTTAACCGTTTCAATGTATCTCGATCTAATTTTATATAAACCAAACCATTATCTTCAATGGTCGCATGATGACGAATATAGTTTGAAAATAAGAATTCATTTGTCTCCATTCCAAATAAATCATCATTGATCTTGCTTAGATTCAAATGACTATTGACCAAGAATGCAGCACAATTTAATGTATTTGCATTTGTTGATTGAGTCGAAAATCGAAGTGTATCGGTCAAAATACCCATATACAGATAAGTCGCTGTTTGAGTACTTAATGTTTCTTCAGATTTAGTACGAATAAGACGACATATGAGTTCTGAAGTACTTGCTGCAGATTCATCAATATACTCATAATGCGCATATTGATCTGTAAAAGGATGATGATCAATTTTAATTGAATCGTATGCTAATGCAAATCGATCATCATCAATTCTCGCTTTGTTTGCAGTGTCTAGAATGATTGCTAAACTCGAACGAACGACTTCATCACTAACTGTCTCATATTCGCCAAAAAGGTTGGCAGACTGTCCTCTGTGCCAACCCATAGCGAAAACTTGTTTATCGGGATAATTCTCCTTGATCCAATTGACAAGTCCAAATTGTGAGCCAAGAGCATCAGGATCAGGAGATTGATGACGAAAAACACAAATTATCGGAGCATTTTCAATCTTATCAAGAATAATTTTCATTTTATAAACCTAAAATATTTACTGTATCTTGAGCAATAACAAGCTCTTCATTTGTAGGAACAACCCAAACTTGAACTTTAGAATCTGCTTTACTTAAGCAAACTTCTTTACCACGAACTTTACTATTTAGTTCATAATCAAGTTTAATTTGCATTGCTTCTTCAATAAGTTCTAAAATACTTGCACGAACCGCAACGTCATTTTCACCTAAACCACCAGTGAATACGATACCATCAACGTGACCTAATTGAACAAAGTAACTTCCAATAGTTTGTGCAACACGATTTGCATATAGCTTACGCGTTAATACAGCACGATCGTTGCCTTCTTGAATTGCGGTATCAATATCACGAGCATCACTGGATAGACCACTGACGCCTAACATACCGGATTTCTTATTTAGAACATCGATAACTTCTTCAGCTGTCTTATGTGTCTTACGCATTAAGAATGTGATGATTGCTGGGTCAATATCCCCAGAACGAGTTCCCATCATAATACCTGCTAATGGAGTGAATCCCATTGAAGTATTAACAGATTTACCACCTTGAACAGCGGATAATGAAGCTCCATTACCTAAGTGACATGTAATGATATTAACATCCTTAGGATCTTTACCCATCAATTGAGCCACTCTGTTTGAAACAAAGAAATGAGATGTTCCGTGGAAACCATAACGACGAATCTTATACTCTTGATAGTATTCGTATGGTAGTGGATATAGATAAATATCATCAGTCATTGTTTGATGGAAAGCTGTATCAAATACTGCTACGTGTCTTGCGCCTGGTAATGCTTTCTTAAATGCACGATAACCAACCATGTTTGCAGGATTGTGTAATGGTGCTAATTCAGATAATTCAATAACTGCATTTTCTACATCATGTGTAATTTCTACAGAACTTGCATATTTTTCGCCACCATGCACAACACGGTGACCAACACCCTTGATTTCATCTAAACTTGAAACAATATTGTGTTTAACTAATGCTTCTAATACTAATTCAACTGCTATTTTGTGA
>CAYWGS010000025.1:0-17397 GCA_964457525.1 uncultured Erysipelotrichaceae bacterium | reverse complement strand
TTTATTCAGATACGAGGACTTTTGTGATTTCCGCAATATAAAGAGTATGGTAATCTTGACCGTTATAGACTTGATTCTCAATAACTAAATCAATGAAAGACTCTTTGTTGTAGGGTTGAGCGTATAACTTCTTACAAATTAGAACAGTTTTAGCTTCATTAAAGAATGGAGTGTTATCTTGATACGTGATTTCTAGATCTGTTTTCGCAATCTTATCTTCATTGCGTCCAGATACACTTCCTAAATAAGCTAAATCTTTACGATGACTTTGATCAAAGAAGGTAAGTGAGAAGGTACTCGCATGATCGACAAATTCTTTGGTATAGCGTGAAGGGCGAATAACTACAAACACAACATCTTTATTCCACATCACACCAACACCACCCCAGTTTGCGGTCATCGTATTAACTTGACCATTCATTTCTGCGGTAACTAACATCCATTCTTTACCGATTAAATGAAAGGGATTGGACTTAATTTCTTCTGTACTGATTAACTTAAAACTAGACATAACGTACTCCGTTTTCTAATGACATTGTTAATATTCTAAATAGTTAATATCGATCTGTCTAGTTAAAATATAAAAAAAGTTCAACTATTTGTTGAACTCTGTTTACTTAAGCTTTTAACATGGCTTGGATAAACCACATTTGTTTTTCATAGTAAGCAATAAAGTCTTCGAATGCTGCAACCATCGTCGCATCATTTGCTTCATCTGCTTCATTGCGGATTGCGTAAGCTAAGTCTTTCATTAGACCCATTTCTGCATGAACTGCCTTTAATACTTCTTCTGTACTGAAGTCTTTAGCTCCAACTTCTTCAATTGTCGCATGTGCCAAGTAATCCTTAACTGTCACAAGTGGGGTTTGACCACGCATCTTTAATAATTCTGCGACCGTATCGTATTGTTCAAATACATTGTCATAAACTTCTTCAGTGAATGTGTGGACAGGCATGAATTGTTTTCCAACAACATTCCAGTGGTAGTTGTGCAATTTTACATTCCAAATTGCTAGGTTTGAGAAATAAGTGTGTACGTTTTTCATTTTAATCTCCTTTATTTATTTAATTTGACACTCTGGACAAAGTCCTTTAAGAAAGAAATCTTGATCTTTAATTAAGAATTGATCTAATCCATTTAAGCGGATGGTGCTGAAATCAATTTCGAAATTATAGATTTTTCCGCAATGATTACACTTGAAATGACCGTGGTCAAGCAACTTTGAATCGTATCGAACTTCATTGTTTTCAATCGTAACTTCACGTATTAAGTTTGCCTCTAATAATGCATCAATTGAGTTATAGACAGACATTTTAGATAATGTTGGGAACTCACTCAATAGTCTATGATACATTTGGTCTGCTGTAGGATGAAATGTATCATCTTCTAAGCATTGTAAAATACGGATACGATAGTTTGAAGGTCTTACACCATGTTCAATTAAGTTGTCTCTGATTTGTTCAAAAGTTTTCATTTTTATAACCATTACAATATTATAATAAATATAAATTTATAATCTGTCAATAATGTTGACTAACAAATTGATAAAACTTGAAAGTCATGATTAACTCGTGTATGATAGCGATTGTGTTTGATTTGGAGGATTTATGAGTATTTGTACTGTAGAAAATTTAAGCCATGGATTTGGTGATCGTGCGATATTTGAAGATGTATCTTTCCGTTTACTTAAAGGTGAACATGTTGGTTTAATTGGAGCCAATGGAGAAGGTAAATCAACCTTTTTTAGTGTATTAACAGGGAAGTTAGTTCCAGATGAAGGTAAAGTATCTTGGGCATCTAAAGTTCGTGTTGGATATCTAGATCAACACGCAGTCCTAGAAAAAGGAACGACCATTCGTGAGAATCTTCAAAAAGCATTTCAATACTTATTGGATGCGGAAGCTGAAATCATGGAACTCTACAATCAAATGGCAAGTGATCCAGATATGGATATGGATAAAGCATTAGAAAAGATTGGTGTATTACAGGATATGTTAGACCACCATGATTTCTATAAGATTGATATACGAATAGAAGAAGTTGCGTCCGCATTGGGCTTATCCAGTATTGGTTTAGATCGCGATGTGGATGAGTTGAGTGGTGGTCAAAGAACAAAGGTCCTATTAACCAAGTTATTGTTAGAAGAACCGGATATCTTATTACTCGATGAACCAACGAACTATTTAGATGAAGAACATATTGTTTGGTTAAAACGATATTTACAAGAATATGAGAATGCTTTTATTCTAATATCTCATGATATTCCATTCTTAGATGAAGTAGTAAACTTAATTTATCATGTGGAGAATTTGAAATTAACACGCTATGTTGGTGGATACAATGATTTCTTACGTATCTATGAAATGAATAAGTATGCACTCGAACAAAGTTATGAAAGACAAAAATCTGAAATTGCTCGATTAGAAGACTTTGTAGCGCGTAATAAAGCGCGTGTTGCGACGCGTGGAATTGCGGCATCGCGTCAAAAAGTTTTGGATAAGATGGAACGCATTGAGCTTAATCCAGAGAAACCAAAACCCGTATTTAATATTAAACAAGCTCGTACCTCAGGAAGAGTTATTGTGGAAACAGAAAATCTTGTGATTGGTTATGATTCCGCATTATCTAAACCACTTAAGTTCATCATCGAACGTGGACAAAAAATTGCCTTAACGGGTGCAAATGGTTTAGGTAAATCAACTTTACTCAAAAGTATCTTAGGTCTAATTGATCCATTTGAAGGAGATGTTCGTAGAGGTGAATTCTTATATATTGGATATTTTGAACAAGAAAATAAGAAAGATGTTAATTTAACCTGTATTGAAGATGTTTGGAAAGCATTTCCAAGTATGAATCAACTCGAAGTACGAAATGCACTTGCGAAAGTAGGATTAACACGCCAACAACTTGAGTCTAAAATCTCAGTACTAAGTGGGGGTGAACAAGCTAAAGTACGTTTATGCAAAATCATCAATACACCAAGCAATGTCCTTATATTAGATGAACCAACAAACCATTTAGATGTAGATGCGAAAGATGAATTGAAACGCGCTTTACAAGAATATAAGGGTACGATTGTACTTGTAAGTCATGAACCAGAATTCTATCGTGATATCGTCAGTGATGTTTGGAATGTTGAGAATTGGACAACAAAAATCGTATAAAAAATGACAACTATTATTAAAATAGTTGTTTTATTTTGTGAGGAATGTCACAGAATTCACATACAAGTATAAATTTATAATCTTTGCAAGTATTATGCTCAAAAAGTGGGAAAAATTCTTGCCTTTGAATGAAAAAGGTATATACTAAAATAGGAAAGTTAGTTAAGGGTAACTTTACTTAAGCAAAATGAAATATCACGATTCAGCCGAGATGTACTTAGAGACAATTTACATTCTAGAACAAAGACAAGGTCATGCACATGTGGCTGAGATTTCTAAAGCACTAAGCTTATCTAAGCCCAGTGTGACTAAAGCAATGGCTCAACTAAAAAGTCGTGATTTAATTCATCAAGAAGATTATGGTCCCATTACACTAACTGAACATGGTCGTTCTCTATCTAAAAAGATATATGATCGTCATCTATTAATCTCTGAGTATCTTCAAAAAGCACTAAAACTCTCAGTAAAAGATGCGGAAGAGAATGCTTGTCGTATGGAACATGTTATTACTGAATCGTATATCGATGCGATAAAAGCGTATTTGAGTGATAAAGAATAAACAGTCAATGAAGAAACGGAATGGGTTATGACAAATTTAACAAACGTAAAACTTAATACAAAATACATGATTAAATCCATTCAAACTAAGGACGTTGCGATGATAAACTTCTTGTTTTCATTGGGCTGTTATGAAGGACAGAGTATCACTGTTATATCAAAATTAAGTTCTACCTATGTCGTAAACATTAACGATGCACGATATAGTATTGATGATGAATTAGCGAAAGCAATCATCGTCTAATTTTTTTAAAGATAAAGTTAGCTTAGGGTAACAAAAGGAGAGAAATTATGAGAATTGCACTAGCAGGAAATCCAAATAGTGGTAAAACAACACTATTTAATGCGATGACAGGAAGTATTGAACATGTAGGGAACTGGCCTGGTGTAACAGTTGCTCGAAAAGAAGGGTATGCGAAGAAACAAATAACAAAGGGTTTAGGAACTGTAAGAATTATTGACTTACCCGGAACCTATTCCATGTCTCCTTTTACTTCAGAAGAAAGAATTACACGTGACTATGTGAATCAAGAGAATCCAGATGTCATTATAAATATTGTAGATGCGTCTAGTTTAAATCGTAGTTTGTTCTTCACAACACAACTTTTAGAATTAGGTGTACCGGTTGTTATTGCGTTGAATAAATGGGATTTAACGGGTAAAAAAGAAATTGAAATAGATATCGAAAAATTATCTAAAGAATTAGGTTGTCCTGTAATTCGAACAGCAGCAATCAATAATAAAGGATTGTCAGAATTAACCCATGCATGTGAAAAGGTTAAGGGGTCGAAACAAACAGCACCATTTGTAGGAGTTAACTTTGATTCAGTGGATAAAGAAACACTGATTGAATCCGATAAGAAACGTTTTGAGTATGTAAATGCTCTTGTATCAAAAGTAGAAGTTCGACAAGAGTCCAGTGATAAAGAAAATATCAATGATAAGATTGATCGCATTGTTGCGAATAAATACTTAGGTATTCCAATCTTTGCGCTTGTTCTCTACTTAGTATTCTCTATCTCACAATCAACGTTGGGTCCATTCTTGGCAGACTACTTAGTCACATGGATTGATGCGTTCTATGCATTTGTACAAAGTTTATTAGGAGACAGTGTTTCTCCACTTCTATCTGCACTCTTATTGGATGGAATTATTGGTGGTGTAGGAGCGATTGTTGGCTTCTTACCACTTATTATGGTTCTATTCTTCTTACTTGCCCTACTTGAAGACAGTGGTTATATGGCACGTGTGGCGGTTGTAATGGATCCTTATCTTAAGAAGGTTGGATTATCCGGTCGTTCCATTATCCCGATGGTTATTAGTACAGGCTGTGCAATTCCTGGTATTATGTCGACACGAACCATTCGTGATGATCGTCAACGTCGTACGACTGCGATGCTAACATCCTTCATGCCTTGTGGAGCTAAATTACCAGTTATCGCTCTATTCGCAGGTGTCTTCTTCCAAGAAGCTGCTTGGGTTGGTACACTGATGTATTTCATTGGGATTATGATTGTCGTTGTTGGTGCTTTAGTTATTCGTAAGATTACAGGGGATACATCAACTCGTTCTTATTTCATTCTTGAGTTACCTGAATATCGTTTCCCAAGTTTCAAACGTGCATTTATTTCCATGATTTCTCAAGGTAAACAATTCGTTATTAAAGCAGTCACAATTATCTTAATCAGTAATACCTTAGTACAAGTGATGCAAACATTCTCATGGAACTTACAACTTGTGGATGAGGGTATGGCTTCCGCAAGTATTCTTGCAAGTCTAGCGGGTCCTCTATCAATTCTATTTATTCCACTTGGATTTGCTTTATGGCAATTAGCTGCAGCCGCAATCACAGGCTTTATCGCAAAAGAAAATGTTGTTGGGACACTCGCTGTTGTGTTTGGAATTACAAACTTTATCAATACAGATGAATTAGTGCTTGTATCAGGTTCGACTGAAGTGGCTACGATCCTAGGTTTGACAAAGGTAGCGGCTCTTGCTTATCTATGCTTCAACTTATTTACGCCACCATGTTTCGCTGCTATCGGCGCAATGAATGCGGAACTGGATAGTAAGAAGTGGTTATTTGGTGCAATTGGTTTCCAATTAGGAATGGGTTATACCTTAGCTTTCTTCATCTATCAAATTGGTACATTGATCACAACAGGTCAACTCGGTGATGGATTACTCATGGGACTTGTGATTGTGTTGGTATATATTGGAACAATCATCTTCCTTATCAAGAAAAACGAACAGACTGATAATAATCTAGTCAGTCAAGGTGCTTAATGATGGATGCGATTGTACTTGGTATTATCGTACTCATTGTTGGATTTGCATTACGTAAAATTATCATAGATAAAAAACGTGGAGTGACTTGTAGTTCTTGTCCGTCTACAGGAAATAAAGATTGTCATTGTGATTAACACATCTAAGGATGTGTTTTTTCTTATTCTTGTTTATAATAGAGAAAGAAATAAGAGGTTTAACTTGTATAAAATACTTGTCATAGAAGACGATGAAATCATCGCACGATCCATTAAAAACTTCATGATTCAATGGGGATATCAAGTTGAGACATGCAGTGATTTTCAGAATGTGTTAACCCATTTTGTCGAAATGGATCCTCAACTCGTTTTACTCGATATATCACTGCCATTTTATAATGGCTTTTATTGGTGTGCTGAGATACGTAAATTATCTAAAGTTCCAATCCTTTTTGTCTCATCCATGTCAGATAATATGAACATGGTTATGGCGATGAATATGGGTGGGGATGACTTCATCTCTAAACCATTTGATTTATCCGTATTACATGCGAAGATTCAAGCAATCTTAAGAAGAACCTATGACTTTAATGGTTTAACCAATATTCTCGAACATCGAAATGTTTTTCTTAATCTCAATGATTCGAGTTTAACGTATCAAGAAAACAAAATAGAACTCACAAAAAATGAATTTAGAATTATCCAAATGTTATTTGAACACAATGGAAAGATTATCAGTCGAGAATCTCTCATGACGCGTTTGTGGGAGAATGATAGTTATGTGGATGAGAATACACTTTCTGTGAATATGAATCGATTAAGAAAAAAGTGTGAAAATATTGGATTAATTGATTTCATCGTAACCAAGAAGGGTCTTGGTTATATGATTGAGTAATATGAGTTTTAGAAATGTACTAAAGTTATTATTTAATATACGACGAACAATTCTATTGTTTATTTTGATTTGTTCGATTTTTTTCTTGGTTTTATTTCTTTCCTCTGTCAACATCGAAGTGATTCTCTATGCCCTGTTACTTTCAAGTTTTATCGGTATAGTTATTCTTGTTGTCTATCTCTACAAAGGTGTAAAACACCTTAACTATTTAGAATCAGTATTAAACCAACCCAACTTCCAAATGGATCAATTACCAGAGAGTTATCATCTATTTGAGGAAGAATATCAACAAATCCTTTCTAAGGTTATGCAAGAACACCAATCATCACTCAATGATTCCATGAATAAATACAATGACTTAATGGATATCACAACACTTTGGGCTCATCAGATTAAAACGCCGATTTCCGCAATGCGTTTACTCTTACAGACAAATGAGATTGAAGAGAACCAATCCATTAAAGAGGAATTGTTTGAAATTGAGAAATATGTGAGCATGTTACTGGGGTATTATCGATTAAACTCGGAAACAAATGATTTTGTGATACGAAAGATTCAATGCGAACCGATTATTCGTTCAATTATTCGAGAATATGCAAAGTTCTTTATACGAAAGAAGATTCAAATAGAATTAGAAAATATAAATATTACGGTTCTATCCGATGAGAAATGGTTAAGTTTTGTAATTGAACAAGTATTATCCAATGCCTTAAAGTATACGAGTGAAGGCAAAATCAAGATATCCAGTGAAAACGAAACGACATTAATCATTGAAGATACGGGAATTGGAATTCAAGTAGAAGATTTACCTAGAATATTTGAAAAAGGATATACAGGCTTTAATGGAAGAAGAGATAAGAAATCGACTGGATTGGGTCTATACTTATGCAAGATGATATTGAGTAAACTAGGACATTCGATTGAAGCAAAATCAACTGTGAATAAAGGAACCATTGTAAAAATACATTTAGATGGAATTAGTATAAAAGATAATTAATCTTACAAAATTGTAAGATTAGAGTTCATATTGTAAGATGAATCGATCGTTCGATTCATTTTATTTTGTTAAACTTTTATTGTTAAATAAGGAGAATATACGATGACCATACTAGAAGTAACAAACCTTAAGAAAATATACACAACTCGTTTAGGGCTGAATCAAGTTCAAGCGTTAACCAATGTTTCATTTACTGTTGAAGAAGGTGAATATGTAGCGATAATGGGAGAAAGTGGATCCGGAAAGACCACACTCTTAAATATCATCGCATCCCTTGATAAAGCGAGTTCTGGGGATGTTGTGTTGGATGGTAAGAGTACGAGTACAATCAAAGAAAAAGATATTTCAGCGTTTAGACGAAATAATCTTGGTTTTGTATTCCAAGACTTTAATCTTCTCGATACCTTTTCAGTTCAAGACAATATTTTTCTGCCGCTTGTATTATCCAATGAGACAATCTTTAAGATGAGTGAAAAACTACGCCCTATTGCACAGAAATTGGGGATTCAAGATATCCTATCAAAATACCCATATGAAATATCCGGTGGACAAAAACAACGTGTTGCGGTTGCACGAGCACTTATTACCAATCCAAAATTAATTCTTGCGGATGAACCAACCGGAGCCTTAGACTCTCATTCTACTGATGAATTATTAAAGTTATTCAAACAAATCAATGAAGAAGGACAAACTATTCTAATGGTTACACACAGTATAAAAGCTGCGAGTCATGCGAAACGTGTTCTATTTATTAAGGATGGGGAAGTCTTCCATCAGTTGTATAAAGGTTCTATGAGTGATGAAGAACTGTATCAAAAGATTTCGGATACATTATCACTGATCGCTACCGGTGGTGAACGATATGCGTAGTTTCTTTTATCCGAAATTAGCCTTATCCAATATTCGTAAGAACTCTCGATTCTATTATCCATACTTGCTTACCTGTATTGCGACCATCGCGATGTTCTATGTCATGATCATGATTGCGAACAATGATGGTTTAGTCCTTATGCCGGGTCATGGATCACTTACCTCTATTCTTGGATTTGGAACGGTTGTGGTAGGGATGTTCTCGATTATATTTCTTTTATATACCAATAGTTTTCTTATCAAACGACGCAAGAAAGAATTAGGGCTTTACAATATACTAGGAATGGAAAAGCGACATATTGCTCGTATTCTATTCAATGAATCCATGATTTCAGGAGTCATCACAATCGTATTTGGTTTGATTACTGGAATTGTGTTCTCTCGATTGATATTTCTTATCTTGTTCTATTTAGTTCAGTTTAGTGTTCCAATTAAATTTGAGGTGAAGTTATTTCCAATAATTGTTACACTTGTACTATTTGTATCCATTAATGCATTCACGTTGATTATCAATGTATTCCAAGTCTATCGCTCTAAACCGATTGAACTTGTTTTAGGTGGTAACTATGGTGAAAAGGAACCTAAATCAAGACTTTGGTTAACGATTATTGGTTTAGCATCACTATTAAGTGGATACATTATCGCAATCACAACCGAGTCGCCATTAACTGCAATTTCAATGTTCTTTATCGCAGTTGTGCTTGTCATTATCGGAACCTATTGCTTGTTTATAGCAGGTAGTATAAGTTTATTAAAACTATTAAGAAAGAATAAGCATTTTTATTACAACAAGAAACATTTTATCGCTGTATCTTCGATGTTCTATCGAATGAAACAGAATGCAGTAGGTTTAGCAAGCATCTGTATCTTATCAACCATGGTCTTAGTCATGGTATCCACAACTGTTTCATTGTATGTAGGGGTACAGGATATTCTTGAATTAAGATATCCAAGTGATATTTCAGTTCAGTTATACAAACCAATCGCATATGAAGGGGATTACTTAAAACAGTTGGTTCAGGATTATTTGGATCAAAACTATGCACAAGAAGAAAAAATCTTATCGTATACGGATTTTGGTTTGATTTTCAATAAACAAGGAGACAAACTAAACCCTCGTGAAGAAAATCAATCCTATGAAGAATTGAATGCATATGTGAATGTTATTACCTATCAAGATTATTATTCTTATACGCAACACGAAGTTGAACTACAAGATAATGAAGTATTACTGTACTCCAATCATACGACGCTTGAGGATAAGTTCGAAATGTTTGATAAAGAGTATCGTGTTAAGGAGAATGTGGATTCTGTTCCTAATATGGATTCATACCTTTATATGATGAATGATAACTATTTGGTTGTGGTGAAGGATCAAGAAGAGTTTGATTGGATTTTTAACACTCAAGAAGAAGTTTATGGAGAATCATCAAGTAACCGGTTTTATCATATGACCATTGACTTACAAGGGGATACAGAATCAAAACTTATTGTGTATGAGGGTCTCAATTCGTATCTCAGAGATTTATCTTATGAGTTTACGAATGAAGCAGGGCAGTTACAAGTAAGAGATTCATCGAATCGTGATATCTATATTGATTCAAGACAAGCGAATGAATCTTCATTCTATTCCATGTATGGTGGATTCTTATTCCTTGGGTTGTTCTTAGGTTTACTCTTTATGTTCGCAACAGTACTTATCATATATTACAAACAAATCTCTGAAGGTTATGATGATAAAGAACGTTATTCCATCTTAAAGAAAGTGGGAATGAGTTATGATGAGATTAAAGTTAGTATTCGTAGTCAAATACTCATTATCTTCTTCTTACCATTAACCTTTGCTTTCTTACATATCGCATTTGCATTTAAGATGATTACGCAATTACTCGTATTATTTAATCTTACAAACACAAGTTTATTCCTATTGTGCACATTTATTACCTTAGCTGTGTTCTCACTCATCTATAGTTTTGTGTATAGTAGGACCGCAAAAGTCTATTATCGAATCGTAAGCTAAAAGAAAACCTAAGTTTGACTTAGGTTTTTCTATCGATATGAATAAGGGATTAATCCAACTAATTGATGAGGTTGATACATTTCTTCAAGATAGTTCATATCATCATCCGTTAGTTTAAGTTTTAATGCTTCAACCGCATCATCTATATGACTGAGTTTCGTAGCGCCAATGATTGGGGATACAACTGCAGCACGATTCCATAACCATGCTAGAGCCACATGTGAACGAAGCACACCATACTTTTCCGCAATTTCTCCAACACGATCAATAATTGGTTGATCAACTTCTTCCATGGATGCATACTTCATCTTTTGTGTTTTGTCAGTTTCAGAGCGTAATGAACCTTCCGCTTTAGCACGTGTTAATCGACCTGATGCAAGTGGACTATAAGGTGTGAGAGCAACTTTACTTTCGATACAGAAGGGTATCAATTCTCTTTCATCTTCTCGATAAATAAGATTGTAGTGATTTTGCATGGATACAAACTTAGTCCATCCATTCTTCTCCGCAACATATTGAGCTTTTTGAAATTGCCATGCATACATCGCAGATGCACCAATATAACGTACTTTACCCATTTTAACTAAATCATGAAGAGCTTCCATGGTTTCTTCTATCGGTGTATTGTAGTCCCAACGATGAATAATATATAAATCAATATAATCTGTTTGTAGACGTTTTAAACTCTTTTCAACTTCACTCATGATTGCCTTACGAGATAATCCAGCTCCATTCGGGCCTTCATGCATTCTAAAGTTAACTTTTGTAGCGATGACGACTTTATCACGATCCGCAAAATCTTTAAGTGCTCTTCCTAAATATTCTTCACTTGTACCAGCTGAATAGACATTTGCTGTATCAAAGAAGTTGATTCCTAAGTCTAATGCGTGTTTAATGACTTCTCTACTTTTCTCTTCATCAATAACCCATTGATGAAAACCAGTGGATACATCTCCAAAACCCATACAACCTAAGCAAATACGTGAAACATCCAACCCTGTATTGCCTAATTTTACATATTCCATTTTCGATCCTCCGTTTGATATCATTGTATACTCTTGAGTTAACTCCAAGTCAAGTCATCATTTTATTATTATCAAATTAAGGTATAATTTTACTAATAAAAGGTTGGAGAAAGATCATGAACATAAGAATTATTCGTGGTACGAATCATTTAAACAAAGTTAGACAACTCTTCAAAGAATATGCCAACTCACTGAATATTGATCTATGTTTTCAAGATTTCGAGCAAGAGCTTGACGAATTGCCGGGTAAATATGAAGAACCTGATGGAAGACTCTATCTTGCATTATTAAACGATAAAGAAGTTGGATGTGTAGCACTAAGACGTTTTAATGATGATAGTGCTGAACTCAAACGATTGTATATTCGAAATGGATATCGTGGATTAGGGATTAGTAAATTACTTATTAAACGAGTGATTCAAGATGCGGTTGATATCGGGTATAAGAACATCCTGTTAGATACGCTCGATACGATGAAACCAGCGATTACATTGTATGAATCGTTTGGGTTTAAAGAGATTGATGCATATTATGATAATCCGATTGAAGGGGCGAAGTATTTTAGGTTGGATTTAACCCAACTGGAAGGCTAATATGAGACGCAAAGATCGTGAAGTGACGGATATTCAAGAGTTGTTAAGTATTGTGGAAGAATGTCGTATCTGTCATGTTGGTTTATTAGATGATAAGGGTGTGTATGTTGTGCCTTTGAATTATGGTTTTGAATATGTAAATAAACAACTTATTCTCTATTTTCATAGTGCACAAGTTGGTCGTAAAATAGACGCAATCATAAAGAATCCAAATGTATGTGTTGAAATGGATTGTGATCATCGACTCATTGAGGGAGAAAAAGCATGTGATTTTTCTTTTGGATTTAAAAGCATTATTGGAAATGGTGTCGCGACAATCCTTAGTAATTATGATGAGAAATTAAAAGGATTATCCTTGTTAATGAAACATGAAACACAAAAGGAATATGCTTTTGATGAAAATATGGTCAATCATGTATCTGTGATTAAAGTGATTGTTAATGAGTTTAGTGGGAAGTATCATAAATAAATATTGACCTTGAGTTAACTCTAGGTTTTACAATATAAAAAAGGAGAATGTATGAACTATCTTATCGAAACATATACGTTGAATAATGGTGTAAAGATTCCTAAAATAGCCTATGGTACTTGGCAAATTCCAAATGAAGAAGCATACCAAACAACACTGGATGCGATTCGAGTTGGATATCGACATATTGATACAGCTAAGTCATATCATAACGAAGAAGCTGTAGGACGTGCGATTCGTGATTCTGGCGTGAGCCGTGATGAATTATTTGTGGTTAGCAAATTAAGAGCACCTGCGCTTGGTTATGATCAGACAATACAAGCCTTCAATTTACAACTTCAAGAGTTGGGTTTAGATTACATGGATGGATACTTAATGCATGCGCCATGGCCATGGGATAAACGTGGTGAATCGTGTGATGTCGAGAATGTACAAGCGTATAAAGCGATGGAAGATTTATATAAACAAGGTAAAATACGTGCAATTGGTGTAAGTAATTTTAGTGTACATGATTTACAAAATATCTTAGACAATTGTGAGATTGTTCCAATGATTAATCAGATTCGATTCTCTGTCGGATATACTCAGGATGAGATTGTTGATTTCTGTAGCAAGCATAATATCTTAGTTGAAGCGTACTCTCCACTTGGCACAGGAAGTGTATTCCAAGATGAAACACTCATTGATATTGCGAGTAAGTATCATGTTAGTGTGGCTCAGTTGTGTTTAAGATACTGCTTAGATAAAGGGACACTACCACTTCCTAAGTCAAAAAATAGGGAACGGATGATTGAAAATGCAAAACTAGACTTCTTAATTTCGGATGAAGATCAAAAGATTTTAGATGAGATGGACGAAATCAAACGAATGCTATAGAAAATATTGAATTCAAATATATTGTTCGATAGAATAAGGACAACGGAGAAATCAAAATGAAGAAAATCATATTATTTTGTGGTGCTGGAATGTCAAGTAGTTTATTGGTATTAAAAGTTCGTGAAGCGATTAAAGCAGGCGGTTATGATTATACTTGTGACGCTTACGATACGACGACCGTTGTTAGTAAATCGAGTGATGCGGATGTAGTATTGGTTGCGCCTCAAGTACGTCATATGTTAAAGAAGTATCAAGAGGCAATCAAAAACTGCCCAGTTGAACCGATGGATATGGTTTCTTATGGATCAATGAATGGTCCAAAGATTCTTGAACAAGCTCGTAAGTTAATGGGTGAGCAATAAAGAGTTGAAAAACTCTTTTTTTAGTCAAATAACTTGAAATTCAAGAAGTGTCCCCTTATACTAGGAATGTATTATTTAGATAGGAGGATTCTATGAGTCATCGAGGTGTAGTCACAAACCCAACAAATCAATTGATAAAATTTAAATCCAATCAAAAACCATTTGTCATGTTATTTCAAATGGAGACTTGTGGGGTATGCCATGCGATCGAACCACGTTTAAAAGATATGTTGGAAAAGTATCATGTAGACTATGTAGCGGTTGATGCAGGTCATTATCCAGAAATTGCTGGTCAACACCAAGTCTTTACGGTCCCAACAGTCATTGTGTGGTCTGAAAACCGTGAAATTCTAAGAGAAAGTCGATTTATTAATTTCTCTAAGATTGAAAGACTCTTAGAATTCGTTCAAGTCTATGAAACAGATTATGAAAGTTTATTCGAAAATAACGAGGAAAGGGAATCTCATGTTTAATTTTTTTCAATCAAACCATTTAAGTCAGGATAAAGCGTACGAACAACTTCAAAATGATCCAAACATCAAACTTATTGATGTTAGAACTAAAGAGGAATTTAAAGAAGGACACGTTAAAGGAAGTGTAAACATTCCTTTAGATACATTACCAAACCGTTTCCAATCTGTTCTCCCTAAGAAAGATCAAACCATTTTTGTTATTTGTTTAAGTGGAGGTAGAGCTTCTGATGCAACCGCTTACTTGAAAAGAGTAGGTTATACTAATGTTCACAACATTGGTGGTGTTGGATCATGGAAGTATGGATTGGTTAAGTAGTATGAAAAAGATTGTTATTATTGGTGGTGTTGCAGGTGGTGCAACTGCTGCAGCACGTTTAAGACGTTTAAATGAACACGATCAAATTATCATGTTTGAGAGAGATGAGTATATTAGTTTTGCGAACTGTGGTTTACCCTACTATATCGGGAATGTGATTACCGATCGTGAAGATTTACTTGTACAAACAGTAGAAGGCATGTCTGAACGATTCAATTTAGATATTCGTAACTTCTCTGAAGTTGTGGATATTAATCGTAACGATAAAAAAGTAACAGTACGTAAAGTACTTACTAATGAAATATATGAAGAATCCTATGATGTTTTAGTCTTATCCCCTGGTGCTAAACCAATTCAACCACCAATTGAAGGATTAAAGGAATCTAAGAATCTATATGTACTTCGTAATATTGCGGATACCGATGCGATTTACAATGCGATTGAGAAAACTCAACCTAAGACAGCGGTTGTCGTAGGTGGTGGTTTCATTGGTGTTGAGATGGCTGAGAATCTAACCGAAAGAGGCATAAAGGTTACGATTGTAGAAAAGATGCCACAAGTATTAGCGCCTCTTGATTTTGAAATGGCACAACTTGTTCATCAAGAACTGAATAAAAATGGTGTTAACTTAGTCTTAGGAGATGGATTACTAAAGTTCAGTGAAGAAGGTAAAAAAATCCATCTTGAAAGTGGAAATATTATCGATACAGATTTAATCATCTTATCGATTGGTGTTGTGCCTGAAAATACGTTAGCGAAGAAAGCGAATGTGTTAATTGGCCCGCGTGGACATATTGTTACAAATTCTAAACTTCAAGTCATGGATGCGGAAACACAAGAAGTTGTGGATGGTTTCTATGCGCTTGGTGATGCGATTCAAGTTAAAGACTTCGTTACTAAAGGGGATACTGCTATCGCCCTGGCTTGGCCAGCAAACCGTCAAGCTCGTTTAGTTGCGGATATTATAAATGGTAAAGATGTTGAATATAAAGGTTCACTTGGAACATCTGTTCTAAAAGTATTTAACCTAACCGTTGCGGCTACAGGAAATAATCAACGTCTACTTGAGATGAAGAAGATTCCTTTCCAAGCCATTCATGCTCATCGTAATAATCATGCGTCCTATTATCCAAATGCTACAAACATTAGTTTAAAACTACTCTATAACCCGGAAACACTTGAAATCTTAGGGGCTCAAGCGATTGGGGAAGAAGGAACCGAAAAGCGTATTGATGTGATTGCGACTTCCATTAAAGCTGGTTTAAAAGTAACGCATTTAAGTGATTTAGAATTAGCCTATGCACCTCCATTCTCATCGGCTAAAGATCCAGTTAATATTTTAGGTTATATCGCTGAGAATATGGTGGATGGAGCGTATAAAGTTGCTTATCCAAGTCAAGTAGAAGACTTTATCAAACAAAATGCTTTATTCCTTGATGTACGTACACCAGAAGAATTTGAAGAAGGATCCATTCAAGGTTCAATCAATATCGAAGTTGATAATTTACGTCAAAGATTAAGCGAAATAAAAGTAGCGAAAGACACACCGATTGTGGTGAATTGTTATGTTGGTTTACGTGCTTACTTAGCGATCATGATTTTAAGAAGCCATGGATATACAAACTTGTATAACTTATCCGGTGGTTATCGTACGTATAGTGCATATAATTACAAATTAAATTCATAAGATTATAGAATGTCACAGAAATAGAAGAGTTTAGACATATTTCTGTGACATTTTTCTTTTAAAGTAAGGGTGTAAAGCAAATGCTTTAGGAGAAAACGTATGAATAAAACAATATTAAAAGGATTAGTTAGTTTAAGTGTTGGTGGATTATTGTTAAGTTCTAGCCTATTAGCGGTTGATGCTCGATATGGAAATCAGACATCGAATCAAACAAGACAATATCCATTAGTGGTAGAAGAAGTTAGTGTTGAAGAATTAGCGGATTTGAAAGAAATGTTTACGGTATTAATTAATGATGAGTATAAAGCTCGTGCTGAGTATCAAGCAATTATTGATGAATTTGGTGCACAAACTCCATTTGCAAACTTAGTTAGAGCAGAAACGATGCACATTAGTGCATTAACACGATTATTTGAAGCGTACGAGTTAGAAGTTCCAAGCGACAATGGTAGTAAATACGCAGTTGTCCCAGATTCACTTGAAGAAGCTTATGCGATTGGAGTTAAAGCGGAAGTCGATAATATTGCATTATACGATAAATATTTGGATGAAGATTTACCGGTTATAGTCAAAAGAGTATTTACAAGTCTTCAGAATGCATCTGAAAATCATAAGGCAACCTTTGAAGCCTATGAAGATGGAAGAACTCCAGTCGATTGTACTACCACTCCTATAATGCAAAATCGAAATCTATCAACAGCACAGAATAAGCAATTTGGTAGAAATCGATAGTAAAAAAAGATCAAATGTTCATCTCATTTGGTCTTTTTAATATCCTTCTATTTCTATTCCACAGTTCGTTGAGGTATCCTCTAAGATAAGTTGAT